>NZ_JANWVH010000036.1 GCF_025056915.1 Meiothermus sp. | reverse complement strand
GTTTTCGTGGGCAGCCACGCCTGTGAAGAGCGCGATGGTGCAAACGTTGCGCGATACGAACGCCGGGGACGGACTCAAGGACGTTGAACCATCCCTCGAGCGGGTTTCAATCCTGGCAATCGCAAGCTGCAACTTGCCGGAGCGACTTCTAGCTTACCCTGACAAGCTTGGCCAGTTCAGCATACAGACGCTCTTCTTCAGGGCCTGGATGGGTTGGAATGGTGATGCGAATTTCGGCGTACTGGTCTCCACGGCTCTTGTCCTTGCGGGGCCAGCCCTTGCCGCTCAGGCGCAGCTTGCGCCCGGCCTGGGTGCGCTTGGGAATGGTCATTTCGACGGGGCCGTCGAGGGTCTGCACCCGCACCTTGCCGCCGACCACCGCAATGGGTGCAGGCACCTCCACCACGGTGTAGAGGTCGTCGCCTTCTAACCGCATCTCGGGCCGGGACTGAAGCTTGATGTGCAGGTACAGGTCTCCCCCGGCCCGGCCCTTACCGGCCAGGCGAATCTTCTGGCCTTCCCGCACCCCTGGCGGGATTCGCACGGTAATGCGTTCGGCCCCAATGGAAATGGTTTTTTCGCCGCCCCGGTAGGCTTCCTCCAGGGTAAGGGGGAGTTCGGCCTCGAGGTCGGCCCCCATCCGGCGGGCACCGGGGCCCGCAGCGTCGAACAGGTCGCCAAACCCCCCAAAGCCCCCCCGGCCCCCAAGGTTGCCAAACAACTGCTGGAAGAAATCGGAGAAATCGCCCACATTACCGCCAAAACCCCCAAAACCGCCCTGGCCCGGCGGGGGGCCCTGCCACTGGCCGCTGCCCGCCGCCGTACCGTAGGTATCGTAGAACCTGCGCTTTTCGGGATCGGACAAGACCGTGTAGGCTTCGTTGATTTCCTTGAAGCGCTCCTCGGCCCCCGGCTCCTTGCTGACGTCGGGGTGGTACTTGCGGGCCAGCTTCTTGAACGCTTTCTTGATTTCGTCTTCGGAAGCGTTTTTCGAGACCCCCAGAATTTTGTAGTAGTCCTTGTAGGCCATAGTCAACCGAGAGCCGGGCGCCGAGGGCAGAGGGCTTTAGTTCTTCTCGCTGTGCGCACCCGGCTCGCTGCCCTCTGCCTCCTTCACGCCATTTCCTACCACCACCCGGGCGGGCCGCACCAGCAGGTCGCCGTAGCGGAAGCCCTGCTGATAGACGTGCATCACCTTGCCTTCCTCCCCTTCCACAGCCCCGATGGCCTCGTGGTAGCGCGGGTCGAACTCGGCCCCAACCCCAGGCACGGCCTCCACCCCCAGGCCCTTCAGGCTGCGGGCAAAGTTTTCCAGCACGCTCCTCACGCCGGGAATTAGGTCTTCGGGCTTGACGCTGGCAAAACCCAAGGCCCGCTCGAGGTCGTCCAGCGTGCCGAGCAAGGCCCGCACCGCATCGAATTTGCCGTTGCGCTGGGCCGACTCCAGCTCCTGCACCATGCGCTTCTTGTAGTTTTCAAAGTCGGCATACAGGCGCAGGAACTTGTTTTTGGAAGCCTCGAGCTCAGCTTTTAGAAACTCCACCTCGCCGCGCAGACGCTCGAGCTCGGGCAGCTCGCTGGTCTCCGGCGCAGGGGATTCGGCCACGGTTTCCTTGTTCTCCATACACACCTCAACACATCTGAGGCCGAGGGGCCTCTACCCCCCGGCCCTCGAGCTTAGTCGGCGGGTTTGTAGTCTGCGTCAATCACGTCGTCCGACTTGGGCGTGCTGCCGGCAGACTGCCCGCTCGAAGCAGCGGCGCCCTGCTCGTAAGCCTGCAAAGCTGCCAGCAGTTCCTCGGTGGCGCTGCGCAGGTCGGCATCGGCCCCGTCGCTCTCGACCAGGCTCTTGGCCTTGCCGATGGCGGCCTCGAGCCGGCTCTTGGCTTCGGGGGTGCTTTGCTTTTCACCCATCACCCGCTCGGCCTGGATGCGGGCGGTGTCGAGGTTGTTCTTGAGGTCGGCGTGTTCCTTGCGCTTGCGGTCGGCCTCGGCGTTGGCCTCGGCTTCCTTCACCATGCGCTCAATCTCTTGCTCGGAGAGGGTGGTGGTGTTCTGGATGGTAATCGAGGCTTCCTTGCCGGTGGACTTCTCCTTGGCGGTGGCATGCAGGATGCCGTTGGCGTCAATGTCGAAGGTGACCTCGATCTGCGGCATCCCGGCGGGCATGGGCGGGATACCATCCAGGCGGAAACGGCCCAGGCTCTTGTTGTCGGCGGCCATGGGGCGCTCCCCTTGCAGCACGTGAATCTCCACCGAGGGCTGGTTGTGTTCGGCGGTGGTGAAGATCTCCGACTTGCGGGTGGGCACGGTGGTGTTGCGCGGAATCAGCACGGTGCACACCCCACCTTTGGTCTCCACCCCCAGCGAGAGCGGGGTCACATCCAGCAGCACCACGTCTTCCACGTGCCCGGTCAGCACCCCTGCCTGTACAGCGGCCCCCAAGGCCACCACCTCGTCGGGGTTCACGCTGCGGTTGGGCTCCTTGCCCAGCATCTCCTTCACAATCTGCTGCACCGCCGGGACGCGGGTCGAGCCGCCCACCAACAGCACCTCGTCAATCTGGCCTGCGCTCAAACCCGCGTCGCGCAGGGCCTGTTCGACGGGGCCGCGAATCTTCTTGAGCAAAGGGCCAATCAGCTCCTCGAACTTGGCCCGGGTGAGCTTCTTCTCCAGGTGCAGAGGGGTCTTGGAGACCGGGTCGAGGCCGATGAAGGGAAGGCTAATGGTGGTCTCGGTGACCGCCGAAAGCTCAATTTTGGCCTTCTCGGCTGCCTCAATCAGGCGTTGCAGGGCCTGCCGGTCGGCCTTCAGGTCTACGCCGCCGGACTCTTTCTTGAACTCCTCGGCCAGCCAGTTCACGATGGCGTGGTCGAAGTCGGATCCACCCAGGTGGGTATCGCCGGCGGTGGCTTTCACCTCGAAGACCCCGTCGCCAATCTCGAGCACCGTCACGTCGAAGGTGCCCCCGCCCAGGTCGAAGACCAGCACCGTCTCGTGGCCCTTTTTGTCCAGGCCATAGGCCAGCGCCGCCGCGGTGGGCTCGTTGACGATGCGCAAGACCTCGAGGCCCGCAATCTTGCCGGCGTTGGCGGTGGCTTCGCGCTGGGAGTTGTTGAAGTAGGCCGGCACGGTGATTACGGCCTTGGTAATCTTCTCGCCCAGCTTCTTGCTGGCGTCCTCGACCAGCTTGCGCAGAATCATGGCCGAGATTTCCTCGGGGGTGTAGAGCTTGCCCTGAATCTCCACCCGCACCCCCCCATCGGGGCCCTTGACCACCTTGTAGGGCACCCGCTTGACCTCGTCCTGGACCTCGTCCCAGCTGCGCCCGATGAAGCGCTTGATCTCGAACACGGTGCCCTCGGCGTTGAGCACGGCCTGCCGCCGCGCCACCCGGCCCACAAGCTGGTCGCTGCCCTTGTACGCCACCACACTCGGGGTGGTGCGCTCGCCCTCGGCGTTTTCCAACACCACCGGGCTGCCGCCTTCCATAATGGCGATGACGCTGTTCGTGGTTCCTAAGTCAATTCCTACGGCTTTTGCCATACATCCTCCGCTTGCCGCACTAAGCACGGCTCACTAACCTATAGGATAGCTTTTGTTAATCATATAGTCAATAGAGTTGAGTGTAGTTGTATCAAGGTCTCAACAGTTCCGTTCTACTGGCGGATACACCAAGGTACGGGGTGAGTGCACATGTGCTCGAGCCAACCTCCAGCCTGGCTCAACGACACCTTCCATTTTCTGTGCTGTCCTCCATGCCCGTGCCCAAATCCGCGCTCAACTTACATTTCCCTGGAATTTATTCCTAAAATACCATCCTCAAGAGTAGCCTAAGCCTGTCCACAAAAGGACATTCGGACCTTACAGCGCACGGTTCTTTTGACTACCTTTCTATCTATAATAGGGTGTACGCTGGGAGGACAATGAACCGCTTGCCGTTCAACCTTTGGTTTGTTTTGCTTGCAGCTATTCTGATTGCCTGGGCTTTTAGCCTGACCTCCAATCAGCAGCCCACCAATCAGGTGGCCTACACCACCTTTCTCAACGAGATTGACCAGGGCCGTGTGGCCAAAATTGCGGTGGATGGACGGCAGCTCAACGTAACCCGCCGGGACGACGGCGACCAGTACGTGACCTTTGCGCCCGGCCCCATCGACACCACCACCATCCGCGAGTGGGGCGACAAGAAAATTCAGGTGGAAATTGCCCCACCCCGGCGGGAAAACCCTTTGCTGGGCTTCCTGATTCCCTTACTTCTGATCGGCTTGCTGGTGGCAATCTTTTTCTTCTTCTCGCGCAACAGAGGTCCCTCGGGCGACAGTGCTTTTAGCTTTACCAAAAGCCGGGCCAAGGTGCTGACCGAGGCCCCTAAAACCAACTTCAAGGACGTAGCCGGCTGCGAGGAAGCCAAGGAGGAGCTCAAGGAAATCGTGGAGTTCCTCAAAGCCCCGGCCCGCTTTCACGAGATGGGGGCCCGCATCCCCAAGGGCGTGCTGCTGGTTGGCCCGCCCGGCTCAGGCAAAACCCACATCGCCCGAGCGGTGGCCGGTGAGGCCAAGGTGCCCTTCATTGCCGCCTCCGGCTCCGACTTTGTGGAAATGTTCGTGGGGGTCGGCGCAGCCCGGGTGCGCGACCTGTTCGAGACCGCCAAGCGCCACGCCCCCTGCATCATTTTCATAGACGAGATTGACGCGGTAGGCCGCCGGCGAGGCGGGGGCGTGGGAGGGGGTAACGACGAGCGGGAGCAGACCCTCAACCAGCTATTGGTCGAGCTGGACGGCTTTGAAAAAGAGACCAGCATTATCATCATGGCCGCCACCAACCGCCCCGACGTGCTCGACCCGGCCCTGTTGCGTCCGGGCCGCTTTGACCGACAGGTTGCCATTGACGCGCCGGATGTGAAGGGGCGCGAGCAAATCCTCAGGATTCACGCCAAGGGCAAGCCGCTGGCTGAGGATGTGGATTTAGCTCTGCTGGCCAAGCGCACCCCGGGGTTTGTGGGGGCCGACCTCGAGAACCTGCTCAACGAATCGGCGCTGCTGGCTGCCCGCGATGGGCGCAAAAAGATCACCATGAAAGACCTGGAAGAAGCCGCCGACCGGGTGATCATGGGGCCGGCCAAGAAGAGCATGGTCATCTCGCCCAAAGACCGCGAGGTCACCGCCTACCACGAGGCCGGCCATGCCCTGGCCGCTCACTTCCTGGAGCATGCCGACAACGTGCACAAGGTAACCATCGTGCCGCGTGGGCGGGCCATGGGCTTTATGATGCCCAGCCGCCAGGACACACTGCACTGGAGCAAGAAGCGCCTGACCGACCAGATTGCGGTGGCCCTGGCTGGCCGGGCCGCCGAGGAGCTGGTGTTCGATGATGTGACCACCGGGGCCGAGAACGACTTCCGCCAGGCCACCGACCTGGCCCGGCGCATGATTACCGAGTGGGGCATGCACCCCGACTTCGGCACGGTGGCCTACCAGGTGCGCGAGGACACCTACCTGGGCGGCTACGACACCCGGCAGTACTCCGAGGACACCGCCAAGCGCATTGACGAAGCGGTGCAGAAGCTCCTTCAGGAGCAGCACGACCGGGTGCTGAACCTGCTGACCGAGAAACGGGAGGTGCTGGAGCGGGTCACCCAGGTACTCCTCGAGCGCGAGACCCTGAACGCCGAGGAGTTTGTGCGGGTGGTGGAGGGCGAGGCCCTGGAGAACCCCCTGCCCCCCAGCGAACCCCCTAAAGACAAGGAAGAAAAGGAGCCTCCGCGCATCGTGCCCAAAATCAAGCCCAACCTGGGCGGGGCCTGAGCCGTCGGTGCAGGCCCCCTGCGCCGATGGGGGCTGCACGGCGAGGGGTTTTCTTCCCCCGCAGCCTTTTCGGTAAGCTAGCAGAATGCGGCTCTACTGGGAACAACCTTATGCCAGCGAGTTCGAGGCCCGCGTGGTGCGGGCCTGGAGCGAAGGGGAAAAGCACTACGCGGTGCTGGACCAGACCCTTTTCTACCCCACCTCGGGCGGCCAGGCCTGCGATACCGGCAGCCTGGGGGGGGTGGCGGTGCTGGAGGTGCTCGAGGACGCCAAGGCCACCGGCCAGGTGATTCACCGGCTGAAGGGCCCCCTCGCCGAAGGGCAACAGGTGCAGGGCCAGCTCAACTGGACCCGCCGCTACCGCCACATGCAGCGCCACACCGCCGAACACATGCTGGGGCAGGCTTTTTTGCGGGCTGCGGGCTGGAACGTGCGGGCGGTCAACATGAGCAGCCCGGTCTGCACCATGGACTTTGACGGCGAGCCCGCCGAAGAAACCATCCGCCGGGCCGAGGCCCTGGCCAACTGGGCGGTTTACGCCAACACCGCGGTACGCACCTATTTCATTGACCACTCCGAGGCCAAAGCCCACGGCCTGCGCCGCCCGCCCAAGGTCAGCGGCACCCTCCGGGTGGTGGAGATTGAACACTGGGACAAGGTGGCCTGCGGGGGCCTGCACGTGGCCCACACCGGCGAGGCGGGCCCCATCAAAATCACCAAGTTCGAGCGCTACAAAGGCGGCACCCGCATCTACTTCGTGGCGGGCTGGGAGGCCTTAGAGCTATTCGACCAGGCACACCGCCTGCTCAGCCGGCTGGGCGAGCGGTTCAGCGCTGGCCCGCTGGAGCTGGAAAGGCCCCTCGAGAACATGCGCCGCGAGTGGTACCGGGTGCGGGCCGAAAACGCCGCCCTCAAGGACGAGCTGGCCGAGCGCCTGATGCGCGAGCTGCTGGCCGAGTTCCCCGGCCTTTCCATCGCGGCGCAGGTTCCGAACGCCGTGCTGGACATGGTCGGGAAGCGGCTGGCGGAGTGGCCGGGGGTGCTGGCTTTGCTGCTCGCGCAGGCCGAGGACCAAGCCCGCTACGTGCTGCTCAAGCATCCGAGCCGCCCCGAGAATTTAGAGGCCATCTGGGAGGCGGTGCTCAGGCCGCTCGGTGCGAAGGGCGGAGGGGCTTTGGTCAAGCTGGGGGTGCTGCCCCTCAAAGCCCTGCACCTGGCGCTGGAAGGCTTCCGGAAATACCTGTCCGATGGTTCCCGAGTACCTTAGGTGTCGGCCAGGGCGAAGGCTCTCGAACCCGCCTCGTTTGAAATGCTGGAGCGGCGGGGCCGCGAGCGGGGGCCTTGGAGCCGGTGCTGAAAACAACTGCCCAACCTGGGAACCCTCGAAACCAAAAGTCGGTTCAGCTCCCTCCGATGCACCGGCATCTTTGCCGCGCAGCAAACCGCTCGGCCCGCACGGCTACTGAGATTCCAGGCGAATTTTGGGCATCACCCGGCGGAGCGGCTCCGGCAGCCACCAGTTCCACCGGCCCGCCAGCACAAGCACCGAGGGCACCAGCACCAGCCGCACCAGGGTCGCATCCAGCAGCACCGCCACCGCCAGCCCAAAGCCGATGGTCTTGTTGGCGACCACCTGCCCGAACACGAAGGCCGAAAAGACGATAATCATGATCAGAGCCGCGCTGGTAATCACTCCGGCGGTGCGCTCGAGGGCATAGCGCACCGCCTGGGGGGTGTCCAGCCCGGCCAGGTGGGCCTCCTGCACGCGGGCCAGCAGAAAAATCTCGTAGTCCATGGAGAGGCCAAAAATCACCGCAAAAAGCAGGATGGGCAGCGAGCTATCTATGCCGCCCACATCGCTTGGCGCCCCCAGCAGTCCGGCGGCCAAACCCTCCTGGAAAACCAGGGTAATCAGGCCGTAGGCCGCCCCCACCGTAAGGGTGTTCATCAGGATGGACTTGAGGGGAATCAAAAGGCTCTGGAAGGCTACGGCCAGCAGCAGAAACGTAGCCACAAACACGGTGCCGATGGCCGCCGGCATGGCCCCCACCAAAGCCTGGGTAAACTCCATGGAGCCCACCGGCGCCCCGCCCAGCAGCGCCCGCTCAAAGCCCGCCCGCCGGGCCTCCTCTTTGAGCCGTGCGTACCACTGGGGAATCTGGGGGGCCTGCAGGGCATCGCGGGGAATCACCGTCAGGCGCAGGTAGCGGCGGTTCTGGCTCACGTACTGGCTGGAGAGGCCCGCCAGCTCGGCAAACCCGCCCTGGCCTGGGAGCCGCCCGGCCAGGAATGGCGAGACCACCAGCCGCACCTCGGGCCAGGCCGAGAGGCGCCGCTCGAGGTCGCGCCAGCGGGCGCGGTTTTCGGGGGTGAAGCCTTCCTCGCCCAAATCCAGCAGGATTTCAAAAGCATCCAGGGTTCCGCCCAGCCCCATCTGCCGGATGAGCTCGAGGCCCCGGCGCGACTCCACCCCCGGCCCCAGCCCAAACGCCCCGGTGTAGCCCAGCTTCATCTGGGTGGCCGGCCAGGCCAGGGCCAGAAGCAGCCCGGTCACCCCCAGCGCCCACATCCAGGGCCGCTGCATCACCCCCCCGGCCCAGCGGCCCCAAAAAGGGCTTGCCTGCCCGCTGCTGGTGGGTTTGAAGGCGAGGCGACGGGGGGAGTTCACCCGCTCCCCCAAAAGTGTGAGGATGGCTGGCAGCAGGGTAATCGAGGCCAGCACGGTCAGGCTGATGGACATCACCCCACCCACCCCCATCGAGCGGATGAAGGTCAGGTCGGGCACCAGCATGGCCCCCATGGCAATGGCCACCACCAGCCCGCTCGAGGCCACCGTCCGCCCGGCGGTCTGGGTGGTGATGTAGGCCGCAGCCTGCGGCGAACGCCCCGAGGCCAGCTCTTCGCGGAAGCGGTTGACCATGAGCAGCGCGTAGTCAATCCCGGCCCCCAGCGAGAGCATGGTGATGACCGAAAGGGCAAAGCTGCTCACCTCGCCCAGATAGGTGAGCAACAGCAAGCAAGCCAGGCCGGTGGTGATGGCCACCACCCCCACCATCAGGGGCAGGCCGGCAGCCACCAGCGCCCCAAAAGCCAGCAAAAGCACCAGCCCGGTCAGGGGCAGGGCCATCAGCTCGCTCCGCTTCACATCGGCTTCCAGCAGGTGCAGAAAGTCCTTGGTGACGGCGGTTGCCCCGGTCACGTAAAAGCGAACCTGGGGGGTCTGGGCTGCTTGGGCCTCGCGCCGCAGGGCCTCGATGACGGCCTCGCCGTTTTCCAGCCGGGTGTCGAGCAGGGTGGCGGTAATTTTGCCGTCGGGGCTTTGTTGCAACAAGGGGCTGGGCGCGTCGTAGCGGCTGAGCCGCACCACCCCCTCGAGGCCCTCTATTCGCGCGATGAGCCGGTTGTACACCTCGCGGAAGCGGGGGTCGCTCTCGGGCAGGCTGGACTCGCTCACCAGCACCGTGCGGTCTACCGACTGCTGGGCGAACTGCTCGGTGTAGATTTGCGTGACTTTCAGGGCCTCGCTGTTTTTTACATCGCTGGCGTTGGCGGCCAGACGGCCTGGTACCAGGCGGGCCGCCGGGAGGGCCAGCAAGACCAGCACCATCCAAACGAGAATGACCTGGATAGGGTAGCGCGTAACGATGCGGGCAAGGCGGGCGAACATAAGTCCGGGCAATCCAAAGTCTGCTCAATATGCGCCGCCCTTCACAAGAAGACAAGAGCAGATGCCGCAATTGGGCCGATGAGGCGGCTCGGGCCACCAGGGTGGCACCATCAGGTTTCTCCGGGGCCGGCCCTCTCAAGCAGGTCTAAGGCCAGTGCAATCAAAATTTCCCTGATGAAACTCTACCGAAAGGCTTTAACCAGCCAGAACAAACCAGGGCTTTGAAAATACCAACCCAGCAGGAGTATGGGCCAACACCGACCAATACCTCCAAACAGGGCCAATCTCGCATTCATTGGCCAAACATCGCGCTCCTCACAGACGTGGCTGCCCATCCAGGCGGCCACTGTTCTGTTTAGAACCAGGCTTTCTCGAGCTCGAATAGCTCATAATGCGTGAAGAGCGCCAAGCAGCGACACTCATATCGAGTTTCCCCTCGAGCCCCAATAACCAATCCTGCCTTCTTTGAGCCAGTAAAAACCAACAGCTTGCCACTTTGTGCAGGTAAGTATATACTTTACGTATATACACGGTGATTCCTGTGCCAACCATCAAAACCACCAAAGTCTTCAAAAGCGGCAACTCCCAGGCGGTTCGACTGCCCAAAGAGTTTCAGTTCGACGTGGACGAGGTGGAGATCTTCCGCCGGGGCGACGAAGTGGTGCTGCGCAAGAAGGCCCAAAACCTGCTTCAAGCGTTCAAGCTGCTGGCCGGGTTGGAAGGCCAGTTCAAGCGGGAACAGCCCGCCCTGCAAGAACGCGATTTCTCGCTTTGGGACAAGGAAGAATAAATGCGCTATCTGCTCGATACCGATACCTGCATTTACACCATGAACCAAAAGCCTGAGCAGGTCTTCCGCCGGGTTGAACGGCTAAAGCCTGGCGATGTAGGCATTTCCAGCATCACTTATTACGAACTGGCCCTTGGAATTGCGAAGAGCCATAAGGCTGCTCAAAACCGGGAGCGCCTCGAGGGGTTCATAGCCTTAGTGCCGGTTTTGCCTTTTGACCAGAAGGCCGCCGATGCTGCGGCCACCATCCGTCTTGACTTACAAAAGGCGGGAACGCCCATTGGGGCTTACGACTTGCTGATGGCGGCCCATGCTTTCAGCCTGGGTCTCACCCTCGTCACCAACAACCTGCGTGAGTTTTTACGGATCCAGGGGCTTCGGGTAGAAAACTGGCTGGACGAGGGATAAAGCCGGGTTCAAACTCGAGGTGGGCCAGGTGACTGCCCACCATCCTACGGAGCAACCAGGTTCAGCCCCACCACCACCGGGTCGTGGTCGGAGCTGCGGAAGGCGTCGGGGGCGTAGAGGCCGGCCACCTGGTTTGCGCTCTTGAAGTTGGTGTTGTAGTCGAGCACGACCGGTTCGTCGGCATTGATGGGGTACGTAGCCACCCCGGCCACCTGGGCGCTGAGCGAGGGGGAGGCCAGGGCGTAGTCCAGGTAGCCCCACTGTCCGTTGAACACGTACGAATAGACCTCGGGGCCCAGGCGGGCCTCGAGCAGATTCACGAAGCCCGCGTTCTTGAGGGCCCTGATGGGGTCTTCCTGGGCGTAGGCGTTGTAGTCGCCAATCAGGAGAAGGTCCGGGTCGGCAAGGCCGGTGGGGTGGGCCGCCAGCCAGGCCGCGAGTTGCTGCGCGGCCTGGGTGCGGACGGCATTGCAGTGGCCCTGCCCGTCGCCCGGGTCGGGCAGGTCGCAGGCCGAGCCCTTGCTCTTGAGGTGGTTCACATTCACGATGAAAAGGGCGCCGTTGGCGTTTTGCCGGAAGGCCTGGGCCAGCGAGGGCCGGTTGCGCGGGACGCTGTCGCCGCCGTTCACAAAGGCCCTTGTATTCAGCACCGCCGTCCGGCCTACCGGGGTTACGCGGGCCGGCTTGTAGATCAGGCCCACCTTGATGGCATCGGTGCCCAGGGCGTTGACCTGGCCGGTGGCCGCATCGGCGTTGATAAAGGCAAAAGTCCCCGGCGCGGTGGCTTCGTTGAGTTTGTCCACCAGAAAGGCAATGGCGCTGTCGGGGCCGTAGCCGTCGTTCTCGAGCTCGTTCAACCCCAGCACGTCCGGGTTCAGGGCCCGAATAGCCGCCACCGTCTTGGGCCACTGCCGGTTGAACTCGGCCAGGTTCTCTGCGCCCCGGCAGTCGGTGGGCGCACCCCCCACCCCGGCGGTACAGCCGCCAAAGGTGTTGAAGAAGTTGAGCAGGTTCATTCCCACCACCCTCAACGTACCCCCCACTTCGGGTGCGGCGCTGGGGCGGGGGTTGGCCGGCACAAAGTTCACATAGCCGTTCAGGGCCCCGATGGGCCGCACCCGGTAGGCGTTGCCGCTGGCGGCATGGCCCGCCCAGGTGTAGGTCATCACCCCCACAATGCCGGTGGCGGTGTCGCCCCCGCGCAGGGGGTTGGAGGCCGATAGCGGCTTTCCGTTGCGAGCAAAGAGGATGGGGTCGGGGTTCTGGCTTTGCAGGGCATCGTCCAGGATGAGGCGGTTGAGGTTGTTCTGGGCTTGCAGGGCGCTGGCCAGAGCCCCCGGCGTGGTCACCTGGGTGGGCTGCCAGAGCCGCCCACCCGACGAGAGCACCACCTGCCCAAAGCGCCCCAGCTGGAAGTGCTCGGTCACGTAGAGGGTCTGGGGCAGCCGCACCAGCATGCCCTCGTAGCGCTCGGCGTCGGTGGGCGAGGCAAAGGGCAGGGTGACGTCCACCGGCGTGACGGTGGCGGTGCCGCACTTGGTGAGGGTGGTGGCGCTTACCTGAGTCTGATCCTGGAACTCGCCCGCGGTTCCGGTCACCCGCACCACCTCGCCCAGCGAAACATTGTCGTTGTTGCCGTTGAACACGAAGAGGCCGTCGGAAGTGTGGGGGTCTCCATCGCCGTCGATGTCCTGGATGTAAAAGCCGCGCAGGGCCGGGGTGGGGCCTTCGTAATCGCCCACCACCACCCCCTGGGTGACCACGCTGCCGGTAACAGCCGCCGACGGGCCGCGCCCCTGGATCTGGTAGATGGGGGTGTAGGGCTGGTTACAGACCGAGACCGGATAGGCTTGCTCGAGGGCGTGGAAATACTGAAGCAGAATGCCCGGTTCAGCCTCTTTTTGTTTGAGGGCTGCCCAGAAGCCAAAGGGAAGCATCGCAACCCACAGGAATCGCCACATACAGCCCACCCGCAGCACCTAGCTCCAGGGGGATTTATACCATTCCGGGAAGAGTCAGCCCTTCTCACTGCATGCAAGCGCCCCCAAAGTGCTGTCTGGTTTCAAGCGTAGGTCATGCCGATTGCAAAGCGATGCGAGGTGTGCAAGGTGTTGCTAAAGGATCAGGATCGGTCCCGTGAGCCTGCCCAGTTCAATCTGGAGCGCAGTAGAATGGCCGGGTGCCGTTGTCTTTGAAGTTGCGGGGCGCGCTGTACTACTTTGCCTTCTGGGGGGCCAATGGGCTTTATCAGGGCTTTCTGGCAGTGCATTTTAGGGAACTGGGTCTGAGTCCCACGCAAATTGGCCTGGCTATTGCGCTGTTTCCGTTGTGCAGCTTGCTCTTTAGCCCACCGGTGGCGGCCTGGGCCGATGCGCGGAATAAGCGGGTGCCGGTACTGATGGCCTCTCTGCTGGCTCTGGTCCTGTCGCTCTTGGGACTGTACTTTGCCAGGGGCTTTGGGGGAGTGTTGCTGGGTATGGCGGCTTTAGGGCTCAGCCTGGCGCTGGCGGCCCCGCTGGCCGACAGCCTGATTGGGCGGATGGCCAGCCGGAACGGCCTCGAGTATGGCCGCATGCGTTTGTGGGGCAGCCTGAGCTTTGCCCTGAGTTCCGCACTGGCAGGGCTGGTCTGGGCCCGGGTGGGGTACGAGGCCATGTTTATGGTGGCAGCGGTGTTTACCCTGCCCCTGATTGCCGTCGCGCGGGCCCTGCCTGAAGCAGCCGCCATAGAAGGATCCAGGGGAAGCCTGCTACACACGCTGCATGGCTTGTTCCGACACGACCGGGGCACCCTTTTATTGCTGGCCAGTGTGCTGCTGATGGGGTTTGGGGTGGGTCTGGCAGCCCCCTTTTTAGGACTGGCCGTGCAGGATCGGGGCGGTGCTGCCGCCATGGTGGGGTTTTTGTATGGCACCATCGCCCTGGTGGAGATTGTCACCATGCGCTACGAGCGCTGGCTCTCCCGCTGGCTGGGCGACGCCGGGGTGCTGATGCTCTCTGCCGGGCTTTATGGCCTGGCCTATATCGGCATGGCCCTAGCCAACAGTCCGGCGCTGATGCTGGTCTGTGGAATGGTGGTCGGGATGGGGTTTGGGCTTTTTTTCGTGGGCTCGGTGCGGATTGTGGACGCCCGCGCCGCGGCCCACCAGGTCAGCACCCTGCAAAGCCTGCGCAACGGGCTGGCCTTTGGTCTGGCCCACCTGTTGGCCGGGCCGATGGGGGGTGCGCTCTACCAGGCCCAGGGGCCTGCGGCGCTATTTTTGCTTGTCGCTTTCTTTTTCTCCCTGGCCTTCTGGTTGCTTTGGGGGGCTCGAGGCGCCATCAACACCCCACCCCATGCCCTCACCCAAAACAAAACCCCGGCCTGAAAGCCGGGGCCAGGGAGGAGCGCGTTCAGGTCGCTTTTCCCCGGGTATTGACTTTGAACACCGCCCAGAGGGGGCAGAAATTGAGGGTGGCCGTTACGGCCATGACAACCCCCAGCAGCCCAAACACCCAGGCCCAGATGCCGCTGCTACCAAAAAAGGCAATCAGGAAAAACACCACTGCCAGCACATAGCGAACCATGCGGTCTGTGCTACCCACGTTGGGAACCATGGTTTCCTCCTTTATTGGAAACAGAGCCCTGGCATGCATGAGCCAAGCCTTGAGGTTGAACTGGCCTGTTTCCAACTTTATTCTAACGCTCTTCCAAAGACAGACTGTACCCCGTGATGGGCAGGCTCAGGCCTTGCGCTGGGGTAGCGGGCAGGTGTGGATGCCCAGGAGGGCGTACAGGGGGCAGAAGCCAATGGCTGCCGTCAACAACATGACCGCGCCCAATCCGGCGGCCACGTAGACCCAGACCCCACCGGCCACCGTAAAAGCCAAGAGGAATAGCACCGCCGCCAGCACCAGGCGAATGATCCGGTCGGTTGTACCTTCGTTGGGTTTCATTTCTCCTCCTCGAGACGGTGCGTTCGGGTTTGCGAACTTCACCGTATCTCTGCGGTTAGGGTATTCTCTATTTGCTGCTATTTCAATAGTGGAAATAGCGAAAAATAAATCAAGCCCCTCTGGAGTCCCCATGAACACGCCCCGCCCCCTGATGGAATACCTCAAACAGCACGGCCCCAGCACCATCAAGGATTTGATGGCGCACCTAGGCCTCAGCGAGACCGCTATCCGGCACCAGCTCGGCAGCCTCGAGAAAATGGGCTGGCTCGCGCGGGAGCAGCGTCGAGCAGGCAAGGGCCGCCCGGCCACGGTGTACCGACTGACCCAGGCTTCGGAGGGCCTTTTTCCCAAACGCTACCCCGAGCTATTGGACGCGGTTCTGGCGGAGGCCGAACGAGGGGGCCTGCTTGAACGGCTGCTGGACGGGGTGGCCGCAAGCATGGCGACGGAGCTGGGCCGGAAGCTCGAGGGCCTTACGGGCCCGGCCAGGCTCGAGGCCCTGCTCCGCCACCTGGACTATGGCGACATGCTCGCCACCCTCGAGGAAACCCCGGCGGGGTGGGAGCTCAAAGCCCACAACTGCCTGTACCACGCCACCGGGCAGCGCTTCGAGCCGGTATGCAACCTGCTGCCCCAGGTCATCACCAGGGCCACCGGCCTGCCTGCCGAACGCCCCTTCTGCCAGCGGGACGGGCTAAGGGCCTGCCACTTCTGGATTGGCAGGGCTTAGCGGAAGGTATCGCAGCGGTTGGGGTCGCCGCTCTGGAAACCACGCTTGAACCAGCCCACCCGCTGCTCCGAGGAGCCGTGGGTAAAGGCCTCGGGCACCACATAGCCCTGCGAGCGGCGCTGGAGGTTGTCGTCGCCGATGGCGCTGGCCGCCGCGATGGCCCCCTCCACATCGCCAAACTCGAGCAAACCCCGCCTCTGCGCGTAGTGGCCCCAGACCCCGGCCAGGCAGTCGGCCTGCAACTCTAAGCGCACCGAGAGCTGGTTGGCCACCGCCTGGCTGCTGCGGGCTTGCTGGGCGCGCACCTGGTCGGAAATGCCCAGCAGGTTCTGGATATGGTGGCCGACCTCGTGGGCAATTACGTAGGCTTTGGCAAAGTCGCTGGTCTGTCCCCGGGCCAGACGCCCCAGCTGCTCAAAAAAACTGGTGTCAAGGTACACCTTAGCGTCGCGCGGACAGTAAAAGGGCCCCACCGCCGCATCGGCAAAACCACAGGCCGACTCCACCTGGCCGTCGAACAAGACCAGCCGCGGGGGCCGGTAGCCCTGAATCATCTGCCCCCAGGTATCTTCCAGATCGCCCACAATCGAGCGGACAAACTGGCCCTCGCGGTCTTCGGCGGGGCGGTTCTGGGGGGCCGGGGCGGTGTTTACGGGCCCGCCCTGGAGCTGCGAGAGGATGTCGGCGGGGTTCACCCCAAACAGCAACCCACCCAGCAGGGCCAGTATCACCGCTCCAATGCCAAGGCCGGCAGGCCCCCCCATGCGAGGGCCGCTTCCCCGGCGGTCTTCCACATTCTGGCTCTTTCGCAGGTCTTCCCATTTCATACGTCATGCCCCCAATCGTTCCTGAATCTGTCGCAAATGATGCCGCTCGTGTTCAACCAGGGTTTGCAGCCAGCCCAGGGCGGTCAGGTCGCCAAAAAAGGGGTGTGGGTAGGTCGGAGGGTGCGGCAGGCCTTCCCCGCTCTCGGCCACCTCGGCCAGCACGCGCTCGCGCACGGTCCGCAGGCGCTCCAGCAAAGCCGCACGGGTCAATCCCCCCTTGGGCTCCATCAGGGGTGGGGCCAGCAGGCGGCCATCGGGGCGGGTCTGAAGGGGAGCAGGGGGTGGAAAAGGTTCAGCCTCGCCCAGCGCCACCTTGCGCAGGCGGCGGATGACCTTGCCCGCCGACTCCTCCACCAAGGAGATGTGCTCCGCCACCTCGGCCACGCTCCAGATGTCCGGGCCGGGCCGCCAAAAGAGCTGCTCGTCGGAAAGGCGGTGCAGCAAATGCAACAGCTCGCGCCTCGAGCGCTCCAGATGCCTGAGGCAATGCTCCGCATCGCCAAAGCGAGCCAACCGCTCCTGGGCTGTGGTCATGGGGGTATTGTACCGAACAGGATAGGCTAAATACACCGTCGTAAAAAGACCCCTAGACGCCTACAGATTCCAAAGAACGATGGCCTGCAAGCCCCTCCCTACCGCACAGGGTTGGGGAGGGTATCGGACAGGGCCCCTCATCTGCTAGGGCCAGGCCAGCCACCCCACCTGGCCCCCCTATGGGGCGAGTCCAGGCTAGGATGGACTTGCTGTGCGGGTGTGGTTGTATGGGCTTGTATCGCGCTCTTCACAGACGTGGCCGCCCACGAAAACGAGAAGGGACAAGTGTCTGCGTTGCGTCTGGGCCGAGACGCAGGTTTTCGAGTTTCCAGGCGGCCACGGTTCTGTTCAGAACCAGGCTTTCTTGAACTCGAGTGGCTCACAATATGTGAAGAGCGCTCCATGCGAAAAGCGAAAGGCCAAAAGCTCGATGGCCATGGTCAAAGGCTTCGAGCCTCGAGCCAAACCCTAAAAAGCAACCCCGCGGGGTCGCCCGGAGCAATCTCGCTCGAGGTTAGGCCTTATCGAAGGCTTCGCGCAGCTTGTTGCTCAGGGGGAGGGAGATCAGGCCCTTGAGGTAGAGTTCGTGAACAGCATCCACCCCGGCAATCTGCTGCAACTGCTCGAGGCTCACCTGTACATCATGACCCGGCAGGTGAACCCTGACCTGGTTCATGGTGCCCGGAACCCACTCGCACTGGATACCTTCCACGACTGCTACCCCCTGTTGAAGTGCTGGCATGTTTACCTCCCTCTCTGCCCAAAAAAGAGACCCGAGCTTTGTAGCGTGTTTATAGCCCAACGGGTGATGGTTGCAGTAGTGAGAAATGTCCCGCGATTGGTAATGTTCCAGATAACCCGTTTCAAACGTCAGTCTACGGGTTTTTTATGAGGATTGGTTCAAAAGGGTCAAATCTGTAGCGGGGGGAAGCGGTTGGAATCATTTCAAAGTCCCTCGCAAGGGGGACTGCCGGCACTCGAGGGGGTGTAAGATACGTGGGTTATGGTCTGTATTGACTTATCCGGCAAGAAAGCCCTGGTCATGGGCGTAACCAACGAGCACAGCCTGGGCTGGGCCATTGCCGAAAAACTCCACGCGGCAGGCGCCGAAGTGGCCTTCAGCTATCAAGGGGAACGGCTGCGCGAGAAGCTGGAAAAACTGACCGCAGGGCGGCCCAATCAGCGCCTATACCAGGTCGATGTGACCGACGAAGCTGCCCTCAAGGCCATGTTTGCCGACCTGGGGCAGGCCTGGGGGGGGCTGGATTATCTGGTGCACTCCATTGCCTTTGCGCCCCGGCCCGCCATGGAAGGGCGGTTTATCGACACCACCGCCGCCGATTGGAACACCGCCCTGCAGGTCTCGGCCTACTCGCTGGTGGCCGTCGCCCGCGAAGCCGAGCCGCTCCTGCGCGAAGGCGGCAGCCTGATCACCCTGACCTACTACGCGTCTGAGAAGGTGGTGCCCAAATACAACGTGATGGGCATTGCCAAGGCCGCCCTGGAAGCCAGCGTGCGCTATCTGGCCTACGAGCTGGGCAAGAAGAACATCCGGGTCAATGCCATCAGTGCCGGGGCCATCCGCACCGTGGCCGCCATGAGCATTCCCGGCTTTCGCAAGATGGTGGCCAAGTACAACGCCACCGCACCCCTGGGGCGCATGATTACCCACGAGGAGGTCGGCAACCTGGGCCTTTATTTGCTCTCTCCCCTGTCCAGCGGAACCACCGGCCAGACAGTGTACGTGGATGCAGGCTACAACATCATGGGCATGAGCTGGGATGATAGCCAGGACTAACACCCACCGCAGACAAAACCAACCCGGCCGAGTCACGGCGGCTCGAGCTAGGGGCGTTTACAGGAAGGGTCGCATTGAATTGCTTGCCCGAGAATGGGAAAGTTCGGGGTCGTAGCCGGTTACCTGAAACATCACTCGCTGCTGTCGCTTTAGGGCTGGGCTAGTCGCCATCCTCCCCTACCGTATAGCGCCCGGGGCCAGCTCGGCAAACTCGCGCTTGCAGTTGACGATAACCAGGTGGCGGTAGCGGCCCTCCATACCCTAGATGATTTGCCGGGCCAGGGTGCTTTTGCCTGAGCCCGATTTACCTACAATCAGCATTCGGAAGGTTTGTCTACCGGCCATGCTCAAACTCCAAAATGGATACTACGGCCAGCTTTTCTTTTTTTGCTGCGGTGTATAGCGACTTATCGAGGGTAAAAAATCGCAATGGTCTAAAAATGTTCATGGCAAGGGCAGCAGCCAGATGTATAGCATCTGCACCTTTGAGGAGATGCGTTTGGCACAGGTCAAATGCTTTTTGGCAAACGGTTTTTGATACTGGTAGCACTAGCCAGTTTTCTACATTTTGCAGCAAAAACGATTGAATGGCTTTTCTTTCGGTCTTATTGATGGATTTGTTTCGCACCATTGCCCCGGTTGCCCCTGCAACCTCGGGTATGACCAGGTTGCAAATACCTATGTACTTGGCAGTTCGGTAAACCGATAGGGCTAGGGGGCTGAAGGTTTCTTGGGTGTGTATTTGAATCAACGCGCTGGTATCGAATATAACCAAGTCATTTTCTTTGCTCTTGGACATACTCAAGGGAGCTTTTTTTACCTTTGAGTTTGATTTGTGGGGGGGTGGGTCTTTTTTGGGGGTTAGTGGGCTCGAGAACCATGAAATCGCTGGCCCACGAGGTTGGGTCTGGGCCGTAGATTTTTTGTTTGGACTTTTTAGACGACGCACGCTTCATGCCCTCATGGTATCACGTGCTGCTTTGCCAGATTTCCCACCCAGCCCTGGCGGCCAAGCTGAAGGTTACAAGGGCTTGGTTGGTTTCGCACTTGGGGCAACCCTGCCCATCGCACAGGTTCTTGAGGCGTCCCAGGCCTAGGTAGAGGCTTCCAGCCAGTACGGCATAGGGAAATAGGTTAGGCCACGTTGGCATTTCTATCGTCCATCGCGCATCTCCTTAAGGGTAGCAAACTCGGAATGAGAGCGACTGGCTAGGTGCTGGTGTTGACCGAAACCTGCTTGCAAGTCACACAAAAAAGAAGCGGGGCCAACTCCGCTTCAAGTTGATGGCAACTATGTACAAGATGCAGTTATTGCGTGATTAGCAGATCGGATAAGACCTGTGCGCGAAGCCCTTAGCGGCGCTTACGCCCGCCCTTTCCTCCGCCCGGCTTTTTGCCGCCGCCCCCAAAGCCACCGGAGCCGCGCAAAAAGCTTTTGAGCTTGTTCTCAAACTCGGGGGCCTGGCGAGGCAGGCGCTTGGGCCGGGGGGGTTCGATGGGGGCCGGGGTGAGTTCCTTGATGGAGAGGTCGAGGCGACCCTTGTCGTCGCGGCCCAGCACCAGCACCGAGACCACATCGCCCTCGTTCAGGTGATCGCGGATGTTCTTGACAAACTCGTGGGCCACCTGCGAGATGTGCACCAGCCCCGATTCCCCAGTGGGAAACTCGATAAAAGCCCCAAACTCCATAATTCGCGTGACGCGACCTTCTACGATTGCACCGGCTTCAAGCTCCATTCAGGCGTTCCTCCGAAACGACACGAAATCCCATAACACGAGCGTACTAAAGCTGTGGGGGATTCACGATGATCTACTATATCATCTACTGTTCATTTCACCGCAAAAAGCATCTATCAGCCTGGACAAGACCCCAGAGGGGCCTCGAGCATTTTTGTAACGCATTTCCAACACCAAACACAAAAAGTGATATATTGGACACACGGAGGAAGCCCCATGATTGCAGACCGCCCCAGGGATTTATGGTTCGAGCTCGACACTGAGGAGCGCCAGATTATCGGCGCGCTGCGGGATTTCTTGCAGGCCGAGGTTGCCCCCACGGCCACCGAGCGCGACGAGACGGGGGCGTTCCCCTTTGAGATTGTGAAAAAGCTGGGCGAACTCGGGGTGATGGGGGCCCAGGTACCCGAGCAGTATGGCGGGGCCGGGCTGTCCACGCGCATCTTTGCCCGCATCATCGAAGAAATTGCGGCGGTGGACGGCTCACTGGCCCTGACCGTGGCCTCCCACAACAGCCTTTGCACCGGCCACATCCTGCTGGCCGGCAACGAGCAGCAGAAGCGGCATTTCCTGCCCCGGCTGGCCTCGGGAGAGGTGCTGGGGGCCTGGGGCCTGACCGAGCCCGGAAGCGGCTCCGACGCCGCCGCCATGCGCACCCGGGCCGACGAGACCGCTTCGGGCTGGGTGCTGAATGGCTCCAAGCAGTTCATTACCCAGGGGTCGGTGGCAGGGGTGTACGTGGTCAACGCCCGCACCGACGCTGCGCCCAGCGAGGAGAAAAAACACCTGGGCCTCTCGGCGGTGGTGTTCGAGGCGCCCATTGCGGGCCTGCGCATCGGGCGCAAGGAGAAGAAGCTGGGCTTGAACGCCTCCGACACCGCCCAGCTCATTTTCGACGACCTCCAGCTACCCAAGGAGGCCCTGCTGGGCGAGCGGGGCAAGGGCTTCTATGACGTGATGAAGGTGCTGGAAGGGGGGCGCATCGGCATTGCCGCCATGGCGGTAGGGCTGGGGCGGGCCGCTTTGGAGTTCGCGGCCAAATACGCCCTCGAGCGCGAGCAGTTCGGCCAGCCCATCGCCCATTTCCAGGCCGTCTCGCACAAGCTGGCCGACATGGCCACCGAACTCGAGGCCGCCCGGCTTCTTTACCTCAAGGCCGCCGAGCTGCGCGACGCCGGCAGGCCCTACGGTCAGGCCGCCGCGCAGGCCAAACTTTTTGCCTCGGAGGTGGGGGTGCGGGCCTGCGACGAGGCCATCCAGATTCTGGGTGGTTACGGCTACGTCAAGGAGTACCCGGTCGAGCGCTACTGGCGCGACGCTCGCCTGACCCGCATCGGGGAGGGCACCAGCGAGGTGTTGAAGGTGATCATCGCCAAGAACCTGCTGGCGCAGTACCGCTAGAGGGTTCAGAAAAATGCTTGCAGGGGGTGTTTGCAGATTCTTCTGCCTTTTCTCCCCTCCCCCAAGCCTCCCCTGCCTGCTATCCTTTCCCCGTGTACGAATTGCTCAAACCCTGGCTGTTCCGCCAGGATCCCGAGACCATCCACGAGCGGGTGATGCACGGCCTGGCCTGGCTGGGGCAACGTGGGCCCAGCCTCGAGCTGGTGCGGCGGTTCTGCTCGGTGCAGGACGAGCGCCTGGGGGTCACCGCGTTTGGCCTGCACTTCCCCAACCCCATCGGGCTGGCGGCGGGCTTCGATAAAAACGCGGTGGCGGTGCGGGCCTGGGCTGCGCTGGGGTTCGGGCATGTGGAGGTCGGCTCGTTGACCGCGCTGCCCCAGCCGGGTAACCCGAAGCCCCGCCTCTTCCGGCTGCCCCAAGACCAGGCCCTGATCAACCGCATGGGCTTCAACAACCAGGGGGCCGAGGCCATTGCCGCCCGGCTCGAGCAGTTGCAACAGACCTTCGGCAAGGCCCCGGTGCCCCTGGGCATCAACCTGGGGAAGTCGAAAGTGACCCCCCTGGAAGAAGCCCCGAAGGATTATCTAAAAAGCCTATCGGTTCTCTGGCCCTATGGCGATTACTTTGTAATAAACGTCAGCTCGCCCAACACGCCGGGGCTGCGGGCCTTGCAGGACAAAGACCGGCTGGAAGAGCTGCTCGCGGCCCTGGTGGGTTTCACTGAGCATCGCAAACCCCTGCTGCTCAAAATTGCCCCCGACCTGACCTGGGAGCAGATAGACCAAATTCTGGCGCTGGTGGAGCAGTACCGGCTTTCGGGGCTGATCGCCACCAACACCACCACCAGTCGCACCGGGCTGACCACCCCCACCCTCGAGGATGGCGGGCTTTCGGGCAAACCCCTGCGGGAGCGCTCGCTCGAGGTGCTTCGGTATCTCTACACCCGGTTACAGGGCCGCCTGCCCATTATCTCGGTGGGGGGTATCTTCAGTGCAGCCGATGTATGGGAGCGGCTCGCAAGCGGAGCCGCGCTGGTGCAGGTGTATACCGGCTTCGTCTACGAGGGGCCTCTGATGGTGAAAAAAATCTGCCGGGGCTTGCTGGAAAGAATGGAGCGGGAAGGCGTCTGTGGTCTGGCTCAGCTCAGGCCTCGGTAGAGAGCAGCTCCCTTATTTCCTCCAGCTTATCCAAAGCCGCCGCCTCCCCGTCCTGGATGGCCTGCTCGAGCTGCTGGAAACTGAAGAGCCCAATGCCTTCCAGTTTGGGCCGTAGCACCAGGTCGGGGCGCGATACCGCCAGCTTGACCTCGGCCAGCCGAATCTGCATAATCTCCACCGCACGGTACACGTTCTGAATGGGGTTGGCCTCAATGCCCCGGCGGAAAATCTGTTCCCACCAGCTTTTCTTGTGGGGCTGTTCGCGCAAGACCTGGAGGGGGGTCACGTCCACGGCAATTACCCGCTCGGCGCCCAGAAACCGCACCAGGTCTACCGGAATCTGGTTCAGGATGCCCCCATCGGCCAGGAGCTGATGCCCTACCCAGATGGGGTTGATGGCCCCCGGATAGGCAATGGAGGCCCGGATGGCCTGGAACACATCCCCCTGGCGAAAGTAGACCTCGGTGCCGGTGATCAGGTCGGTGGCGGTGATGCCAAAGGGAATGGGAAAGTCTTCCAGCTGGCGGGGAATGTGGGGCTCCAGAAAGCGTTCAAGCTCGCTGAAGTTGAGCATGTCGCTCAAGGGGTTCCAGTCCAGAAAGCGCCAGAAAGACACCTGGGAAAGCACTTCCTGAACCTCGGCGGCGCTGTGCCCGCTGGCGAACATGGCCCCCATCAGGCTGCCCATGCTGGTTCCAGCAATGGCGCTGGGCTGGAAGCCCTCCTGCTCCAGAACCCGCATCACCCCAATGTGGGCGTACCCCCTGGCCCCTCCACCCCCCAGGGCCAGGCCATAGCGTTTGCAGTCAGCCATACTCCCAGGCTATGCCACGCAGCGGTTTTGTGCCAGCTTGGGAATACCAAAACGCCCGGGAAATCGGCCCAGGGAAAGTCAAAAGCGATGCAGCGGTCTTACCGGCCTTTGCAGAAGAACTGGGTTTTTGTGCAATTAGTCCTTCGCGCTGAGGATTTACCTTATTCCCCTTACACGGCGAACCTGGCTCTGAAAGACCAGACCAGCCCTGGTGCTTGATTTGCCCGAAGATTGACCCGGCCTGGAATCATCGTTGCTCCTACCCCTGCCCGCGGCCATCCCGGGGCTATTTGTAACCTGCCTTGCGCCTGAGGCTGGGCGTGTTGCTAAAATGTGCAACACGGGGTAGGCAGAGTGAAATTACTCGATAACTACGGGCGAATCATCAAAGACCTGCGGCTTTCGGTCACACCGCGCTGCAACCTGCACTGCCTGTACTGCCATCCGCTGGACTGGGAACAATCGGAGCCACCGGGCACGATTTCGGTCGAGGATACCCGCCACTTCCTGCGGGCCATGCAGATGCTGGGCCTCGAGTCTGTGCGCTTCACCGGAGGCGAGCCGCTCGTTCGTAAAGAACTGCCCCAGATGATTGCTGTGGCCCACGAGCTGGGCATTCCGGACATTGCCATCACCACCAACGGCCTGCTGTTCAAACGCAAGGCCAGGGAACTGGTTTCAGCCGGTCTCAAACGTATTAACCTCTCGATGGACGCCGTGACCCCCGAGGTCTTCAGGGCCATGACCAGAGGCGGGCAGGTCGAGAAGGTCTGGGAAGCCATCGAGACCGCCTGGGCGCTGGGGCTGCACCCGGTCAAAATCAACGCGGTGATGATCCGGGGTATGAACGACGGCGAGGTGATTCCCCTGGCCTCGCTCACGCTGCACAAGCCCCTGGAGGTGCGCTTTCTGGAATACATGCACCTCGACAACTCCAACCCCGAACTCTACCGAGAGCGCTTCATCGCCGGGGCCGAGACCAAAGCCAAAATTGAGGCCCATTTCGGGCCGCTGGAAAAGGTAGATCACGACCCCACCGCCCCGGCGCGGGTTTACAGGATTCCGGGAGCAGTGGGCCGCATCGGCTTTATCAACCCGGTGGCCGAGCCTTTCTGCTCCAAATGTTCGCGCCTGCGCCTGACTTCGGACAAAAAAATTCGCCCCTGCCTGCTCACCGAGCTGGAAATGGACATCGCCTGGGCTTTCGAGGCCCCAAACCCCGTCGAGGCCCTTGTAGACGCCATTCTGCAGGCCACCGACCGCAAGCCTGCGTTTGGCAACACCCTGCCCACCTTGCGCGAGCGGGTGATGATTGGGATTGGGGGGTAGCAGCTCGCTGAGAACGACGACGCCAAGGACACGGGGTCGTCAACTCGTAGGAAGATAAACAGGGCATTCCGAGGAGGCGCTTTTGGCCGACGAGGAATCTTGCACAGAAGGTGGGCAGGTCGCGGTGCTGCGAAACTGGCGGCACGTTACACAAGACTCCTCGTTGCGCTCAGAATGACGCGGTTGAGTGGGTTGTATTTTCTGCCTCCCGCTTTACCGTTCGGAGTTGGAGCGGTTCCCACGAATACCTCACACAGCATCCTTTGGAAGCTATGGCGTGTGGGGTAATTTACGCTGCATCGCGCGTCGTGGAAATGTGGTAAACGCGATAAGTTACCCCAGCCAAAATACAGGATCACGCGCCTCGAAATGGTCGGAGCGCACCGTTCTCATGACTCCAGCGGCCTACACTGGATGCCATGCGGGCTTGTGCCTGGCAATCCTGGTTTTTTCTGCCTCTATTGGGTCTCTTGACCGCCTGCCCTGCGCCGGTGGTGGAAATTGACCCCAAGGGACCCATGCAGGTCTGGGCTGCCGGTTCGTTGGAGCGCATCCGCCCCGAAGACCCTGCCCGGCCCAACCAGCCCCTCGAGCTCTTTGCGGCCAGGGGCGAAACCGAGTCGTTTCAGATCGTGCTTGGGGGCCCCAAGGGCGTCAAGGGAGCCAGTCTGGAAGTCTCCGACCTGCGCGGGCCGGGGGGTGCCATCATCGGCCAGAACCACCTCACCCTCTACCGCCAGCACTACGTGCAGGTCTGGGAGCCCAGCCCCAGCCTGGAGGCCTCCAACCGTTCGCAGGGCGTGGGCTGGTATCCCGATGCCCTGATTCCCTTCAGCGCCCCGGGCGGACGGTTCAGGGCCATCCCGGTAGACATAAATCCGGGGCGCAACCAGCCTTTCTGGGTGGATATATCGGTGCCGCGCGAAGCCGCGCCGGGCCAGTACAGCGGCACCTACCGGGTCACCGCCCAGAACGGCACCCTGGAGGGTTCGCTGCGCCTGACGGTCTGGAACTTCGAACTGCCCCAGCGCCCCAGCCTGCTCTCCTTTGTGCCCCTGTGGAACACCAAGACCAAAGCCGCCCGCCTCGAGCTGCTCAAACACCGCCTGATGCCCGGCAGGGTCGAGCCTACCGAGGTGCGGGAGTTGGTGAACGACTACGGCCTCAACAGCATTGACCTGGGCTTCTGGAGCGGGGCCAACGCCCAGACCTGCCGGGCCCGGCCTGCCCCCTCGGTGGCCGAGCTGGCGGCGGCCCGCGCAGCCCATCAGTCCGAGGTGCCCATTTACAACTTCGCCTTCGACGAGCTCGATGTGTGCCCCCACAACCTGCTACCCGACATCCGGGCCTGGGCGAATAACCTGCGAGCCGCCAACGTTCTGCACCTGAGCACCCTGCACCCCCGCCCCGAGCTGCTCGAGGATGGCAACGGCAGACCCTTGGTGGATATCTTCGCCATCAATGCCGAGATGTACGAAGAAGCCCGGCGCACCGGCCTGTGGGAGGCGGCCCAGGCCAGAGGCAGCAGCTTCTGGTACTACACCGCGCTGCTCAACCGCAAAACCCCCTATGCCCCCCAGTGGCTGCTGGACTATAGCCCGCTCAACTGGCGCATCTCCAGCGGTTTTTTAGCCTACAACCTGGGCTTTAGCGGCATCCTGGGCTGGGCTGCCGATTTTTACGACACCAGCCGGGGCCAGGACCCCTGGACAGACGTGCGCTACTTCAACGCAGGCCGGGCCTACAATGGCGACGGGCTGTGGTTCTACCCTGGCCAGGAGGTGGGCCTGCCCGGCTCCATTGTGCCCTCCATCCGGGTCAAGTGGCTGCGCGACGGCATAGAGGATTACGAGTACCTGAAGCTATTGCGCGAGCGGGGCCTGCACCTGCGGGTGGGCACGGTGGCCGAGGAGATGGCCCGCAGTATGCGCGACTGGCAGCGCGACCCGGCTTTGCTCGAGGCTGCCCGAAGGCGCATCGGGGAAGCCCTGCATCAAAGTCGCTAGCAATCCTATAGCGGTTTCAGGAAATAACCCTGGAGTGAGGTGGGCGGTCACATCATCAGGGAGGCGATGGGGTAGTCTTTAGGCCATAGGCGCTATACGGCAAACCAAGGTTTGCCATCCTCCAAATCCCTCAAACTAAACCGCAAACCACCCTACCGCTTGTTTCACATGGTAGAAGAGACTGACCATCAGCGTTGCCTGAGATTTTAGCTGTCTTTTGTGGGGATTTTTAGATAATCCCGTAGTTGTAGGTTTCGTTCCGTCCGTTTTTGTCCACAATGGCCCACCAGCGATGCTCGGAGAGGGTGGGCATCTGAAGCAAAAAAACCCAGAACTTTTCGGGGCTTTCGCCGCCATCGGGCTGCAAGGGGCTTTCGGGGGTGATGAGCGTGAGCTGCGAGTCGCCTGCGTTCATGAAATCCCTGACGGCATTTTGGAGTTCGTCGGTATCGGGCTCGTCGCTCAGGTCGTAGGCCGAGGGGTCGGCCTCGATCAGGCCCAGGGGGCTTTCGTCGTCCTCGCCGTCTTCGATGAAGCTACGGATGGCCGCCTCCAGGGCCTCGAGGAAGCCTTCCTCATCGCTCACCGAAGGTACCTCAACGCTCAGGTCGGGCACGTCCAGCGCCTTCAGTAAAGATTCGATTCGCTGCTGCAAGGCCATAGGTAGCTCGCTTGATTACATAACCACAAAGGCCCCTGGGCGGTCAAGCCAGTTCAACCGCCCACGCGGGCAGCGGTTATGGGCCTGCCTAGCGATCCTTGACCTCTTTGAATCGCTCGATGCAGGCCTGCACTTCGGCCACCGCACCGGCTTTGTCCTTCCAGCCCGAAACCTTGACCCACTTGCCCTTGTGGGCCTCCAGCGCCTTGTAGGTCTCGAAGAAGTTCTGGATTTCCTGCTTGTGGGCGGTGGGCACATCGGCCAGGTCGCGGATGTAGTCGAGGCGCGGGTCTTCCGCCACCACCCCAATAATTTTGGCATCGCCGCCTTTTTCGTCCTGCATGTCCACCATCCCCACAATTCGCACATCCACCACCACCCCCGGCAGGAGTGGGTAGGTGGAGAGGATGATGCCATCCAGGGGGTCGCCGTCGTCGGCCAGGGTGGAGGGGATGAAGCCATAATCGCCCGGATAGAACTGGGCCGTGGGGAGCACCCGGTCAAGCTTGATGGCCTCGAGGTCGGGGTCGTATTCGTACTTGTTGGAAGAACCGCGCGGCACTTCAATGACCATATGGACAATTTCGGGCGCTTTTTTACCAACGGGCAGGTTTTTGAGGTTCGCCATAGCGCCCCCATTCTGACATTCTCTGCCCCTGGCGGCAAAGGCTCGTCCCAAAGAGCGGTGGGCACGGGTTGCAGGGCGGGTGCAAAAAGCCTTAGTATGGATGTAAGTATGTACTTACTTGCAGCCTTCGACGAAGGAGACGCCACCCGGACGGCCCTGATGCGCTCGGGGCTGGAACTTCTGGCCGAGAAAGGCTACAAAGGCGCCACCACCCGCGAAATTGCGGCCAGGGCGGGGGTTTCCGAGGTCACGCTGTTTCGGCAGTTTGGCAGCAAGGAAGCGCTGATGCAAGAAGCCGTGCAGAAGCTGCATCCTCCGGTGGAGCAGATCTTGCCCCGGCCCACCCGGAACCTCGAGGCCGACCTGCTGCGCCTGGCCGAACAGTATGTTCAGCTGCTCGAGGCCAACCAGGGCCTCTTGGTGCGGCTGTTGCCGGAGCTGGCCCGCCACCCGGAGTTGCGTGGCGCGGCAGGGCCTGCGGGCTTCAACCGGGCCATCTCCACCGT
>NZ_JANWVH010000035.1 GCF_025056915.1 Meiothermus sp. | reverse complement strand
ACCGCCGCCGAGCGCCCCAACTGCGAACCATATTTCCATCCCCGCCTCTCTTCCGAAACCCGCCCTTTCAGGACGAGTTCACGCACCCCCGCCAGAGTCGCAAAAAAATAGCCCCGCAAGGGGATTGCAACGCGGGCATAATTAGTCGCCGCGGCGGGATCCAGAACCCCGGTGTCGCAAAAAAATAGCCCCGCAAGGGGATTGCAACTCGTTGATGCGCTGGTGGTACTCCCGCAAGGCTTCAGTCGCAAAAAAATAGCCCCGCAAGGGGATTGCAACTGGAAGGCAGGACACCTGGAAGACAGGCTGTGCATGTATTGGTCGCAAAAAAATAGCCCCGCAAGGGGATTGCAACTTTGTGATAAAAAAGCTTGCGCTCTTTGAAATAGCTAGGTCGCAAAAAAATAGCCCCGCAAGGGGATTGCAACAGAAGAAGTTTGAGTCTCTCAAGCAAGCCCTCGTGGAAGCGGGGTCGCAAAAAAATAGCCCCGCAAGGGGATTGCAACTGCGGCATATGGGCTTTGCTTTGCGCCTATTATGGGCGCGCGGTCGCAAAAAAATAGCCCCGCAAGGGGATTGCAACAGCCTCTCAGACGGTCAGGCCGCCCTGACCCCCCCGAAATGTGTCGCAAAAAAATAGCCCCGCAAGGGGATTGCAACCACATGGCTGGGCAACCCGTAGGCGGCGGGTAGGCGCTACCACGTCGCAAAAAAATAGCCCCGCAAGGGGATTGCAACCTTTGCTTCAAGATGGGCGTGGATGCTTTCTATCATCGCTACCTCGTCGCAAAAAAATAGCCCCGCAAGGGGATTGCAACTCCTCCATCACGGGTCCAACTTCGATGAGTGATAGTATCTTCGTCGCAAAAAAATAGCCCCGCAAGGGGATTGCAACTCAACCCTACCGTTGGGTTGGACGGCGACGAACACTCGCATAGTCGCAAAAAATAGCCCCGCAAGGGGATTGCAACTCCTTGACCAGGCGCACCCGCTCCCCGCGGTACCAGTTGCGTCGCAAAAAAATAGCCCCGCAAGGGGATTGTTTGTAACCCTCCCCTACAACGTAGGGGAGGCTGGAGGGGTTTAGTTCCGAGGTTGTCAATGCTATGGGCGGTTGCGCGGCGTTGACCCCGCCCTACCCACCCCCACGCAGTGGAGATGGGCTTTGACGTCAGGCCCATTTTGTTTCGGAGTTTTTGCTGTAAAAGCGGCTTTGCAGCCCTTGCCGGGGTCTCGGAGAAAAGCCAAAGTCCATATACAATGCCCGTGTGGAGTGGACAACCTGGCTTATTCTGTTGCTGGCTTACTTGTTTGGCGCGATTCCTGCGGGCGCTTGGGTGGCCCGCTACTACGGTGTGGATATTCAAAAGGTGGGCTCGGGCAATACCGGGGCCACCAACATCCTGCGTACCCTGGGGGCGGGCCCGGCGGCTTTGGTGGCGGCGTTCGATGTGTTCAAGGGGGGCATTGCGGTGTTGCTGGCCCGCTTGTTTGGCATCGAAGGCTTACTGCTGGGCGGGGTGGCGCTGGCAGCCGTGCTGGGCCACAACTATTCGGTGTTTTTGCGCTTTACCGGGGGTAAAGGGGTGGCGACCAGTTTTGGGACGCTGTTGTTCCTTGACCCCCTGGTGGCTTTGTTGGCGTTTCCGGTGGGTGTGCTCACCATGTGGCTGACCCGGTTTGTTTCGGCGGGCAGCATGATTGGGGGCCTGACCGCAGTGCTGATGACCCTTGCGCTGGGGCGGCCCTGGTGGGAGATACTGACCGTGTTGGTGCTGGCGGCCCTTATTTTCTGGACCCACCGCGAGAACATCAAGCGCCTTCAGGCCGGAAACGAGCGACGCCTGGGGGAAAAATCACCCGCCCCGGAGGAAGCTGGACGCACCTCCGTTACGCCCTAGCCGAATCCGAGACAGAATTTGCACCAGGGTTTGCCCCTATGCCCCCTAAACTGGTCATGTGCAGGGGTTGCGGCTAGATAAACTAAAGGACAGGAAGCGAATCGCCTACTTTTGGGGCTTGCTCCTGGCCATTCCAGTTTTGGTATTCATTTGGGCTTTGCGCCCAGGGGAAGAGTTTATACGCTGGCTGTATCCCGCCTTCATGCTGATGTGCGCAAACTGGGCCTGGCGTCTGTGGCGAAAGGCCAGCCTGAGCCGCATTGAGCAGGAAGCCATCGGTTTTACCGCAGTTTTTTTCACCATCAAACTGGCGTATTACTTTTTCTGGGGCGACCTGAAGCAAAACTGGGTGGAGATTGAGAGCACCTTCTGGGTGATGGCGTTTGTGATGATCCTGTTTTATATCGTTCTGGATGCGCGCAGGGGCCTGGTGTTCAGCCTGGCCCTGGGGGGCGTTACCTTGAGCCTGGGGTTGCTGCGGCTGGGGGGCGAGGTGGCCCTGGGGCAGCACCGGGAAGAGTTTTTGGCCTTTGTGCGGAGCGAGATGCGCTTGTTTGCCATGGCCGGTTTGCTGTATGCGCTGGCTACGGTTAAGGATCAGCTGGCCGATGCCCACCGGCAGGTGTTGCAGATGCACACCCTGGCCCGCACCGACCCCCTGACCGGGCTGCCCAACCGCCTGGCCCTGAGTGAGTACCTGGAAGGGGAAGCGCACCGGGCGCATGGGCTGTATGTGGTGCTGCTCGACCTGGATCATTTCAAGCAAATCAACGACCGCTACGGGCATGCCGTGGGGGACGAGGTGCTGCGGGAGGTGGGCCGCCGCCTGCGCTCTTCCTTGCGTAAGGGCGATATGCTGGGGCGTTGGGGCGGCGAGGAGTTCATGATTGTAATGCGCGGCGACAACCAGCACGACGTGCTGGCGGCGGTGGAACGCCTGCGCGAGGACATCGCTTTCTGGCCTTTCGACACCGTGGGGGCGGTTTCGGCCAGCTTTGGGGTGGCCGAGGGGCACATTGGCGATAGCATTCACAACCTGCTCGAGCGGGCCGACAAAGCCCTGTACCAGGCCAAGCACCTCGGGCGCAACCGGGTGGAACTCAGCCCGGCCTAGAGCGCGCTTCGTATCTACAAGCCAAACGAGCTGGAGAAGGCTATAGCGAACCGGGGCCGCCTGGAAACTCGAGGAGAGGCCCGGGCGCATTCGCGTTTTTGCGGGCGGCCACGTCGGCTACCTCGAGGCCACCTCGTCGGCGGGAGCCGGGGCTGGGGGCCCCACCTGATAGACCGCCCGCCAGGGGCGGAAGTTGGAGTTGAGCACGTCAACCACAACCCGGCCATCGGGGCGGGTAATGGTGCGGGTGATGCGGGTGCGGTAGCCATCCACGGCCCAGTCCACCTGCTTGACCTGGCCGGGGCGCAGGCTTTTGTCCACGATGTACTGCGGCGGTGGGTGCGGGGTGCGCGAGAGAACCACGGGTTTGGAAACCGAAACCTGCCGCCCATCGGGAATGCCAAACAGCCGCACCGTCAGGGTGGAGCGGGTGAAGGCGGTGCGCACGACCAGGGGGCCTGGGGTGTCGTTGGTGGCCCGCAGGTTGAGGTAGGGCTGGTACACCGCCGCGTCGTAGCCGACCAGGGGGTCGTACCAGCGCACCCGGTAGGCGTGGGGGTTGCGCTCGAGGATGGGCAGCCCAGCCTGGTACAAAGCCCGGAAGGCGGTGGTCGAAACCTGGCAGACCCCACCCCCCACGCCCTTGAGGGTGCGCCCCCCGGAGATGACCAGGGCCTCCATAAAGCCGTTTTCGGGGCTGATTTCGCCGATGGCCTGGTTGAAGTTGAAGACCCCCCCCGCCGGCACCACGTAGCCATCCAGATTGCGGGCTGCAGCGTGAACGTTGGCGATGCGTTCATTGGACGAGCCGCCGTAGAAGGTGGTGGCCTCGGCCAGAAGCTCCAGGTTTTCGGCTTTGGGCAGGTCGGCGGCCCGCACCTGGGCGGCTTTGGGGGCCACCACCAGGGCCACCTCCGTCAAATCGGGGCGCAGCAGGGCCCGCTCGAGCTGCCTGCGCGATTCGGGCTGGTTCAGCTTCCAGCCTGGGGCCTCCGGGCGCACCTCGAGCTGTCCCTCCGGGTTCATGACGTACCGGGCATCCACCGCGGGGCGGTCGTGGCGGGCCATCTGGGCCAGGATTTTGTTCAGCGCCGTGGGGTTGACCCGCACGGCTTCCCCCAGCTCGAGCAGCGCGGCCACTTCGCCGATGCTCAGGGTGCGCTTGTGCACCTGCCCACCCCCGGCCAGGCTGGGTTCGGCGTAGAGCAGGGTCAGGGGCCGCAGAAGCTCGTTGGCCTTGCGGGCTACTGGCTCCAGCATGGAGGCCGTGAGGCGGGGGGTGAGGGTTTGGGGGAAGACCTCGAGCACGGTTTGTTGGGGGTGCTGTACGTAGGTCTCTATCGCGCCCTGGATGTCGAGCCGCAGGCCTGCTTTTTCGGGGGTTACCCGGTACTGCCCGCCCTCGAACACCACCCGGGCATCCTGGGGGGGGTATTCCAGCGTGCGGGCAAGGGCTTGCAGGCGTTTTTCCAGGGCCAGGGCGTCCACGCGGGGCACCAGCGGCACCCGAACCCGCCCCGCCAAAGCCGCCAGCCGCTCGGCAAAGCGGGTGCGCCCCACGGCAAAGGCCCGCTCGGCGGTGGCGCGGGCGTCGGGCCTCCAGCCGAGTTCGGCGGCGGAGACCTCGAGGGTTTTTTCGCCTGCTTTGAGGGTCAGGCGGGGTGGGGTGGTGTTCTGGGTGGCCGCCGCTATTTTAGCGGTGGCCTCGTCCAGGGTCAGACCGCCCACTGCGACCCCAGCAGCCTCCACACCGGCAAACACCCGGTTGTGGTGGTAGCGCTCAAATACGGCCCAGCCCAGAACCAATCCGGTGAAAATGCCCAGGCCAATCAGCAGTCCCCTTCTCATTGAGTTCTGAGTATAGCGGTTGAATGTGCGACCGGTGTGAAGGCAATCCCCCCATCGGATGCTGACGGGCCGTGGGTTGCATGAAGCCGGCTTCTGCCAATACCCGGTGCGGCGGTTTTTGCTAGGATGCCCCCATGCTGCTACACGGGCGCATCGAAACCATGACCGAGAGGGGGCCGGTCGAGGCCGTTTACCTGGAGGGAGACCGCATTGCTGAGGTGGGGCGCCTGCAAGACCTGGCCGCGCGCCATCCCGGCGCTAAAAAGCTGGCTTTTGAGCTGGTCACCCCTGGCCTGCATGAGGCCCATGCCCACCCGCAGATGTGGGGCCAGCAGCTTGATAGCCTGGACTTGGAGGGCCTGACCGAGCCAGAGGCGGTGGCGCAGAAGGTGGCCGAGAAGGCCCGCGCCCTGCCCCCTGGGGCCTGGATTCGGGGTGGGGGCTATTTGTTCCGGGCCTATCCCACCCGCGAACTGCTGGACGCCGCCGCCCCGCATCACCCAGTTTTTTTGCAGAGCCGCGACCGGCACTCGGCCTGGGCCAACGGCCAGGCCCTAGAGCGGGCCGGCCTCAACGCCCAGACACCCGACCCTCCCGGTGGGGTGGTGCTGCGGAACGGAGCCGGCGAGCCAACCGGCTACCTGCTGGAAAACGCGCAGGAGCTAGTCAACCGGGTGCTGCCCAAGCCCGGTCTGGCCGAGCTCGAGCGCGGCCTGCAAGACCTGGCCCGCCGGGGCTACACCGCCGTACATCACATGGGCTGGTGCCATTACAGCCTGGCCGAGCAACTGGCGGCCTCGGGGCGGCTGACCGTGCGGCTGTGGTGGGCGCTGGACCGCGACCACTGGCGCGAAACCCGGCCCGGCTGGCGGGGCGAGCGGCTGGAGGTGGCGGCGGTCAAGTTCTTCGCCGATGGGGCCCTGGGCAGCCGCACCGCCTGGATGATCGAGCCCTACCCGGACGGCTCGCACGGCCTGGCCCTGGATGCCCTCGAGCTCATCGAAAGCGAGGGCCGGGCGGCTATGGAGGCGGGTTTTGGCCTGGCGGTGCACGCCATCGGCACGCGGGCGGTGCTGGGGGTGCTGGGGGTGTTTCACCGTTTGTCGCCCGGTGCGAGGCGAATTTTCCGGCTCGAGCACGTGCAGCACGTGCGCGATGCCGAGCTGCCGCTTTTTGCCGGGCTGAACCTGGCCCTCTCCATGCAGCCCATGCACCTGCTGGCCGATGCCGAGTTGGTGCGCTACCACCTGAAGGGCTTTGAGCTCGAGGCCTTCCGCCTGCGCGACCTTTGGAACACCGGCCTGCCTCTGGCCTTTGGCTCCGACGCCCCGGTGATGAAGCCCCTCTACGAGCTAAACTTGCAAGCCGCCACCGCCCACCCCCTGAACCCGGCCCAGAGCCTGACCTCTGCTCAGGTGCTCTGGGCCCATACCCGGGGCGCGGCCCTGGCCGCAGGCTGGCCCGAGCAGGGCCAGATTCGCCCCGGTGCGCCCGCCGACCTGACCCTCTGGGAGCAGGGCCGCCCGGTGGGGCGGGTGTTTGCGGGGGGGCTCGAGGTCGGGTGATGCCATGAGCCGGGTGCTGGGTATAGACGGCGGGGCCAGCAGCAGCAAATGGGCGGTGCTGGACGCTGCGGGCCAGGTGGTGGCCCAGGGGCGCGCCGCACCCATCGTGGGGCATCTGTTCAACGAGGAAATGCGGGCGCAGGTGTGGGTCGCGCTGGATGCCCTGCTAGCGGAAACCAGCCCCTATGCGCCCGCTGCGGTGGTGGCGGGTATCACCGGCCTGGACGGGGGCACCCCGGAGGCCCGGCACTTTGGCGCGCACATCGCGCGGGCGCTGGGACTTGCCGATGAGCGGGTGCGGGTGCTCAACGACATGGACCTGGTCTACCGGGCCCATTTTGCCCCCGGCGAGGGGGTGGTGGTCTATGCTGGAACCGGCTCGGTGGCCTATAGCATTGCCCCGGATGGCGCCGTTTATCGGGCCGGGGGGCATGGCTACCTGATTGGCGATGAAGGGGCCGGCTTTTGGATTGGCAAGACCGCCCTGCGCCACCTGCTGCGCTGGCACGATGCGGGACTGGATACGGCTTCCTACCCGCTGGCCCGACAGCTATACGCCATGCTGGGGGGCCGCGACTGGCCCCGCATCCGCGCCTATGTGTATGGGGGCGGGCGGCAGGCCGTGGCGGCGCTGGCCCCGGCGGTGGGGCGGGCCGCCGAGGAGGGCGACGAGACCGCCACCCAGGTGCTGCTCCAGGCCGGGCGCGAGCTGGCTGAACTGGCCCTGACCTTGCGGCACCGCCTGGGACCGCTGCCGGTGGTGCTGTGTGGGGGGGCCTTGCAGGTCAGCCCCCTGATTGAGCAGGGGGCCAGGGAACTGCTCGAGTTCACGGTGCAGTACGCCTCGAGCGCCGAAGCGGCGGCCCGCATGGCCCTGGAAATCTTGAAGGCTGAAGGCCAATCCGATGCGTTTTGATGGAGCCCTATGAGCAAACTCCTGGCCACCGAGCAGATTAGCGAAGCCCACCGCGACCTCGAGACCCGCACCCCCCTCGAAGTCGTACAAGCCCTGGTCAACGACCAGACCCTCGCGGTGGCGGCGGTGCAGCGGGCCGCACCCCAGCTTGCCGAAGCCGTCGAACGGGCCGCCGAGCGGATGCACGCAGGCGGGCGCTTGATTTATGTGGGCGCCGGCACCAGCGGGCGGCTGGGTCAGCTCGACGCCTCCGAGCTCCCGCCCACCTTCTCCTGGCCGCCGGAGCGGGCTTTGGCCTGCATTGCAGGGGGGCCGGAAGCCCTCTGGCAGGCGGTGGAGGGGGCTGAAGACGACTACGAGGCCGGCAGGCGCGACCTGCTGGCCCTGCACCCCACCCCAAGCGATGTGGTTATCGGCATTGCCGCCTCGGGTACCACCCCCTACCCCCTGGGGGCGGTGGCGGCAGCCCGGGAAGCGGGGGCCCTGACCATCGGCCTCGCCAACAACCCCGAGACCCCCCTTGTGCAGCAGAGCCAGCTGGGCATTGTGCTGGACACCGGCCCCGAGGTGATTTCAGGCTCCACCCGGCTCAAGGCCGGAACCGCCCAGAAGATTGCCCTCAACGCCTTTTCCAGCGCCCTGATGGTGCGCCTGGGCAAGGTGTACGGCAACCTGATGGTGGACGTGCAGGCCACCAACGCCAAGCTGCTGGCGCGCGCGGTGCGGCTCACGGTGGCGGCCACCGGGGCCCCGGAGGAAGAAGCCAGGGCGGCCCTCGAGCGCTCCGGCTACCGGGTCAAGACCGCCATCGTCATGCTGAAGAAAAACCTGGACGCCGAGGCCGCCCAGGCGCTGCTGGACAGGGTGGGTGGCAACGTGCGGATGGCGCTCGGTGGCTAGGGGTGGTCGTTTGCTGGTTGATTTGAGGGAGGGTTGCCCGGCATCGGGGCGAGGAAGTGTCGGGGAGGCCGGCGCACCCAATGCCTTGCTGTGGCCGAAAACACACATCAGAGCGAACTGCCGTGCCTTTTGCTGCACAGTTCCAACCTGCCTTATCCCGATTTGATTTGCGTGAACCGCCCAACACCAACTTTGCTTCCAGAGGAATTAGGGGTTTGGAGTTAGAGGCAGACCCAGCACGCCCCACCCTGGAACATTGGTCGTACGCCCAAGGTGGGCATTACCCGTTCTTGGCTGATTGCAAATCCCGACTCAAGAGAAACCCCTCCAAGGCCCGCCCCGCGTTGCGCACGTGGGTTCGCATGGCGGCCTCGGCGGCTTCGGGGTTCTTTTCCTGCACGGCCTGCAAAATGGCCTCGTGCTCGGCCCGCGACCTGGGCAGGCGGCCCGGGATGGCCGCCGAACTGTTGATGAGCATGCGAATCTGGCCGTCTATGGTCTCGGCGGTGGCCAGCAGGCGCCGGCTGCCCGAAGCCTCCCAGAAGCTGCGGTGGAATTCCAGGTCGAGGTCGCCATAGGCCTCAATGTCGCCCCGCTCGGCGGCTTCGCGCTGTTTGCAGAGGAGTTTTTCCAGCTTTTTTTGCAGGGCTTTGCCGCTATGCTCCACTGCCAGGCGGGCCGCCAACCCCTCCAGCACCTCGCGCAGGCCGTAGATTTCCCGCACGTCCTCCAAGCTGGGCTCCAGCACAAAGTAGCCCCGGTGGGGTACGGCGACCACCAGCCCTTCGCGCTCGAGGGCGCTCAGGGCCTCCTTGACCGGGGTGGGGGAGAGGCCCAGCTCCTCGGCCAGCACCCGCACCACCAGCTTTTGCCCGGGGGGGATTTTGCGGGACAGAATGGCCTGCCGCAGGGCTTTGTAGGCTTCGCGGTTCAGGGTGGTTCGGGCCAGCGCCATATTTGTCCGTAAGTTTAGCACATTGACCATAAAAGATTTTAGATATAAAATCCCATCCAAAGCAAAGGAGGGTTCGTGGCACATAGAGCTTTAGCGCACAAGAGCACCGATGATGTGGCGGTAGCCGTCGCCGACCTGAAAGCCGGCGAGGAGCTGACCATCCAGAGCCTCGAGGGGGGAAAGCCGCACAAAGTCAAGCTGCTAGAGGATATTCCCCTGGGGCACAAGCTTGCCCTCAAAGACCTGCCCGAGGGCCATGTGGTCATCGAGTACGGGGAGAAGGTGGGCCAAATGACCCAGGCCGTTCCCAAGGGCGGCTACGTGCACGTGCACAACCTCCGCACGCTGCGCTGGAACTACGGCCAGAAAGCCAAAAGCGCAAAGCCGAAGGCCCCGGGCCGGGCTAAAAGGAGCCGCTAATGCCTAGAAAAAGCCCTTCCAGCATGCAACTCAGCGGCTACCGCCGACCCAACGGCGCGGTGGGGGTGCGTAACCATGTGCTCATCCTGCCGGTGGACGACCTCTCCAACGCCGCCGCCGAGGGGGTGGCCCGGCTGATTCACGGCACCACCGCCCTGCCTCACCCCTACGGACGCTTGCAGTTTGGCGAAGACCTCGAGCTCACCTTCCGCACCCTCTCGGGCCACGGGGCCAACCCCAACGTGCACGGGGTGGTGGTGATCGGTATCGAGCCCAAGTGGACCGAGCGGGTGGCCTCGGCCATCGCCAAAACCGGCAAGCCCGTGGAGACCTTCTCCATCGAGCGCCACGGCGACCTCAACGTCATCAACGCGGCCAGCCGGGTGGCCTACCAGATGGCGCAGGATGCCTCCGAGCTGCGGCGCGAGCCAATCCAGGTTTCCGAGCTGGTGCTCTCCATCAAGTGCGGGGAGTCCGACCCTACCCTGGGTTTGGCTGGCAACAAAGCCCAGGGCCGGGCGGTGGATCGGCTGGTGGACATGGGGGCCTCGGTCATTTTCGGCGAGACCTCCGAGCTCACCGGCGGCGAGCACCTGATTGCCAACCGCTGCGCCACCCCCGCCCTCAAGCGCAAGTTCATGCAGATTTACCAGGACTACATCGCCATGATTGAGGCCCAGGGGGTAGACCTGCTGGGCTCGCAGCCCACCGAGGGCAACATTCGGGGGGGCCTCTCCACCATCGAGGAAAAAGCCCTGGGCAACATCCAGAAAACCGGCACAAGGCCCGTAAACGCCGTGCTGAACTACGCCGAGCCGGTCAAGCCGGGCCAGGGGCTGGTCTTCATGAACAGCTCTTCGGCGGGGGCCGAGCAGGTTACCCTTTGCGCGGCGGGGGGCAGTGTGCTGCACTTCTTCACCACCGGTCAGGGCAACATCGTGGGGCACCCCCTGATTCCGGTCATCAAGGTCTCGCCCAACCCCATCACCTGCTCGACCATGAGCGAACACATCGACGTAAAGCTGCCCGACCTGCTGGTCGGCGACATCAACCTCGACCAGGCCGCCGACCGCATCCTCGAGGTCTTCGCCCGCACCGTGAACGGGCGCCTGACCGCCGCCGAGCTGCTGCGGCACCAGGAGTTTGTGATTACCAAGCTCTATCCGAGCGCCTAAAGCCGAAAGCTGAAGGCCAAGGGCCAAACACCACACGCTTTCAGCTCGGCACATCTGTTTTTGCCATGATTATCGTTTGCGAGTTCATCACGCCCAGCGGGCTGGCGCGCCTGCGGCAGGGGGGCCTCGAGGTCTTCTACGACCCCAACCTCTGGAAAGACCGCGAGGCCCTCAAGGCCCGTCTGGCGAACGCAACCGCCCTGGTGGTGCGCAACCAGACCCTGGTGAACGCCGACCTGCTGGCGGCTGCGCCGAACCTCAAGGTGGTGGGGCGGCTCGGGGTGGGTCTGGACAACATCGTGCAGCCCGACCTCAAAGCCCGGGGCGTGCAGCTTTACTTCGCCCGTGGCATCAATGCCGGTGCAGTGGCCGAGTACGTGCTGGCGGCCATGCTGCACCTGGCCCGCAACATCGCGGGGGGGGCCGCCCATGTGGCCGGGGGCGGCTGGAACCGGGCCGCTTTTGGGGGCTTCGAGCTTTCGGGTAAAACCCTCGGGCTGGTGGGCCTGGGTGAGGTGGGTTTGCGGGTCGCCAAGCGGGCCAGAGCCTTCGGCATGAAGGTGGTGGCCGCTGACCCCATGCGCCTGCCCTGGGAGAGCGCGGTGGAAGACCTGGAAATTCATCTGGTCTCCACCGCCGAGGTGCTGCGTTCTGCCCACTTCCTCTCGCTGCACGCGCCCCTCACGCCCGAAACCAAAGAGCTAATCCGGGCCGAGACCCTGGCCCAGATGCGCCCAGGCAGCTACCTGATCAACACGGCGCGGGGTGAGCTGGTCAACCAGGCCGACCTGGTGGCCGCCCTGCGCAGGGGGCACCTGGCCGGGGCGGTGCTGGACGTGGTAGACCCCGAGCCCCTGCCGGCAGAGCACGTGCTGCGGGGTGTGGATAACCTGTGGATAACCCCCCATGTGGCCGGTCTGACCGCCGAGGCCCAGGAGGCGGTGGGGCTGCGGGTGGCCGAAGGCGTGCTGAACCTTCTGGGGGTGGCATGAAGCTTCCCTACCCCGAACTCAGGCGGGCCGTGGCGGATCACTTCCACCACCTGGGGTTGGCCCTGGACCACGCCGATGAGCTGGCCGAGGTGATCCTCGAGGCCGAACTCGAGGGCAACCTGGGGCACGGCCTGACCCGGATGGCCCAGTACACCGCCCAGCTCCAGGCCGGGGGGCTCAACCCCAGGCCGCAGATGCGCCTGGAGCGCCCCAGGCCCTCGGTGGCGGTGCTGCACGCCGACGGTGCGCCAGGGCCGGTGGCCGGGTTGTTTGCGGTACGGGTGCTGGCCCCCATGGCCCAAGAGCAGGGGAGTGCCAGCCTGGCCGTGCGCGGGGCCGGACACTCCGGGGTCTTGTCGGCTTACGTGGGCCGGCTGGCCCAGCAGGGGCTGGTGGCCCTGGCCTTTGCCAACACCCCGCCGGCCATTGCGCCGGGGCCGGTGCTCGGCACCAACCCCATCGCCCTGGCTGCGCCGGCATACCCCCAACCCATCGTCATCGACACCTCCATCTCGGTGGTGGCGCGGGGCAAGATTATTGCCGCCTCCAAAAAAGGCGAGCCCATCCCGGAGGGCTGGGCGCTCGACAAGGAAGGCCGGCCCACCACCGACGCCAAAGCCGCCCTGGAAGGCGCCTTGATTCCCATCGGGGAGGGGAAAGGCTACGCTCTGGCGGTGCTGGTGGAAATCCTGGCCGGGGCGCTGGCGGGGGATATCCTCTCGCCCGAGCTGCCCCTGCCCTGGATGCCCCCTGAGCAGGCCGCCAAGCCGGGGCTTTTGTTGCTGGCGCTCGAGCCAGAGGCCTTCGGTAGCGGCTATGCGGGCCGGGTGGCCCAGCTCATTCAGGCTCTTGAAGCGGTCGGAGGCCGGATTCCCGGGGCCCGCCGCGCCGCTTTGCGAGAGAAAGCTTTACAAGAGGGAGTGGAGATCAGCGAGACCCTACAGGCCGAACTCAGTAAACTAGGTGTACATCTACAAGGAGGAGGAAGATGAAGAAGCTCTTTTGGCTCTTGGTTGTGGTGTTGGTGGCGTCTATGGCGCTGGCCCAGCAGACCCGCCTGCGGGTGTTTGTGGGGGGGCAGCAGCGCCCCGACGTGATGCGGAAAATCTTCGACCTGTACCAGTCGCGTACCCCTGGGGTGCGGGTGGACGTGGAGGTGGGGGGGGCTACCTCCGACCAGCAGCAGCAGTACCTGACCACCGTGCTGGCCTCGCGCGACCCCAGCATTGACGTGATCCTGATTGACGTCATCCGCCCGGCCCAGTACCTGGCCAGCCGCTGGGCCGACACCATCGACAAATACCTGCCGGCGGCCTCGAGGCAGGCCCTCCTGCGCCAGTACCTGCCGGCTTACTCGCAGGCCAACGTGATCAACGGCCAGCTGGTGGCCCTGCCGGGCTTTGCCGATGCCATGTTCCTCTACTACCGGGCCGACCTCCTGGAAAAGTACGGTCTCAAGCCCCCCACCACCTGGGATGAGGCCATCCAGCAGGCCCAGACCATCTTGCAGCGCGAAGGCAACCCCAACCTCAACGGCATCGGTTTCATCGGGGCCCCCGCGGAAGGCGCGGTCTGCACCTTCTTGCTGCCGGTCTGGGCCGCCGGTGGGGATGTCACCAACGCCCAGGGGCAGTTTAGCCTTACCGTAGAGCAGGCCCAGCGGGCCTTGCAGTTCTGGGTGGGCCTGATGGACCAGAAGGTCTCGCCGCCCAACATGGCCGAAAAACCCCAGGACACCATCCGGCAGGAGATGCAGGCGGGCCGCTGGGTGTTCGGCACCATGTTTGCCTACGCCTGGAACAGGTTCCAAAACGATGCCGACAGCCAGGTCAAGGGCAAGATTGGCGTGGTGCCCCTGCCCGCCTTTGCCGGGGGCCGTCAGGCCAGCTGCTTGGGCGGCTGGCAGTGGGTGGTCTCGGACTTCAGCCGGAACAAGGCCCAGGCCCACAAGCTGGTGCGCTTCCTCTCCAGCCCGGAAGTCTCCAAGATTCTGGCCATCGAGGCCTCCAACCTGCCGGTCTTCCCCTCGCTCTACCGCGACCCGGATATTCTTCGGGTGAACCCCTGGTTCGGCCAGGCCCTGCCGGTGGTGCAGGCGGCCCGGGCCCGGCCCCAACACCCGCGCTATGCCGAGATTTCCGAAGCCATCCGGGTGACCACCAACCAGGTGCTGGCCCGGCAAAAGACCCCCGAACAGGGCGCCCGCGAGATTGTGACCCGCTTGCAGGCCATCTACGGCGGTAGATAGCGGTAGATAAGGGCTTGCCAGACCCACGGGAGGCCACCCCCGGTGGCTTCCCGTGTAAAGGAAGTGACCTATGACCCAGCCACAGCCCAGAATCCGCCGCAGTTTCGGCGACTTAAGCGAGCGTGCGCTGGCCTTCTGGCTGCTGGTTCCGGCAGCCTTGCTCCTGGGGCTGGTGGCGCTGTATCCGGTGGGGCGGCTTCTGTACACCAGCCTGTTCCTTCGCCGCCTGACCGATGAGACCGGCAACAATCCGGTTTTTGTGGGCTTCCAGAACTTCGCACAAGCCTTCTCCGACGAGCGTTTCTGGACGGCCTTGTGGAATACCCTGCTGATTGTGCTGGTCACGGTGCCGGGCGCGCTGGTGGTGGGTCTTCTGCTGGCCTTGCTGGCCAACCTGCCTTTTCGCGTCAAGTGGCCCATCCGCCTGGGCTTGCTGCTGCCCTGGGCCCTGCCGCTGGTCTTTGCAGGGCTTATTTTCCGCTGGTTTTTCGACAGCCAGTACGGGGTGGTCAACGACGTAATCGTGCGCTTAGGGGGCGAACGCCTGCTCTGGGTGACCACGCCAGAACTTCTCTTCTGGGCCATCTGCTTCAGCATCATCTGGAAGAGCAGCTCCTTCGTGGCCCTCATTTTGCTGGCGGGTTTGCAGGTGATTCCCAAGGAGCTTTACGAGTCGGCGGCGGTGGACGGCGCCAACCGCTGGCAGAGCTTCTGGCGCATCACCCTGCCGCTTTTGCTGCCGGCCATCCTGGTAGCGGCCATCTTCCGCACCATCACCGCCTTCCAGACCTTCGACATCCCCTTCGCCATGCAGAACGGGGGCAGCGCCTTCGAGACCCTGGCCATGTACGTGCGCACCATGAGCATCGAGAACCTGAACTTCGGCTATGGCTCGGCGTTGGCGGTGCTGATGTTTCTGATTAGCTTCGCGGTCACGCTGGTGTATTTGCGCTACGTGAGGGGGGCCGATGACTAGCCGAAGCCCCGCACGGAGGGGTATATGAAGGATAACCCGCGCATCTGGCTCTGGATTGCGGCGGCCATTGTGGTCATCAACGGCTTTTTCCCGGCGGTGTGGATTCTGCTCACCTCCTTCAAAACCGAGAGCGAGCTGACCCGCATCCCCATTACCTGGCTGCCGGAAAGCCCGACCCTGCAGAACTACGTGCAGGCCTTTACCAACGCCCCCATCCTGCGCTACTTTCTGAACAGCCTGATTGTGGCGGGTGGGGCCACGCTCTTGTGTGTGTTGGTGTCGGCACTGGCGGCCTATGCCCTGGCCCGTTTGCGGATTCCCAACAAGACCCTGATTTTCTCGCTGCTGGTGGGGGTCTCGATGTTCCCCACGGTGACCTTGCTGCTGCCCCTCTTCGAGATGGTGCTGGCCCTGGGGCTTCGCAACAACTACATCGCCCTGATCCTGCCCCACGCGGCCCTCTCGATTCCGGTGGCTACGCTGGTGCTGGTCAGCTTTTTTCAGGGCATCCCCAAGGACCTGGAGTCGGCGGCCATGGTGGACGGCTGCTCCCGCCTGGGGGCGCTGTGGCGCATTGTGGTGCCGCTTTCGGCGCCGGGGGTGTTTACCGCCAGCATTCTGGCCTTTGTGAACAGTTGGGACGAGTTTTTGCTGGCCCTGACCCTGATGCCCTCCCAGGCCATGCGTACCCTGCCGGTGGGCATCCAGTTTTTGCAGGGCGAATATAGCTTTCCCTGGCCGCTCATCTCAGCGGCGCTGGTGATTGCGCTGGTGCCGGTGGCGCTGGTGATTGCCATCTTCCAGGAGCGGGTGGTGGGGGGTCTGACGCAGGGAGGGGTGAAGGGTTAGGGTGCGGTCTGGGGTCAGTGGCAAAAAAGGGATGTATCTGGAGGCTTTCCGTCACTCACTTATGCTTCGAATCGGTTTAGTGCCCATCGTGCGGCCCCTCTTCCGGGGGTCGCGTTTTGGCCTCGAGCACACCTCCCGCCGTGCCCTGGAAGCCCTGGGCCGCGAGCTGGGCTTTGAGCTGGCCTTTGTATCAGAGCCGGTGGCCGACGCCGCCCAGGCCGAGGCCGCGGCCCGCGCGGCAGAGGCCGCCCGGCTGGACTTGCTGCTGGTGCAGCACGTGACCTTTGCCACCGGCGAGGCCTTCTTGCCCCTGCTGAAGCTGCCCATCCCGGTTGGGCTGTGGGCCCTGCCCGAGGTGTGGGACACCGGGCCCCTGCCGCAGAACGCCATCTGCGGGCTCAACCTGGGGGTCTCGCTGGCCGAGCAGCCGACCAAGTGGTTCTACGGGGCGGTGGAGGATGTCTGGTTCCAGGCCCGCCTGAAGCTTACCCTGGGGGCTTTGCGCGGCGCAAAGGTGCTGCGCAAGGGGCGGGTGCTGGCCCTGGGCGGCCATGCGCCCGGCTTTTTTGCCTTTGCCGCCCTGCCGGAGACCGGCCTGACGGTGGAGAAGGCCGAGCTTGGCGAGCTATGGGAAGCCCTGGCGGCGGTGCCGGAGGAAGCGGTGGCGGAGCGGGCGGCGGCCTTCCGCGAGCTTTCCGAGTATCCGGTCGAAGCGCTCCGCGAGCTGTTTCGCCTCGAGCTGGCCCTGGAAAAGCTGGCCCAGCCCTACGACGGGGTGGCCCTGCGCGAGTGGCCCGAAATTCCCGACCGGCTGGGGGTGATGGCCTACGCCGCCATGGCCCGCCTGGCCGACCAGGGCTACACCCTGGCCCCCGAGGGCGATGTGATGGGCCTGGCCAGCCTGCTGGCCCTGCGGGCCATCTCGGGCCAGCCGGCCATCTTGCTGGACATCTCGCACTTTTCGCCCAAAGGTCTGATGCTCTGGCATGGCGGCGAGGCTCCCCAGGCCTGGGCCGGGGGCCCCACCCGGCTGGTGCCGCACTTCAACCGCCACCTGCCGGCGGTGCGCGATATGCCCTTGCGGGCCGGGCCCATTACCGGCTTGCGGCTGCTGCCGGGCCGCAGAGCCGTGGTGCACGGGGGTTTGCTGAACGGCGAGAAGGGCTACGACGGCGACTCGAGCTACCTCACCCGCCCCACCTGGGCCAGCGAGCCCCTCACCCCCCGGCAGTTCCTGGCCAGCTGGTTCAACCACCGCATCCCCCACCACCTGGCGGTGGGAATGGGCGCTTTCGAGGAAGTGCTGCTGGAGATGTGCGCCTGGCTGGGCCTCGAGGTGCTGCCCGCCCGCACGGAAGAACATAGACTGGTATGGTGAAGGTTCTGAGCGTAGGCTGGGCCAACCTCGACCAGCGCTACTACATCGAAGAGTTTCCCCCCCGCGAGAGCCGTACTGCCGTGCGGGCCTACCGCGAGACCCTGGGCGGCCCGGCGGCGGTAGCGGCGGTGGCGGCGGCCCGCCTGGGGGCCGAGGCCCATCTGCTCAGTCGCCGGGGCGACGATGCCGCTGGTGAGCGCCTGGAAGAGATGTTGCAGGCCGAAGGGGTCAAGGCCCATTTCCAACTGGGCGCGGCCACGCCGGTCTCGGCGGTGCTGGTGACACCGGAGGGCGAGCGGTTCATCTTCCCCTACCGGCCCGCCCTGCCCGAGGAGCTGGTTTTGAACGAGGAGCGCCTGCTCAAAGGAACCAGGGCCGTGCTGCTGGATGGGCGCTGGGCCGCCGCCGGCTATGGGCTGGGTCAGGCCGCCCGGGAGCGCGGTATTCCGGTGGTGCTCGACCTCGACCGCGACCGCGACGACGACTGGATGCTGACCCAGGTCGCCACCCATGTGGTGGCCTCGGAGGAGCTGGCCGCCAAGCTGGGGGGGGTTGAGGCCCTGCTGGCCCGTTTGCAGGCGCTGGGGGTGTTCGCTGCGGTGACCCTGGGCGCCGAGGGGGTGGCCCATCCCGGAGGACGGGTCGCGGCCCACCGGGTCCACGTGCAGGACACCACCGGGGCCGGGGATGTGTTCCACGGGGCCTTTGCCCTGGCCGTGGCCGAGGGCCAGGGGGATGTGGAGGCGCTCGAGTTCGCCAGCGCGGTGGCCGCCCTGCACTGCGCTAAGGGCCAGCCGCCCACCCTGGCGGAGGTGCGGGCCTTTTTGGGGGCTTGAGTGGGCTACATTGACGAACTGCGAGCGGCGGTGGGCGCACGGCCTCTTTTGATGGTGGGGGCTGGGGTGCTGCTATTAGACCCACAAAACCGCGTACTCCTGCAACACCGCACCGACACCCACGACTGGGCCACGCCGGGGGGCCAGCGAGCTGGGCGAGAGCCTGGAAGAAACCGCCCGGCGCGAACTGTGGGAAGAGACCGGCCTCAAGGTGGGCGACCTGCGCCTGTTTGCGCTGCTGTCGGGCCCCGAATACTACTACCGCTACCCCAACGGCGACGAGGTGTACAACGTGAGCGCGATGTTTGTGGGCCGCTATAGGGGTGAGCCCCTCCGGCTCGACCCAGAGGAAACCAAAGAGCTTCGATTTTTTGCCCTAAACGACCTGCCGCCCCTGATGGGGCCGGTTAACCAGAAAGCCCTGGAAATGCTCAAACAAGCCCTTGCCCAAGGAGACCTATGAAGACCACCCCCGCCAAGGCCCGTGCTTTTGCCCGGATTGGAGATGGCGCCATGCGGTTTGGCACCCTGGCCATTGACCAGCGACCCCCCTTAATGCACCTGGTCGCCCACGCCCTGGGCCGCGACCCCGAACAGGTAGGGCCCGAAGTGACCGAGCTAAAGGGCCTGCTGGCCGAGACCCTGGGCCGCGCCGTGACCGGCATCCTGATTGACCCGCACTACGCCTTTCCGGCGGCCATGCCCACCCTGCCGCGCGAGACCGGCCTGATGCTGACCCTCGAGCACCACCGCTTCGAGACCACCCCGGAAGGCTGGCGCAAGAGCGCCGTCATTCCCGGCTGGAGCGTGGAGCAGGCCGTGCGCATGGGGGCCGATGGCCTGAAGCTTCTGGCCTGGCACCGGCCCGATGCCCCGCCCGAGGTGGTGGAGCACCAGCTAAACCTGGTGCGCGAGGTCGGCGAGCAGTGCAAAAAAGCCGACCGCCTGTTCATCTTTGAGGTGCTGCCCTACCCGATTCCCGGCGAGGACGCCGCAACCTACAAGGCCCGGCTGCGCGAGATGTCGCTCGAGATTGCTGCGGCCTTTGCCGACCCTGGCTTTCACGTGGACCTCTACAAGCTGGCCTTTCCGGGGGCCGCCGAGCACGTGAAGGAGTTTGGCGGCAGCGGCTACACGCTGGCAGACCTGGAAGCCGACATGCGCGAATACACCAGGCTGCCCGCCCCCTGGCTGCTGCTTTCGGGGGGCCTGGGGGCCGATCAGTTCGTGCAGATGCTGGAAGCGGCCTTAGCCGCCGGGGCACGGGGCTACCTGGCAGGCCGCGCGGTCTGGCAGCACCCCCTCCGCTTTTACCCCGACCGCAACCGGGTGCGCCAGGCTTTGCTCGAGGAGGGCCTGGGCACCCTTGACCGCTTGAACGAACTCCTGCGCACCCTCAAGCCCATGTACCCCGAGGCAGACTGGCAGCTCGCCGGGGTGGCGGGGTAGCTACTCCCGCGTCAAAACTCACCACGCAGATTGCTCTTCTTCCAGCCCTGGGGCGGCGTGTAGTCGAAGATGTCGAAGGTCTCGGCCAGGACACCTCCCCAGCCGAACCCCATCAGAAGAATTGCACCCACCAGGCCACGCAGCGGTTTCATCCACACACCTCCTCAGGTTCGCTACCAGCTTACGCGACGGTGGATGACTGAAGCATGACCAGAACAGTGTTTGGGTGCGCAGGGGATTAGAAAGTGTTAATTGCCTGGGTCTTGGGGTGCACAATGATTGGAAGAAGGATCAGATTTGGGGTAAAAGTGCTTTAGTATTTTATGAGAACGGCGAAATGAGAAGAACATTTCCTGGTGGGTATCGTCCGACCGCTTTTTCCTTACTTATGCTCTTCTTAAAAATGGAGGAGGGTTTATTTAGCATTCTAACTGGTGTTTCTTGTGCCCTCCTAAGAGTTATTGTCAGTGCTTCCTCAGGGTATGTGTAAGACTAGGTACTCAAACATGAACAACCGACCCCTCAAAACTTGCGACGAGTGCGGGAGCTCGTTCTTTGCCGACACGTCGCGCATGGACTCACTTTGTCCAGAGTGTGCGCATCTGCTGTACGGATATGAGCCGTGTGTTCACGTATTCGTGAACGGGCGTTGTGTGAACTGCCATTGGGACGGCTCTGTTTCAGATTATGGACGGAAGCTCAAAGAAGAGCGAGGCGATGGCGGTTTGGATGCGTGACTCGAGCGCTGAGTACACAGTCGTAAAGATACCCATACACTCCCACAAGATTCCAAAGAGTGATAGCCCTCAAGCCCCTCCCTACCGCGTAGGGAGGGTTGGGGAGGGTATCGGACAAGACCCCCAATCTGCTGGTTGCGTGAAGGGCCAGGTCAGCCACCCCACCTGGCCTCCCCTACGAGGTAGGGGAGGAACAGAGCGAGTCCAGGCTAGGATTGACTTATCACTCACCGTGCGGGTGTGGTTGTACGGGCTTTTATGTGACACAGTAATGAGTGACCTGGTATGTAAATTTCAGTGTCATTCCGAACGGAGCGAAGCGAAGTGAGGAATCTGATGCGCTATTGTCCTCTGCATTTACTATCCCTTTGCCGAGCCAGATTCCTCGTCGCACTTCGTGCGCCTCGGAATAACGGTGGGGGTCGAGGGGCGCCGCTGAGTTTTTTGAGAAAACCCCTGCTTCGTTAACTGAATGCGCTATGCCAGGTGCCCCAACCCACTGGCCCCCAGCAACTCCTTCACCATCACCTTTTCCCCCCGCTTGACCGACTCCTCCGCCGCCACCCCCACCACCACACTCCAGAAGCCCTCTTCGGCGGTGGCGGCGGTGCTGGGCTGGCCGTCCATGGCCTCGATCCAGCGCAGGTGCTCGTAGTAGGTGGCCCCGCTGTGGCCGGTCTCCTCGATGACGGCGGGGTAGCTGGGGGTCATGGTGCGGGAGGTGCGGTCGGGGAGGGCAATCACTTCCAGGTAGTTCTCCCACTTGGAGTAGGCCTGGCCGTTCACGCCCTCGCTGGCCTTGAGGCGGCCTTCGTCGCCGCAGATGACGATTTCCTCGTAAACCATGGGGGCAAACATGCACAGGTTGAAGTTGGCCCGCACCCCGTTTTGGTACTCCACAATCACAAAGGCGTTGTCCAGGATGTCCGACTTCTCGCCGCCGTACTCGAAGTCACGGAAGTTGACCGCCTGGCTGCCCGAGGCATACACACTCACCGGGCGTGACTCGGCAAACAGGTTGAACAAATCGAAGTAGTGGCAGCACTTTTCCACCAGGGTGCCGCCCGAGTATTTGGAGAACTTGTTCCACTGCTTCACTTTGTCCAGAAAGGGTTCGCGGTGCTCGAGGATGGTCAGGGTCTTGATCTCGCCCAGGCTGCGCCGCACTTTGGCCTCGTGGATGGCCTCCACGTAGATGGGCTTGTAGCGGTACTGAAGGCCGATTTGCAGCACCTTGGGGTAGGCTTGGGCCATCTGCCAGATTTCGTAGGCATCCTTCAGGTTGGTGGCCATGGGCTTTTCCAGCAGGATGTGCTTGCCCGACTGCACGGCCACCTTCAGCACCTCCAGGTGGGTGTGGTTGGGGGTGCAGATAATCAGGCCGTCCACTGCCGGGTCGTTGCAGGCGGCCTCGAGGCTCTCGTAGACCACCAGGGGCTCCGGGGTGAACTGGGCCTTGATGCGCTGGGCGGCCTCCACGCTGCTCCTATTGGGGTCGTACACACCGTGGATGGTGCAGCGGCCCTCGAGCAGCGTGACCTTGATGTGCTCCTGGCCGTTCACCCCCACCCCAATCACGTTAAAGCGGTACTTGAGGGGGCCGGGGTTCATCAGGAAGCGGTCTTCCGGCGGGACGTAGGCAAACTTGGGCGATAGGGCGTGGAGCCGGTTGGCGAACTCCTTGTGGCGCTTCATGGTTTTTAGATTATAAATCTAAAATCTGTTTTGCGAAAGCGTGGGATACAATCGGGGCACAGGAGGTTCTATGCCCTACATCCTTGCGCTAGACCAGGGAACCACCAGCAGCCGGGCCATTGTGTTTGACCTGGAGGGCCAACCCAGGGCCATGGCCCAGCAGGAGTTCATGCAGCACTTCCCCCAGCCGGGCTGGGTGGAGCACGACCCCCTGGAAATCTGGCAGACCCAGCGCCAGGTAGCCCGCGAGGCCATCCAGCAAGCCGCCATCCAGCCCGGCGAGATTGTGGCCCTGGGCATCACCAACCAGCGCGAGACCACCGTGCTGTGGGAGCGGGCCACCGGCAGGCCGGTGCACCGGGCCATTGTCTGGCAGGACCGCCGCACCGCCGGGATTTGCGATGAACTCAAGGCCCACGGCTACGAGGGGGTGTTCCGCCAGAAAACCGGCCTGGTGCTGGACGCCTATTTTTCGGGCACCAAGGTCAAGTGGCTTCTGGACAACCTGCCAGGGCTGCGCGAGCGGGCCGGAAAGGGCGAGCTGTGCTTTGGCACCATTGATAGCTGGCTGATTTACAACCTGACCGGGGGCCGGGTTCACGCCACCGATGTGTCCAACGCCTCGCGCACCCTGCTCTTCAACCTGCACACCCTGCGCTGGGACGAGCACCTGCTGGGCATCCTGGGCATCCCCAGGGCGCTGCTGCCGGAGGTGCGGCCCTCGGCGGGGCTCTTTGGCGAGACGCTTCCGGAGCTGTTGGGGGCGGCCATCCCGATTGCGGGGGTGGCGGGCGACCAGCAGGCCGCGCTCTTCGGGCAGGCCTGCTTTACCCCCGGCATGGCCAAAAACACCTACGGCACCGGCTGCTTCATGCTGATGAACACCGGCCAGACGCAGGTCGAGTCGAGGCGCGGCCTCCTGACCACGGTGGCCTGGCAGCTCGAGGGCGCACCGCCCGAGTACGCCCTGGAAGGCTCGGTGTTTGTGGCCGGGGCGGTGGTGCAGTGGCTGCGGGATGGCCTGGGCCTGATTCAGGCCTCGAGCGAGGTCGAACCCCTGGCCCGCCAGGTGCAAAGCACCGAGGGGGTGTACCTGGTGCCCGCCTTTGTGGGGCTGGGGGCCCCCCACTGGGATGCCTACGCCCGGGGCACCCTGGTGGGCCTGACCCGCGGCACCACCAAGGCCCACATCGCCCGGGCGGCCCTCGAGGCCATCGCCTACCAGAGCCGGGATGTGCTGGAAGCCATGGAGGCCGACTCGGGGCTGCCGCTTTCCGAGCTGCGGGTGGATGGCGGGGCCAGCGTCAACGACCTCTTGATGCAGTTCCAGGCCGACCTTCTGGGCACCCCGGTGGTGCGGCCCAAAGTGACCGAGACCACCGCGCTGGGGGCGGCCTACCTGGCGGGGGTGGGGGTGGGAATGCTCACCAAGGAGCAGATTGCCGAGCGCTGGGCGGTTGAGAAGCGCTTTGAGCCCGCCATGCCGCAGGCCGAGCGGGAGCGCTTGTACAGCGGCTGGAAAAAGGCCCTCGAGCGGGCCAAAAACTGGGTAGATAGCTGAAACGTTGCCAGGGCCTGCGACAGGGGCCTTTCATATCCAGGTCATACCGGGGTGCTACCATTGAACACGGAGGGAAATATGGATTTCAGGGAACTGGCCAACAAAGCCCGCGAGGCGGCGGAAAACGCACTCAAGCAGGCCGAAAGCAAATTCAACGAAGTGAAGGCCCACCTCGACAAGGACGGCGACGGGATACCGGATCAGCTCGAGGGGGTCATGAACCAGGCCAAACAGGCCGCCGAGCAGGCCAAGGCCAAGTTTGAAGAGCTTAAGGCCAACCTCGACAAAGACGGCGACGGCGTGCCGGATCAGCTCAAGCACCTGAGCGAACAGGCCCAGCACGCTGCCGAACAGGCAAGGGCCAAGGCCGAGGAACTGGCCAAGGCCGCCCAGGAGCGCCTGGGCAAGAAAAGTTAGGAAAACCCCCGGCCCAGGGGCCATTCAGGCCCCTGGGTCTTGCTTTTACCGGGCTACCGTGAGGGTTGCACCGTTGATGGGTAAATTTCCTTCCACCAGGTCGGAAGCGCTGCCGGTTTCCACCGCGGTGATTCTCAGGCCATAGGTGAAGGCGGTGGGCTCGGGCGGGGAGGTGGCCGGCTGGGTGCAGGCCCCCAGCGTCAGGACTGTTAGGCCCATCAGCAACCAAAAGGGCCGCCTGCGCCGTTGGGCCGGGCCCCCGGCCAGGAACCCCAGGGCCAGCAGGCCGAAGCCCGCCAGGGCGGCCAGGGTTCCGGGGCGCACCTGGTCGTCGAGGTCGTAGGTGACCAGGTAGGTGACCTGCCGGGATTCCGGGGCTTCGGTGCTCAGGATGGGCCCTTCCAGCACCAGGGTGCCGTCGTCAATGGGGAACACCAGGGTCTGCACCAGCCGTTCTCCGGCATCCACCCTGCCGTTGGCGTTGGTGTCCTCGTAGAGCCGCACGGCGGTCAGGTCTTTGGCGTCGTGGCCGGTGCCCGATGCCTTCAAGAGGATGCGGGTCACGTAAAGATAGGGTTTTTGCTCCAGATCGTCGAAAATGGCGGGGAACTCGGTCTTGTTGGTGAGGGTGAACTGCAAGACCGGTAGGTTCCTTTGCCCCTTGCTGGCTTCCCGGGGGGCCGGGTTGGCGCTGCCGGCCTTGACCTCGAGGACGTTCTGCGGAAAAACGCTGGCATCGTAGTCCCCCGAATTGTTGGCCGGGTTGTTGTCGTTGCTGCTTTGAACCTCGAACTCCACCCGTACCCTGGCTACGTTGCGCGGAGTGAAGCGCACCCTCTGCGAAACGCTGCGACCCGCCGCCAGGTTGGGCAGGGTGCAGCTCACCTCGGGGCCTGCCTGCGTGCAGCCTGTGGTGGGCATCAGCTCGGCCCCGCCGGGCAGGGTGGCTTTGAGGCGCACGTTGCTGGCGGGGTCGGGGCCGGTGTTCTCCACCGTAACGCTAAACCCGTTGGGGGTGTGGACCGTCATGTTGGGGTTGTAGCCATAGCTTGAGATGCGCAGGTCGGCGGCGGCCAGCCCCAGGGCCGAGAGCATCAGGGCCGCCCAGGTTCCCAATCGGTTGAGGTGGATGGGTATGTTCACCGGTACCTCCTTGTATCGCGCATTTGCGATGACAGAGGTTACCCAGGCGAGCATGACTGAAGGATGACCGGAGGGGTGGTCGCTTCCTTGGGCAGCCCTTACAAGGAGGGCCAGACCAGCACCTCCTGCCCCACCCGCAGGTTGTGGAAGAACAGGGCATCGGAGGAGAGCAATAGCTGCGGCCCGACGTTGCTTCTGGCCTCGACGGGCATCTGCAGGATGCGTTCCTCGGTGCGCACCTCAACCTGGCTGAAGGGGCCGTAGTGGCTGCGCCAGGCCCGGAGCAGGTCGGTATCGAGGCGGGCTGCACTCGAGCCTTCCAGGCGGCCCACCACCAGGCGCACCGTGCGCGGGGTGCGGGCGGTGATCTGCACCAGCCCCAGCCGGGCCAGCCGACTCACGTTGAGGTTGACCACATCGCTTTTCATCCCGCTGATGGCGGCCAGGTCGAAGAGGCTGATGGGCTTGCCCATGTGCCTGAGGAGCTCGAACTCGTCGGGGGACAGGGTCAGGTGGGTGGTGCGGTTGGCATCGGTGAGCTGCACCTGGTCGAAGGGGCTCAGGTCGAGGCGGGCGTCCAGGAGGCGGATGGCCTCGAGCAGGTAGTTGTCCAGCGAGCCCTGCAGGCTCGACTGTTTGGCCCGCTCGCCCTTGAGGTAGCGAAACTTGCCTTCCTTGAGGCTCAGAATCGCCAGCAGCCCATCCTTGCCGATTTTGCCTTTGTACTGGGCGTGCACGGGCTGGCCGCGCTCGAGGTAGACCTCACCCCCCGGCACCTTGAAGGCCCCCGTCTGTCCGGCGTGTGAGAGCAGCTGCAAGATTTCGATGGGGCCCAGAAGCTCGAACGTACCATCCATAAAAGCGGGTTGTGCGCTGAGAATGCCGACGGATGCAGGTTACCCCCAGGGGCTTCAAAAGAGCATCCCACATTGTAGCAGGCGGCGTTGGAACGGCGCACCTTGGGGGTAGCCCACACCCTCGAGCATAGATGCGCTCCAAGGAAACGGGCCGCAGATTTGACCCGAAAACCGTTACGTGAAGGCGGGCGATACACCCTATCGAGTGGCCTCGAGGGTGCGCAACAGCAGGGGCAGGTAGCTCGAGCCAAAAAAATGCACGTGCACCAGCAGGTAGTAAAGCTGGTAGCGGGGAAGGGCCCGCTCAACCTCGGCGGGGATGGGATACAGCCCCCGGTACGACCGCCAAAACTGGGCCGGAAAGCCGCCAAAGAGGGTCATCATGGCCAGGTCCACCGCCCGTTCGCCCCACCAGACTGAGGGGTCCAGCAGGGCCGGGCCTCCCTGGGCATGGAGCACGTTCCCCTGCCACAAATCGCCGTGGAGCAAGGCCGGGCCTTCCTGGGGCAAAGGCTCTTTGAACAGGGCTTCGACCCGGGGCCCCAGCGGCCCCAGCTGGCTCCAGGTGGCTTCCAGGAGGGGTTGGAGGCGCTTCTCGAGCCAGAAGCGTTGCCAGTCGCTCTGGGTGCCGCTCGGCAGCTCAAAGCGGCCCAGAAAAACCCGGTCATCCCAGCCATAGGCCGGAGGGCGCAGCTGGTGCAGGGCAGCCAGCATCCGGGCCAGCCTTTCCCAGTCCGGCTCGCCGGGCGGCAGGTATTCCATGACCAGCCCCTCGTTGCAGGCCCAGTACACCGCAGGGGTGCGAAGACCCGCCTGAGCCAGGGCAAAAAGCCCCCTTGCCTCGGCCTGGAACATGCCCGCCGGGGGGCTTGGGTGGGTTTTGACCACGTAGGGCCCGGCCCGCCAGACCTGGCCCATATCGCCGCCGTGGAGCGGTTGCAGGGGGTATTCTTTGAGCCCGGCCTGGCGCAGCAGTTCAGTGGGGTGCATGGGTTTGCAAAAACACCTCGAGGGCCTCGTCTAGCATCTGGTAGACCTCTTCAAACTGCTCCAGGCCGCCGTAGTAGGGGTCGGGCACCTCGCCCCCGCCGTTCAGCTCCAGAATCAGGCGGGCCTTGCCCCGGTGCTGGGGGAAGCGCTGCTCGAGGGCCCGGAGGTTCTCCCGGTCCATCACGAAGATGTGCTCAAAGCGCTCGAGGTCTTCCGGGCGTATCTGGCGAGCGGTGTGGGGGAAGTGGGCGCCGTAGCGGGCCAGCACCCGCTCGGTGCGGGGGTCGGCGGGCTCGCCCTCGTGCCAGCCGCCGGTGCCGCAGGAGTCCACCTCGAACTGCCCCTCCAGGCCGCGCTCCTTGAGCTTGCGCCGCAGAATGCCCTCGGCCATGGGGCTGCGGCAGATGTTGCCCATGCACACAAAAAGCACCCGCTTCATAGCTTCACAATCACGCCCTCGTGCGGGCGCAGCTCGAGCACTCCTTCCACCCTCTCGTAGCGGTCAAGGTGGCTCGAGAGCAGAATTTCCCCGCCCCGGACGGAAAGCCGCCGGGCCTCGCCGGTGAAGTTCAGGGCCACCAGCACCTCGCCCCCCCGCAGGTAGGCGAAGACCCCCTCGGGGGCCTTGTAGCTCTGGTAGTTGCCTTGTAGGAGGGCCGGGGTCTCCCGCCGCACCACCAGCAGGGTGCGCACCAGGGTCAGCATGGAGGAGGGGTCGGCGTCCTGCACCTCCACGTTGCGCTCCACGTAGTCGGGGTTCACTGGCAGCCAGGGCTCTACCGTGCTAAAGCCGGCATAGGCGAAACCGCTCCACTGCATGGGGGTGCGCTCGGGGTCGCGGCCCGGGTCGAGGCCGTGCTCACCGGCGGCCCCCCGCTGGCGCAGGGCGGCGGGATCCTGTACCTTTTCGGGGGGAATAAGCCCGTCCACCATGCCAATCTCGTCGCCGTAGTACCAGGTCGGCGAGCCCCGCAGCGTAAAGAGCAGCATGGCCGCTACGCGGGCCTGCTCGTGCCCGATGCGGCTGGCCAGCCGGTGCTGGTCGTGGTTGCCCAGCACCCAGTTGGGGGTGGCAAAGGGCGGCAGGCTCCGCTCGTACTCCTCCACAATGGCGCGGATGTTCTCGGCGGTCCAGTGGGAGAGGCCCCTAAAGATTAGGTGGAAGTTGAAGGGCAGGTGGCAGCCGGGGCGCTCGGCGGTGCCGTAGTAGGGTATCAGCTTCTCGTAGGGCAGGTAAATCTCCCCTACCATTACCCGGTGCCCTGGATACTCGTCCAGCACGGCCCGCATCTCCTGCACGATCTCGCGGGTCTCGGGCTGGTCTTCCTGGTAGATGTGCAGGTGGCGGAAGCGGTCTATCTGGCCGGGCTGGTAGGCGGGGTTGTCGGGCTCGTCGCGGAAGAGGGCATCCTCCACCAGCAGCCAGAGCACATCCACGCGGAAGCCGTCCACGCCCTTGTCCAGCCAGAAGCGCATTACATCGTACATTGCCTTCCGCACCTCGGGGTTGCGCCAGTTGAGGTCGGGCTGCTCGGGCAGGAACTGGTGTAGGTAGTACTGGCCGGTCCTTTCGTCGAAGCTCCAGGAAGGCCCGCCAAAGAAGGACATCCAGTTGTTGGGGGGGCCGCCGTCTGGGGCCGGGTCGCGCCAGACGTACCAGTCGCGCTTGGGGTTGTCGCGGGACGAGCGCGACTCCAAAAACCAGGGGTGTTGGTCGGAGGTGTGGTTGGGCACGAAGTCTATCAGCACCTTGAGGCCCAGCCGGTGGGCTTCGGCCAGCAGCTCGTCAAAGTCTTTTAGGGTGCCGAAGATGGGGTCCAC
>NZ_JANWVH010000034.1 GCF_025056915.1 Meiothermus sp. | reverse complement strand
AAACCTGCGTCCCGGCCCAGCCCCACCGCATACCCGCGTGCCCCCCCTCGGTGAGGCACGTCTCTTTGTTCCTTCTCGTTTTCGTGGGCGCCCACGTCTGTGAAGAGCGCGATAATACCTTCCCCCAATCCCTGCTTCTGGTTTCCCATGTGTTTGCGAAGTGTTCAAGCAGAGCGGCATGAGGTCGGGGTTTTCCGGGGCGTCTCGCTGCACCAGGTGCGATTTCTCGAGCGCGACCAAAAACCCCCAACTGCTATCTGGTTTTCCGCTTCTGCTGGGCAAACAGCCAGCGAATGAACTCGCTCTCCCGGTAGACCCGGTTCCACACGTCGTGCTTCTCCGTGGGGTACTCGGTATAGCGGGCCTGGGCGTTGCCCGCCTTGGCCAGCGCGTCGGTCAGGGCTCGAGAAAAGCTCACCGGCACCACCTCGTCGGCGGCCCCGTGGAAGTTCCAGATGGGCACCCTGGAAAGCCTCTGCCAGACCAGGAAAGGGTCGCCCGCCCCGCAGATGGGGGCCACCGCGGCGAAGCGCTCGGGGTACTGGCAGGCCAGGTTCCAGCAGCCGTAGCCACCCATCGAAAGGCCGGTTAGATAAACGCGGCGGGGGTTGGTCTGGTACTGGGTTTCTACCTGACCCAGGAGTTCATAGGCCCGGGCCAGCGGCTCGCCCCGCCACTGGGCTTCTTTGGGGCACTGCGGCATCAGCACCACCGCGGGCCAGCTCTTGGGGTTTGCCTGTATGGCCGGGCCCAGGCCCACCGTGGCCTGCTTCTTGCCGTCCCGGCCCCGCTCACCGGAGCCGTGCAGAAACAGAATCAGCGGCCAGCCGCCCCTGGGGGCCTGGCCTTGGGGTAGATAGAGCGCGTAGGGCAGCAGAGCACGGGGCTTGTGATGGCTAAAGAGCGGCATGCCCTTTTATACCAGCACCGGCTCCTCGTAGACCCCATACACAGCCCGGAGCTCGTCCATCATCTCGCCCAGGGTGCAGTAGGCCAGGGCGCACTCCACGAAGTAGGGCATGGTGTTGCGACCCTCCCTGGCAGCCTGCCGCAATCCCTCCAGGGCCATCTGCACGGCGATGGGGTCTCGCTCGCGCCGCACCCTGGCCAGCCGCTCGGCCTGAACGCGCTCCACTTCGGGGTCTATGAGCTGGATGGGCACCTGCAGGCCCTCATCCTGGAAAGCGTTCACCCCCACGATGATGCGCTCGCCCCGCTCTACCTCCTGCTGGAAGCGGTAGCTGGCGTCGGCAATTTCGCGCAGGAAGTAGCCCTCCTCGATGGCCCGCACCACCCCGCCCATCCGGCGGATATCCGAGATAATCTGCATGGCCTGGGCCTCCATCTGGTCGGTCAGCCACTCCAGGTAGTAGCTCCCCGCCAGGGGGTCGGCGGTGTGGGTCACGCCCGACTCGTAGGCAATAATTTGCTGGGTGCGCAGGGCAATTTTGGCGCTCTCCTCGGTGGGCAGGGCCAGGGCCTCGTCGTAGGCGTCGGTGTGCAGGCTGTTGGTGCCGCCCAGCACCGCGGCCAGGGCCTGGATGGCCACCCGGGCGATGTTGATTAAGGGCTGCTGTGCGGTGAGCGAGACCCCGGCGGTCTGGGCGTGGGTGCGGAGCATCCAGCTCAGTTCCTTCTTGGCCCCGTAGCGGTGGCGCATCTCTTTGGCCCAGATGCGCCTGGCTGCGCGGAATTTGGCAATCTCCTCGAAGAAGTCGTTGTGGGCGTTGAAGAAGAAGCTGATGCGGGGGGCAAACTCGTCAATGTCCAGACCGCGCTTGAGGGCCCACTCCACGTACTCAAACCCGTCGGCCAGGGTAAAGGCCAGCTCCTGGACGGCGGTGGAGCCGGCCTCGCGGATGTGGTAGCCCGAGACCGAGATGAAGTTCCACTTGGGGACGTGTTTAGGCCCCCACTCGAAGGTGTCGATGACCAGCTTGACGCTGGGTTCGGGGGGGAAGATGAACTCCTTCTGGGCGATGAACTCCTTCAGGATGTCGTTCTGAATGGTGCCGCCCAGTTTCTCCCAGCGGTAGCCCTTTTTCTTGGCCGCGGCCAGGTACATGGCCCAGATGGCGTTGGCAGGGCTGTTGATGGTCATGGAGGTGGTGACCTCTTCCAGGTTGATGCCCTCGAAAAGCAGCTCCATATCGGCCAGGCTGGAGACCGCCACCCCGCACTTGCCCACCTCGCCTTTGGAGAGGGGGTGGTCGGAGTCGTAGCCCATCAGGGTGGGCAGGTCGAAGGCGGTGGAAAGCCCGTTTTGTCCGGCAGCCAGGAGCTTTTTGAAGCGCTCGTTGGTCTGCTCGGCGGTGCCGAAGCCGGCAAACATCCGCATGGTCCAGAGCCGGCTGCGGTACATGGAGCCATACACCCCACGGGTGTAGGGGTACTCGCCGGGGTGGCCCAGCTTGTCGTGGTAGTTGAAGTCCTTGAGGTCTTCGGGGGTGTAGAGCGGCTCGGGGGCGATGTCCGAGAGGGTCTTGTGCGCGACCTTACGCTCGGGCATTTTTTGCAGCGACTTCTGGTAGGTTTCGCGCATCCAGGCGTGCTTGGGTCTGGGCTGTGCCATACCTGGATTATATAACGCCTTTGGTGCACAAAGGTGTGATTCCGTTAGATGTTGAACGGAATATGATAAGTTGAAGCCATGCCCCTGGCACGGAATGCGAGGTGAGAGGCGATGCCTTTTGAGCTTCCCGCAGAAAAACTGAATTACTGTGTTGTATAAAAGCCCATACAACCACACCCGCGCAGTGAGCAAATCAAGTCAATCCTCGCCTGGACTCGCTCTGTCCCTCCCCTACCTCGTAGGGGAGGCCAGGTGGGGTGGCTGACCTGGCCCTTCATGCAATCATGTGATTTGAGGGCCTTGGCATAAACCCTCCCCAACCCTCCCTACGCGGTAGGGAGGGGGTCGAGGGCTGTCACCCTTCTGTGGGGGGGTATGGGTATCTGTACTGTCTACAATATCGCGCTCTTCTCAGACGTGGCTGCCTGGATGGGCGGCTAACTCTGTGAAGAGCGCGATAAAAACCCGCACAACTACAACTCGCGGTGCGCGACTTGAGTAAATCCTGGCCTGGACGTGCTCTGTCCCTCCCCTACCTCGTAGGGGAGGTTAGGTGGGGTGGCTGACCTGGCCCTTCGCAATCGTGTGTTTTGAGGGCCTTGACATAAACCCTCCCTGCCGCGTAAGGAGGGGGTTGAAGGCTGTCACCCTTCTGTGAGCGTGTATGGGTATCTTTACGACTGTTTACTATAAACGGTAGCCACCGGCGGTGGGGCCTTCAGAGCCAAGCCACCGCCACCAGCAGCCCCACCAGCTCGCCCAGTTCGACCAGCATGCCGTACACATCACCCGAAAGCCCGCCGCCCAGCCTTCCGGCGGCCCAGTAGGCCAGCCCGAGCATGGCCGCCACCACCGCCAGGCCCACCCAGGGAAAGGCCAGCAGCGCCGGCAGGGCGAAGAGAAAAGCCGGCATCAGCCGGCCCTCCCGGCTCCGCGCCCCCAGCCCTTCCGGGCGGGCCGCCGGGAACAGGTTCATGGGCAAGAGCAGGGCAAAGCGCACCAGGGCTGGCAGGCCCAGAAGCAGCCATGGCGAGGGCCCCGCCGCCAGCAGCTGCCACTTCAGGAGCAAGACCATAAAGCCCACCCCAAAGGCAAAGCTGCCCAGGTACACATCCCCCAGAATCCGCAGGCGTTCGGCGGGGGGTTTCATGGAGAGCAGGGCATCGGCAGTGTCGAGCAGGCCGTCGAGGTGCAGCATGCCCGTACAGGCCAGCCAGGCGGCCAGCAAAAGCGCCCCCTGTAGCCCGTCGGGCAAACCCGCCGTCAGCCAGGCCAGCAAGGCCAGCACCGCCCCAATCAAATAGCCCGCCACCGGATAGAAGGCCGAGGCCGCCTTCATCTCGCCCGAGTGCACCTCCCCCAAAGGGGGAACGGGGAAGGTGGTCAGAAAGCCCACAGCCAGCCAGAGAGAACGCACCGCTTAAGGTTTTACCAGAACCGGGCCGAAGCGGGCGAGGAATTCCTCGCGGGTTTTGATGGGGCGGCCCTCGAGCCTTAGCTGGATGGTCTGGGCCTGAATCTCTTTGGGATAGGGGCAGTGGCGGCACCTGGAGCCGCAGCAGTAACCGCGCCGCAGGTGATAGGCCTCGGTGAAGACGTACAGACCGTCCTCGAGGTAATAGTCCAGGTTTTCTTTGAGTTCGTTTCCAGGCATTCCTGTTTCCTTAGACTGATTCTACAGAATTTTCCGGGCGGAATACCCATCTGGCTTATGTTTGCCGGGCCTTCCTTCGCCTCACCGGACGGCCTTCTGGCTCGAAAATGCTGTAAGCCAAGGACGTTTTAACGAAAATTTCTACAACTTTTCGGCCTGTGAGACCCCCGCCTGGGAAAATGTGGCCATGCCTGCCATCACTGCCGCAGCCGCCCGCAGGACGGGGAAGCTCAGCACTGCCCCGGTGCCCTCGCCCAGGCGCAAATCCAGCTCCAGGATGGGCCTGAGCCCCAGGGCTTCGAGCTGCCGGGTGTGCCCCGGCTCCACCGAGCGGTGCCCGGCGAACAGATAACCGCGCACCCTGGGCTCCATCCGGCAGGCCAGCAAAGCCCCGGCGGTCACCGGGAAACCGTCGGTCACCAGGGGCAAGCCCGCCTCGGCCCCGGCCAGGAAGACCCCGGCAATCGCTGCGATTTCCAGGCCGCCCAGCTCGGCCAGCAGGGCCAGGGGATGGGCCTCCTTGAGTTCACCCAGGCGGGAGCGGGCCCGGTTGAGCGCGGCCCGGACGACCTCGAGCTTCCTCTGGTAGCCCGCCTCGTCCACCCCCGTACCGCGCCCGGTAACCGCCTCGGCCTCGAGGCCCAGCAAGGCCGCCGTGAGCGCGGCGGCGGCGGTGGTGTTGCCGATGCCCATGTCTCCCGCCGCCAGCAGGGTGGCCCCCTGCGCAATGGCGGCTTTTGCGGCTTCCGCCCCAACCCGAATGGCTTGCTCGGCCTCGGCCAGGGTCATGGCGGGCTCGAGGCGGATGTTGCCGGTGCCGCTTCGAACCCGGCTCTGCCCGCCTGGCCGAGGGGAATTCACACCCACATCCACCACCCAGACCTCGGCCTCGGCGGTTCGGGCCAGCTGGTTGATGGCCGCCCCCCCGGCCTGAAAGTTGAGCACCATCTGCGCGGTCACCTCGGCGGGGTAGGCCGAAACCCCCTCGGCACTCACACCGTGGTCAGCGGCGCAGACCACCACCGCCCCCCGGCCCAGCCTGGGGTGCAGGGTCTTCTGGATGGCGGCCAGCTGGCAGCCCAGCGTCTCCAGAAAGCCCAGCGACCCTGGCGGCTTGGTCAGGGTGTTCTGGTACTCGAGGGCTCTTTGGAGCCATTCTTGCGAAACAGGTTGGATGTTGAAGTTCATAGGCTCTTTAGAGGGTCAGGTACTATTGCGGTCTTCTGGGGAGGCCGAAAGCCAAAGGCCGCGGTGCACTGGCTCGTATACGATCTGCAAATATCGTCAAGCCGGGCCATTCTTTCCCAGGAATCCTACCTAGCTTCGCTGTTCCGCCCATCGTTCTTCCCTCACAACGACTTGAGCTTCAGGGGAATCCCCGAAACCAGCAGATACACCACATCGGCCTGTTCGGCCATCCGTCGGTTGGCTGCGCCCAGAAGGTCGCGGTAGCGCCGGGCCAGGGGGTTGTCGGGCACAATGCCCATGCCCACCTCGTTGGTGACGACCAGCAGGGTTTTGCCCGCCTCGGCCCGAACCGCCAAAAGGTTCTCGACCTCGGGCAAGACCTCGCGCCCGGCCAGCATCAGGTTGGAAACCCACAGGGTCAGGCAGTCCAAAAGCACCACCCGGCCCCGGGCCTGCGAGAGGGCAAAGGGCACCTCCAGCGGTTCTTCCAAGGTCTCCCAGGTAGGGGGGCGCTCGGCCCGGTGCTGTTCGATGCGCTGGCGCATCTCTTCATCCAGGGCCTGGGCGGTGGCGATGAAGCTGACCTTGCCATCGCCCAGCGCATGGGCCCACTCCTGGGCAAAGGCGCTTTTGCCCGCGCGTGCGCCCCCCGTCACCAGGATGAGCCTAGCTTCCATCGGCCCCCTCCCCCCGCACAAACAGCACCCGCTTGTGGGCCCAGTCCAGCCCCAGCACCGCGCAGGGGGGCAGGAAGCGGTCTTGGTCAAACTCGCGCAGCACCATCCGCAGCACCCCCCCGTGGGTGAAGATCAGGTGGCGGCCTGGGGGTAGCTGGTCAAAACGGGCATACACCCGCCGGCGAAGCTGGGCGGTGGACTCCCCACCGGGGGCCTGAAAGCCCTCGAAGGCCAGCAGGGCGTTGCGCTCGGACTCGGGCAGTTCGGCCCAGCGCAGGCCCTCGAGGTCGCCAAAATTCAGCTCGCGCAGCTCGGCCAGCACCTCCTGGGGCTCACCGTAGGCCAGACGCGCGGTCTGCACGGCCCGCTGCAGATCCGAGGCCAGCACCCGCCCAAAGCGCTCCGCCGAGAGCCAGCCCCGCAGGGCCTGGGCCTGCTGCTCGCCCAGCGCGGTGAGGGGCAGGTCTGTCCAGCCGGTCAGCCGACCCTCTACGTTCCAGGGGGTCTGGCCGTGGCGCACCAGCCATAGCTCGCTCATGGCTCCACCCAGGCATAGAACGGGGTCTCGATGAACTCGGGGGGGCCGCCCAGGTACAGCTTTAGCCCCGGCAGGCGCAGGTTGGGGCCTTCCAGCTCGAAGTCCAGCGGGTCGTCCGGCAGGGCGTAGAGCAGGGTCTCGCCCGGCGGAAGCCCCCGGCGCATGAGCGCTGAAGCCCCCACCCCCCGCAGGCGCACGCAGCGGGCCAGCGGTTCGCGCAGCACCGCCACGTAGCGGGCCAGCCGGGGGCCATCCTGGGTCATCAGGCGGCGCACCTCGCCCAGGTCCAACAGCAACAGCGTGGGGGTCACCTTTAGGCTGGCCTGCATCTACCCTCCCAGAAGCACCACCGGCTCGCCCTCCACCTCATGCACCCGCACCCAGCCCCCGTACACCGACTGCAAAAGCGGCTCCCGGAGCACCTCGAGGGGGCTGCCCAGGGCCAGGAGCTGGCCGTCGTGCAAAAAAGCGACCCGGTCGGCCCGGCGGGCCAGGTTGGGGTCGTGCAGCACCGTCAGGATGCCCATGCCCTGGGCCCGCAAGCCCGCCAGCAGGCCGATAAACTCGGCCTGGTGGTGCAGGTCGAGGTGGTTGGTGGGCTCGTCCAGGAGCAAAAACTGCGGGCGGGCCGCCAGCGCCCGGGCCAGCAACGCCCGCTGCCGCTCCCCGCCCGAAAGGGTGGGCAACCGGCGGTGACGAAATGCGGCCACCTGGGTCTCGGCCATGGCCCACTCGACGGCGGCCCGGTCGGCCTTGCCGGCCCGGCCCAGCAACCCCAGGTGCGGGGTGCGCCCCAGCATCACCACCTCCTCCACCGTGAGTTCTTCGGGGTAGCCGCCGTTTTGCGGCAGGAAGGCAATTTGCTGGCCCCGCACCCAGCTCGACAGCCGCTCCAGGCGCTCCCCCCCCAGCTGCACCTCGCCCGCTTCGGGTCGGAGCAACCCCGCCATCAACCGCAGCAGCGTGCTTTTTCCCACCCCGTTGGGGCCCAGGAGGGCCAGCCACTCGCCGGGGCGAAGCTTGAGGCTCACCCCCCGCAGCACCGGCTGGTTGCGGTAGGAAAACCAGAGGTCAACAGCCGCTAGTGAATACGAGGCAATCGGGTGAAACAGAGAATCCTCCCCAAGCATCGCGTAGCCTTTTGCTGCCGGATTCATTTCTCAATTTCCTTCCCCAAAATTTTGAACCTGAAAAGGGTAGCCCACCTGTACTTGTTTATCATTCGGAAAGATACAGCCAGCGGTCTCCTTGCTCAGGAACGCCCTCATAAACTCTTAACCCGGCTTCAAGCAAAGCATAGGCGATAACCCCTAAACCCATAAAAAAACGCCCTCGGGAGCGAGGACGCTACATGCATAGGTTCCCCGAAACTCCCCCTTCTTGCGAGAGGTGCCTTCCGTATCGGAGTTAAGAAGGCGTTTTGGCAGGTATTCGGACTTCGGGCGGTGGTTGAAGAGGCTTGACCTCATCTACCCCAATGCGCCGTTACCGCTGCGCGACAGTGCCGGACTTTCACCGGACTTCCCCACTTTAAGCCAGGGCTACGCGCCCGGGCACCAAAACATCGCCGGGTTGTGTGAGCCCTAGCGGGCCTGAGCACACCCTACACCCAAAAGGCCCATCGCTTCAAGCCCTAAAAAGCGGGCCACATCGTTGGTCGTCTGGAGGTGGCCCAAAGTTGAACTTGCTACCGAGCCACCAATTGCAGTACTCAACGCCAAGCCGATGGAAAACCTCGCCGATGTCGCCAATGGCTTTGGGGACATCGCCTAGCATAGGTGATTCCGCAACCGCTCGGCTACCTCCGAACCGTACTGTTGCAGCGCCCACTCGCTCGTCAGGGTAGTGCTGTTTGACCTCCTGGAACGAAGCCTGAAGCAGCAGATTTGACCAACTGGCCATCAGCGGGAATCGCCTTGCCGGGCTGCTCGGCCGCAGCAACTTTATTTGCAGCCGCGCCCCTTTGGCGTCGGTGTCGGAGAGCCCCGCCATGAGGCCAGCTTAGCGCAGCGCTCGCCCGGCCAAGAGCGCGGCCAGGAGCGCGACCCCCAGGGCCACCCCCTGGCCCCACAGCGGGCTTTGCCCGATAAAAGGCGGGTACACCAGCCCCGCCACCGTGCCCCCTAGGTAAAAAGCGGCCACATAGGTGCCGCTCACGCCGCTGCCTCCCCGCCCCGAAACCCCGCCCGCAATGGCCTGAGCGGTAAAAATGCCGGCCATCATGAGCACAAACCCCACCAGAATCCAGAAGGGTTGGTCGGGCAGCTGTACCAAGAGGCCCAGCCCCACCACCCCAAAGGCCAGCCGGAAGGCCCGCACGGTGCCCAGCCGCTTCACCCACACCCCGGCCAGGGCACTGCCGGGAATGCCCGCCAGGTAGGCGAAAAAAATTCCTCCAATCTGGCCCTGCGACAAACCCAGGGCCTCGAGGCGGTAGGGCAGCAGGTTGGCCACAAAAAAGTTCACAAAGAGCAGGGCAAAGCCCAGCGCATACAAGGGCCAGGCCGAAAGGGTATAACGGGGGGCGGGCAGGGACAATCGGTCCTTCTCGCGCAGCACAAATAGGGCAATGACCGCTACCGGCAGCGCCAGCAGGACGATGGCCAGGCGCTCGCCCAACCCCTCGGCCAGAAGCCCCCCCAGCCCGCGCCCCAGGCCCCCGCCCAGCACGTTCCCGGCCACCCACAACCCGGCCATCTGGGCATGTTGGCGGGGGTACAGCCGGGGCAAAAGGGCCAGCGAGAGCCCCGGCACTGCGGCGGCGAAGGCCCCTTGCAGGGTGCGGCACAGTGTCCAGAGTTCCAGACTGGGCGCAACCCCGGCCAGCATGCCAAACAAACCCACCCCGAGCAGCCCGCCGCCAATCACGCTGCCGACCGGCAGCCGGATGCGCGGCACCAGCGGCGAGAGCAGCACCAGCACCAGAAAGGGCAGGCTGATGCCCAGGTGGGTGCTGCCGGGGGCGGTGCCGAAGAGGCGCTCCAAACCGGGCAGCATGGGCACGACCGAGTAGAGCGCCACGTAGATCAAAATGCCCGACGGAACCAGGGCCCAGGCCATGCCGCAAGCATATCCTGTCGGCTTGGGAACCCTATCGCGCTCTTCACAGACGTGGCCGCCCACGAAAACGAGAAGGGACAAAGAGACGTGCCTCACCGAGGTGAGGCCCGCTTGTCTGCGTTGCGTCCGGGCCAAGACGCATGTGTTCGAGTTTCCAGGCGGCCCCTGTTCTGTTCAGAAACAAGCTTTCTCGAACTCGAATAGCTCACAGCATGTGAAGAGCGCTCTACATGTTGCCGACCTCATGCGGCGTAACGCACGGGCCCGGCTTTATGCACATTTTGGACAGGACGAACCCAAAAACCTTCCTAAAATGGCCCCATGGCGCATTCGTCCGAGTCCATCTGGCCGTGGTTTCACCGACTGTATTGGAATACGGCCCTGTTTGGGGGGTTGGCCCTGGCCCTGCCACAACTGTGGCTGGGGCAGTGGGGTGCCCAGGTTCTGGCGGTGGCCTATGGGCTGGCCACCCTGGTGGCCTTTCCGCTGGCCCGGCGTTACCCCAAAGCCGCTCTGGTCGCGCACCTGGCGGCGGCCCTGGGGATGTGTGTCTGGGCCAGCCAGCAGCCCTGGGCGGCCCTTGCCCTGGGATGGAATCGGGAGATGACCCTGTACGCCAGCGCAACCGTGGCCACCCTGGGCCTGACGGTGCTGGCCATGTTTGGCGGCCTCTGGGTGATGGTGGTGGCGGTGATGCTCCTGGCGACGCTGCTGCCCCACCCTGAATCGGGGCTGTACTGGGTGGTCTGGCCCTTGTGGGTTTTGGGCGGGCTGGTGGGGCTTTCGGTCTTCAAGGCGGTTCACAAACTCGAGGCCACCCAGCAGGAACTCTCCAAGGTGGCCCTGCGGGACCGCCAGACCGGCCTGAGCAACCGCCTGGCCCTCGAGGCCGACTACGAGCGCTACCAGGCCCTGGCCAGCCGCAGCGACCAGCCCCTGCTGTTTTCGTACTGGCTGCTTGGGGTCTCCAAGGAGCGCCCGCAGCTATTGCAGGAACTGGCCAAGGTGATGCAGGATGCCCTGCGCCAGGGGGATGGGTTGTACCGCGTGGGCGACGATCAGTTCTGCGGCCTGCACATCGGGCTGGTCAGCGGACACGAGCTCACCGAACGCTTGAGCCGTCGTTTCCCCCAGGCCCAGGTGGTTTGGGTGGTGTGCAACGGCCTGGCCCTGGAGGAGGCGCTGAACCACGTGCAGGAACTGCTCTACCGCAGCCCCCGGCAGCCCATCCGCCACCTGGCCTCGGTTCCCAAAGCGTAACGGTGGCATCAGGCCATCTCTGCTGGAACACCTTGCAAACTGCAGGAGTGGTGAGGCAGGGGGCAGGTGTCGCAAATTACCACCCACCTCCGACCGCGCTCTCCCACCCTGTGCTTGAAACTGGCTTAGCGCTCTTCACAGGTGTGGCCGCCCACGAAAACGAGAAGAGACAAGCAGATGTGCTTCACCGAGGTGAGGCCCGCTTGTCTGCGTTGCGTCTGGGCCTAGACGCATGTTTTCGAGTTTCCAGGCGGCCACTATTTTGTTCAGAACCAGGCTTGCTCGAACTCGAATGGCTCATAGTATGCGAAGAGCGCTCTATATGCCCAAAGCTGGTATTCATGGGCCTGAAGCTGGCATCCGGTCTTGCCGATAGTCAAATGGTCCAAAGCCCCTCCGAACTGCCAACCCACCCTTTCGGAGGCCATGCCAAAAGCTGCTTCGGGTAATCTGAGCAGGATGCGGGTCTTGAAGGTTGCCCTGCCCCTGCCTATTGAGCCCATGTCGTACCTGCCCCCCCATGCCGCGCAGGGGGACGATGCGCTGGGCTGCCGGGTGGTGGTGCCCTGGCGGGGCGAGCTGCGGGTGGGGTTGGTGGTGGGGCGTGAAGAGGGCCAGCACAAAAGCTTTGCCCTGCGGGAGGCGGTGGCTTATCTCGACCCCAGGCCGTGGCTGGGGCCTGCCGAAATTGACTTCCTGACGCTGGCCGCCCGCGATAACTTTTGCCCGGTGGGCACGCTTTTGAACGACCTGCTCCCCTTCCTCGAGCCCCCCCTGCAACACCGCGTGCGGCTCGTGCCGGAGGCCGACCCGGCGGTGCTGCCGAGGGGCTTGGAAGCCCTGGCCGGAGGCTGGCAGGAGGCCCGGGGCTTCGACCCCAAGCTGCTGGATTACCTGCGCGAGGCCGGGGTTTTGCAGGAGGAAGTGGCCGAGCAGCGCAGCCAGCGGCAGGCCCTGGTGGTGTTGAAGGAACCCTCGGAAAAGCTTGGCGAGAAAGCCCGCGCCGCCTGGTATGCCCTGCGCGACCTGGGCCGGGCCGAGAGCATGGCGGCCCTGGCCCGGGCGGCAGGGGTGGGGGTGGGGGTGGTGAAGGGCCTCTTGGACAAGGGCTACATTGGCTTCGTGGAGGTGGAACCGGCCTCCGAAGCGGTGGCGCGGAGACTCGAGCCCCTCGAGCTGCCTTTCGTTCCGGCGCGGCTGGAGGGGGGGCGGTTGATGGAGCGCATCCGCGCCCTGGGGGCTTTGCTACAAAAAGAAGCGGCGCTGGTGCTTTTTCCCGAGGTCTCGCTGCTCAAGAAGTTCCAGCCCTTCTTCCCCCAGGCTGTGGTTTTCCACGGCGAGATGAAGCCAGAGGAGCGCCGCAAGGCGTGGGCAGAGATGAGCGCCGGGCAGGGGAGGGCCTCGGTGCTCTGCACCTACCAGGGCTTGCTCCTGCCGGTGGGGGCAGAGCGGGTGGTGGTGGTGGAGGAGGCTGCGGAAGCCTACAAGCTGCCGGGGGGCTCGAGGGCCTTCGTTCCCCGGCTGGCCCGGCTTCGGGCCTGGGGGCTGGGGGTTCCCCTGCACTTCTGGTCGGGCGTCAACAGTGCCGAGGTCTGGGACGAGCCTGCCTACTCCCTCCCTCCGCCCAGCCCCCGCCTGCACCTGCTGGATTTGCGCCAGGAGCGGGGCTGGCCCATTTCCGGTGCGGCCTTGGCCCTGCTGGGGCAGGTGCAGGAAAAAAAGCGCCAGGCCATTTTGCTCTCGGCCAGGCGGGGCTACAGCGCGGTGCTGCGCTGCAAAGAGTGCGACTGGAAAGCCATGTGCCCCAACTGCGCCCTGCCGCTGCGCTACCACCGGAGTGGCCGGGCGGGCCTGCTCCAGTGCCACCAGTGCGGCCACGAGCAAAAGGCCCCCGAGCTTTGCCCGAGCTGCCAGTCGGATGTCTTCGACCCCAAGGGGCCGGGGGTGGAGTGGCTCCTGGAAGCTTTGGCCCAGCACCTCCCGGCCCTGCCCCGCTACCGCTATACCGCCGACGCCAAGGACGACCTGCGCCCCCTGCTCTCGAGCGAGCCGGGCGTGCTGGTGGGCACCACCGCCATTTTGCGGGGGCCGGTTCTACCCGAATTGGCCCTGGTACTCTTACCCTATGCCGACGGCTTTGTGCTCGGGTCCGATTTTCGCGCCGCCGAGCGCTACCACCGGCTTTTGTGGCAGCTGGCCGACCTGCACCCCCATCGCCGCCCCCTGCTGGTTTTGCAGACCTTCGAGCCCAGCCACCCGGCCCACCAGGCCCTAAAGCAGGCCGACCCCAGGGGTTTTATGGAGAAGGAGCTGGCCCTGCGCCGCGCTCTGGGCTACCCCCCTGCGAGCCGCATGGTGAAGCTCGAGGTCGCCCACCCCAAGGAGCCCGTAGCCCGCGACGCCATCCTCCAGCTTTCCGCCGCGCTAAAACCCAAAGCCGAACCCGGCGAGATGCTGGGCCCGGCCCCGGCCCCCGTGGCCCGCCTGCGCGGCCAGTATGTGTTTCACCTCCTGCTCAAAAGCTCCGAGGCGCGAATTCAGACCCTGATGGAAAACCTGCCCCCCGTGCGCGGGGCGAGGCTGCGCATAGACCCCGACCCCCAGAGCTTTGTGGGGTTGTTGGAGGACTGATGCTGGATAGGATGAGCGCATGGCCTTCACCATCCGCCCCTATGCGCCCACCGACCTGCCCCACCTTTACTGCGTCTGCCTGCTCACCGGCGACAGCGGGGCTGATGCCAGCGGGCTGTACCGCGACCCCGACCTGCTGGGCCATTTCTACGCCGCGCCCTATGCGGTGCATGAACCCGACCTGACCTTTGTCCTCACCGACCAAGCCGGGGTGTGCGGCTATGTGCTGGGCTGCCGCGATTCAATGGAGTTCGCTGCCTGGATGGAGACCCAATGGCTGCCCCCGCTGCGGCAAAGGTATCCCCTGCCGCCCGAAGGAGATACCTCAAAAGATGCCGCCATGATTCGCCTTATTCACAAAGGCTACCTTCCCTCGAGCCTCACCCCTGAGTACCCCGCCCACCTGCACATAGACCTGCTGCCCAGGGCCCAGGGCCAGGGCCAGGGCCGCAAGCTGATGCAGGTGTTCCTGAACCGCCTGCGCGGGCTGGGCGTTCCGGGCGTGCACCTGGGGGTGGGTCAGCGCAACGCGGGTGCGGTGGCCTTCTACGAGCGCATGGGGTTTGTGCGCTTGCAGACTTTTCCCTGGGGCTACGAGTACGGCCTGAAGCTGTGACGCTGGTGGCTGCCGAGCTAGCCTTTCGCCAACACTCCAAGCGAGGCAAAGCGACGTGAGAAATCTGGTGCGGTATGGTTCGTCACCCCTCGCCAGTACCGTTGCACCGTGTGCGCCTTGGAATGACGGGAGGAGGTCAAGAAGGGGCTTGCATACCGGGCCATCACCAGGGGCTTACCGACGGCTTTGTGACCAGACCCCTCGCCTTTAGCCGGAGGCAATCAGGGCAATGGCCACCAGCGAGAGCAACACCCCTACGGTCTGGCCCCGGCTCAAGTGCTCGCGTAGCAAAGCCCAGGCCAGGAGGGCCGTAAAGGCCGGATAAAGCGAGGAAATAACGGCGGCCACATCCAGCCGACCGGTCTGGGCGGCCACCAGAAAAAGCACGCTGCCCCCGGCATCCAGCACCCCCGCCAGACCCACCCAACCCAGGCTGGCGGTCAGTCGGGTCGCCCGCCGGAAGGCCCCCAGCCAAAAAACCAGCCCCAGCGTCAGGGTTGCGGCCACCAGCTTGACCAGGGCCGAGGGCCAGAACAAGCCCTCCACCGGGTGAATCAGGGCGAAGTAGCCCCCAAAGCCCAGCCCGGCCAAAAATGCGAAGCCCAGGCCCCGCGCAGGGCCCGCGTGGCCCTCGGGGCGGGCGGCCAGCCAGACGCCCAGAAGCCCCACCCCAAAGCCCAGCAGTTGCAACGGGGTGGGCAGACCCTCCAGCCCAAACCCCACCAAAGCTGCCAGGGCCGCCCCCACCACCCCGGCTATGGGCGCGGCCAGCCCCATCTGCCCGGCCTCTAAGGCCCGGTACAAAAACACCAGCCCCACGCAGCCCGCCGCCCCTGCGGCCACGCTCCAGGGGATGTCTCGAGGTTGGAAGGCTTCGGCCCGCAGCAAGGCCAGCGTCACAAAGAGCAAAAACCCGGTTGCGTGCACCAGCAGGGCAATCAGGTAGGGGTTGAGCCGTCGGGAGGCCACCCCCCCGCTAAAGTCGCCCGCACCCCAGGAGATGGCCGATAACAACGCAAAAAAAACCGCCGCCAGTTCAGCATTCATGAGGGTCTCCACGGGAAACGCATACTCGTCATCGCGTTTTTGGGTCTTGTGGCTAAACTTTGCCTTCAGGCAATCAAGCGGGCAGCCCCGAGGTGACCCATGCCTAGCGCTGGGTGTCCTGGAGCCAGCTCACGAAGCTATTGACCACATCTGCACTGCCAATCAGGTCGGGCTGGCGCACCACCGCTTCCAGGAAGGCCCGCACCACCGCTTCGTCGGCTTTTTCCAGCAGCTCGACAATGCGCTGGCCGCTGTAGGGGCCTCGAGCGAGCGGACGGTTCAGGCTGGGATTTCGCCGGGCGCTTGGGGCGGCCTCGCGCAGGGCAAGCTGCACCTGCTGGATGACCAGGGCCTCGCCCTGAGGGGAGAGCATCTGGGCGCTGCTTAGCAAAGGGGCGTTGTCCAGGTTGCGCAGCTCCACCCCCGCGGTATAGAGCTGGCGGGCCAGGCTGGGCTTCCCGGCGGTGAGGGGAAGGCGGGCGCTGGCCGAGCCGTAGAGCACCTCGAGGGTGTAGCCCCCCTCTGCGGGCAGACGGACTGCGGCCCCGGTCTGGACCAGGCCGGTGGTCAGGGGGCGGGCCGAGACCGGCTTCTGGACGCTCTGCAACACCTGGCCCTGGGCATCCAGCAGGCGGGTGACCAGGGTTCCCGAACCCAGGTAGGGAAAGCCCTCGAGCCTGACTTCGGGGAAGACCGCCTCACCCGCCGAAAAGGGACGGGCCTCGAGGTCATCGGCCCGCAGCATCAGGCGTTGCACCGAGACCGTAGTTTTGGCCTCTTCCATCTGCTGGATGGCGCGCTTCGCCCAGGCCGCCAATGGGCTTTTGGGGTAGTTTTGCAGAAAGTTTCTGTAATGCCCTATGGCCTGCTCCCTCAGACCGGCCCGCTCGGCCAGGTAGCCCTGCCAGAACCGCAGCCGGGGCGCCTGGGCCTCCTGCAAGTCCTCCAGGGCTGCCTCGAATTCCGAACCTTCGTCCACCCGCAGGGCCAGGTTGTAGGCCTCGCGCGCGCCCAGATGGTCGCCGTAGAGGGCCCGCACCAGGCCCAGGTTGTAGGCGGGCACGGCGTATTCTTCGCGGGCTCGAGCCTCCAGCCGCAGCGCTCGCAACGAAGAGCGAACCGAGCGGGCGTAATGGCCCTGCAGGTAGTGGGCCCAGCCCAGGTTGGTCCAGTAGAGGTTTTTCTCGGGCAGCAGGGCTGCGGCACGCTCGAGGGCCTCCTGGGCAAGCCGGGGGTTCTTCTCGTCAAACGCGACAAAACTCAGCTCCTCCCAGGCCAGGGGCATCTCGGGGGCAATTTCGGTCAGGTTGCGGGCCACCGCGCCCCACTGCTTGTCCTCCAGGCCGCGAAACAGCAGCAGGGCCGTGAGCCGCTCATACACCCTCCCTTCGGCCAGCTGGCGGGCGGCCTTCAGCGCCTCGGTGCGGCGGCGCTCGGAGAAATCCACCAGGGCCTGATAGGCCGGCGGCAGCCTGTTCTGCCGCACCTGGCTCCAGAAATCCTGCTGTTCTCGGGGAAGTTGTTCGATGATCAGCAGCGAGGCCACCCCATTCTCGCGCAGGGCCACCGCGGCCCGGTAGTAGGGGAGGGGGAGAGGGGGGTTCTGCACCGTCAGGTCGCCCCCGGCCAGGCGGGCCAAGTCGTCGTTCTGGGCGGCCTCGAGCCTCCACCTGCCCGCCCTGACACCCAGCTGGGCTGCCGTCCAGAATAGCGCCAGCTCGGGCCGGCTAAAGCGGGCGCTTCGAACGCCCCGGGCATCGGCCAGAAAGACCTTCAGACAGCCCTGAGGGTTGGCCTGCCCCACCAAGACCCAGCTTGCCCCGGTAATCTCGCGGGCCAGCCGCGCGCCTCCGGCGGTGCTCAGGGAGCCCGCCGCCAGGTCGTAGCTGCCCTGCCAGGGCATATCGGGCAGCAGGATTGCGGCCAGCGAAGGCGGCGCCACCCCCAGCCCGCTCGCCACTGCCTGCGCGAGGGCATGGCCGCCTGGCCCGGCAAAGGGCAGCACGATGCCCCGCTGCGCAGGCCCAGCCTGATGGTTGGGCTGGCTCAGCGCCGAGGCTCCGAAGACCACCAGCAGCAGCACCCAAAACCGGCCTGTCATGGGGTCATCTTACCTGGGCTACCCGCCTGTGTAAGGGCTCGAGCTACACTGCTGAAATGAAGCCATGGCTGCGGCATGGGCTGGTGTTGGGTATCATTGCGCTCCTGAGCTTCAGCCCCCTCCTGCTGGCGCTGCTGGCCGGCGCCTTTGCACAGGCCAATGGCTGTACCCTGCACGAAGGGTATGTCAACCCCTGCGTGGTAGGGGGGCGGGATTACGGCGAAACCCTATACACGCTGGGGGTGATGGGCTGGTTCTCTCTGCTCACCTTGCCGGGCGGGATGCTGGCCACAGGCTTGTATTTGCTGGTGGTATGGTTCCGCCGAGCCTCGAGCGGAACCCACAAATGAGCCTCCGGGCCTTGAGCCCTGAGCCTTCTGCCTTTAGCCTGAAGAGCGGTGCGTTTGTTGCGGCTTAGGCAAAAGAACTTTCGGAACCTGAGCAGTCCCCTGTTTGCCCCGGGGGCCGGCCTCACCACCATTGTGGGGGGCAACGCCCAGGGCAAGACCAACCTGCTCGAGGCCATCGAGCTGGTGCTGGGCGGGGAGCTGCGCAACGGCATGACCGAACGCATCGCCTTTGGCGAGAGCGAGGCCTGGGTGCACGCCGAGATCGAGACCCAGTTCGGCAACAGCCGCCTGGAAGTCCGGCTCAGCCGCGAGGGCCGCGAGCACAAGCTCAACGAGGCCCCGGCCTCGCTGCGCGAGCTTTCGCAACTGCCGGGGGCGGTGCTGCTGGGCCCCGACGACCTCGAGCTGGTGCTGGGGCCGCCGGAGGAGCGCCGCCGCTTCCTGGATCTGCTGCTCTCGCGCTTTTCGGCCCGCTACCGGGCCATGTTGGGCCAGTACAGCCGGGCCTTGCAGCAGCGCAACGCCCTATTGAAAAGCGCCCCCCCCAGAAAAGAGGGCGGTGCGTTGCAGGCTTCCATTGGCGTCTGGAACCAGGAGCTGGTCAAGTACGGCAGCGAGATTCTCAGCCTGCGCCGGCGTATGCTCTCCAAGCTGACCCCCCTGGCCCGGGAGGCCTACCGCGAGCTCGCGCCGGGGGAGCTGAGCTTAGAGCTCTTCGAGACCACCGACCCCGAGCGCTTCTTGCAGGCCCTGGAGGACAACCTGCCCGACGACCTCCAGCGCGGCGCCACCAGCGTAGGCCCCCACCGCGACGACCTGACCATCCGGCTCTCGGGCCGCGAGGCCGCCCGGTTTGGGAGCCGGGGGGAGTGCCGCAGCATCGCCCTGGCTTTGCGCCTGGCCGAGCACCGCCTGCTCTGGCAGCACTACGAGGAGGCCCCGCTGTTGCTGGTTGACGAATGGAACACCGAGCTGGACGCCCGCCGCCGGAGGGCCTTGCTGGAGTATGCCCAGAGCCTGCCCCAGGCCATTCTGGCAGGGCTGGAAACCCCCGGTGGGGGGGCCGTGGTCGAGATAGAGGCGGGGGTGTGGGGTTAGATGCCGAAGGAAAGCGCCAGCTTGGAGACCATCCGCGAGGCCCAGCGCGGCCTGGCCTGGGCCTTGCTGCTCTCGCTGGCCATTCTGGGCGGCATCGTGGCCCTGTTGACGGGCTTTACCCTGCTGCGCTTGCTGCCCCACGCCGGGTTGTTGGCGGCCTCGAGCGATTTCGTCACCCTGCCCACCGGCGAGCGGCTCCACCCCGCCTGGTTTCGCATGACCGTGGTGGCTTTTGCGGTCTCGCTGGGGCTTGGCGTGGCTTCGGTATGGGGTTTGCTCTGGCTGCGGCGGGCCTGGGAGCCTCCGGCGGCCAGCGCCAAACCGCAACCAAAGTCGGCGCAGAAAAGCCCGTCCAGAAAGAAGCGCAAACGCTGAAGGCGGGTTGGAAAGCCCTGGGCCGAAAGAGCGGGGCTCGAGCAGCCCTCAGGCCAGCAGCAGTCGAAGGCCCCCCAGCCAGGCCAGCCCCAGGGCCATCCACTCGAAGCGATCCTGCCGCAGGTAGTCCAAAAGCCGCCGGCCTGCCCAGGCCCCCAGCCCCACCGCGGGCAAAAGCCACAGGTTGAAGGCGAGCGACTCCCAGGTGATGAGGCCCAGCCCCACCGCAAAGGGCACCTTGAACAGGTTGACCACCAGGAAGTACCAGGCGAGGCTACCCACCACCTCGAGCTTTCCCATCCGCATGGCCAGCATATAAATCAGCACAAAAGGCCCTGCGGCATTGGCCACCATGGTGGTCAGACCGGCGGCCACCCCCAGCATGGGGGCAAAGGCAGGGTGCGCGGAGGTGGTCACGTCGTTCAGTCGGCGGGCCTTGCGGTAGAGCTGATAGCTGGTCATGCCCAGGATAATCGCCCCAATCGCCCATTGCACCTGTGCGTCGTTGCTGAAGTAGAGCACCACCGTTCCCAGGCCCACCCCCACGGCGGTCCAGGGGAAAATCCGCAGCAGCTCCTGCCAGCGGACGTTCCTGCGGAGCAGGCCGACCGCTATAAAATCGGCGCAGATGAGCACCGGCAGCAAAGCGCCGGTGGCCTCGCGGGCCGGAAGGATGCTGGCAAACAGAACCACCGCTATCGTCACCGCCCCCGATAGCCCGGTTTTGGAAGCACCCACCAGCCAGGCGGCCACAAAGGCAATGGCCCAGGCCTGAGGACTCAAATCCATTGCGCTACCATACCCCAAGCCGTCTCAACGTGCTGGGGGCGCTAGCCAAAGAACCTTTTTTTGTCTAGTTTTGAAGGTGATGTCCAAAGCCCGACCCTCCGCTGAAATTGTGGCCCAGATCCTGCGACAAAAAGGGTTTGGCCTGGGAATCGAGCGGGGCCGTGCCCTCCTCTTGTGGCCCGAAGTGGCCGGGCCCGCCCTCAGCGCCATAAGCGAGGCCGAGCGACTGGAGGAAGGGGTGCTTGTGGTGCGGGTGGCCGACTCGGTGGTGGCCCATCAGCTCACCTACCTGCGGGAGGAGTTTTTGCGCCGCTACCAGGAACAGTTGCCCGGCGTGGTGCGGGAACTGCGCTTCCAGGTGGGCGTGGCCAGGAAAAGCAAACCCCCAAGCCCCCCCGCACCCCCCCCTAAACTCAGTGCGGAAGACGAAGAGCGCCTGCGCAGGCTGGCCGAAGGCTCCCCTGAGGAGCTCCAGGGCGCAATTTTGCGGGCCGGAAGGGCAGTTTTGCAGAAGCAAAAAGCAAACCCCCACCCGCCCTGCCCCATCTGCGGCACCCCCAGTCCGGCGCATCCCTGCAAACCCTGCCAGAAGCTGCTAAACGAGCCTGCCATACAGCGTGAGGCCGGACGGCTCTCGCGCTTTCCGCTCAGGGCGCGCCTCGAGGGCAACCCCCTGCAAGCCGCCCGCTATCTGGCGCAAAAGAGGCTCGAGGCCCAGCTCCGCGATTTGCTGCCCCAGGTCATCCAGCAGCCCGAACTGATGCCCATCCTGCAAGACACCGCCAGGCGCTACTTGCAGCTTCGCACCGGCGAGAAAGACGTTCGGGCCTACCGCCATCTGCTGCCCGAAACACTGGCCTCGCTGCTCAAAGAGGTATGATTGAAGCACTGGCGGCCCTTTCCTGCCGGAGCGTTGGGGGCCCGCGCCTAGCGTATAAAGCCCAACCACAGAAAAACCCTACCCTGGAGGACACATGGCAACCGAAACCAAACCCAAAAGTGTTGGCGGCGACAGCAAAATGAAGGCGGGCCTGATCTGGTTCAATGGGCAACTGGTGCCCCAGGAAGAGGCCAAAGTCTCGGTGCTGACCCACGCCCTGCACTATGGCACCAGCATCTTCGAGGGCATTCGAGCCTACGAGACCCCCAAAGGCCCCGCCGTCTTCCGCCTGCAAGAGCACACCGAGCGCCTGTTCCACAGCGCCAAGGTGATGATGTTCGAAATGCCCTACACCCCCGAGCAAATCAACCAGGCCATTCTGGAGGTCATCAGGGCCAACGGCTACAAAAGCTGCTACATTCGCCCGCTGGCCTGGATGGGGGCCCACACCCTGGGCGTGAACCCCCTGCCCAACAACCCCGCCGAGGTCATGATTGCCGCCTGGGAATGGGGCACCTACCTGGGTGACGAGGCTGTGCGCAAGGGAGCCCGACTCATCACCTCGTCCTGGGCCCGCTTCCCTGCCAACGTGATGCCCGGCAAGGCCAAGGTGGGGGGCAACTACGTCAACAGCGCCCTGGCCCGCGTAGAGGCCCAGCAGGCCGGCGCCGACGAAGCCCTGCTGCTGGACAAAGAAGGCTTTGTGGCCGAAGGTTCGGGCGAAAACATCTTCTTTTTCCGGGGCGGGGTGCTGTATGCCGTGGAGCACTCGGTCAACCTGATGGGCATTACCCGCGACTCGGTCCTGACCCTTGCCCGCGACCTGGGCTACGAGGTGCGCGAGGTGCGGGCCACCCGCGACCAGCTCTACATGGCCGACGAGATGTTCATGGTCGGTACCGCTGCCGAGGTCACGCCCATCTCCTACCTCGACCACCGGGCCATCGGCTCTGGCAAGGCCGGTGAACACACCATGAAGCTCCGGGCCGCCTATATGGACGTGGTGCAGGGCAAAAACCCCAGCTACGAGCACTGGCTGACCTACGTGCAGTAACCCGGCTGTGTTTTGGTCGGATGGCCTGGCAGCAGCCGGGCCAGAGAGGGGGTCATGCAAGCGGGAACGTGGGCTTCAGGGCAATTGACCTGCCCCTTCCTGCATACAATCTTGTATGCACCTCAAAGTACAGACCCACAACCTGGTCGCCAAAACCCATACGGTCAAGGCGGGCACCTTTCCGGTGGCGCTGTACCACCAGCACCCCCACGGGGTGTACGTGGAGCGAGCTTTTGTCGGCCACCCCACCTTCCGCTACTGGAAGGCCCACATTCTGCCCGAGCAACACCTGCAAATTTGCCAGTACACCACCCACCAGGACGACTATCCCTTCGAGTTCTACATAGACATTGTGCAGGTCGAGCGGGAGGGGCATGTTCTGAAGGTCAGGGATTTGTACCTGGATCTTGGCATTGCACACAACGGAACCCTCACCCTGATGGACACCCACGAGCTATTCGAGGCGGTGGGCGCGGGCCTCATTGGACTGGACGAAGCCTTCCTGGCTACCCAAACCCTGCACGACCTGATCAACCGCCTGGGAGAGCACGAAAACAATCTGGATCGCACCCTGCAAGCCCAGGGGATTGCACTGAAATGGGATTGGAATCTATCCTCCACCCCTTGAGAAAATGTTGGTGCCGGTAGGTGGGTTCCCGATACCCTACACTTGGGGCCATGACCCCTTTTCGCAAATGGCAAGTCTTTGCACCCCTGGGCCTCACCCTCATTGGAGCGGGCATCTCCCTGACCGATCATGCCCGTTACCTAAAAGCCCAGGGGGAGCCCTGGTTCTGGCTGGGCACCCTGGGGCTGGTGGTGCTGAACTCGAGCGTGGCCCTGATGGCCGATGCGGTGAAGAATCGGGTGCTGTTTGAAATGGGTCATCGCAAGTAGAACAGCAGGGGTTGGGCTTGAATTCCGATAGCTGGAGGCTCAAGGCCGAAAGCTTGAACCGAGCGGATAGTTAACAGGCGATGGTCGAAGGCCGATTACGAAAAAACCTGTTGTGAGCAGGCCAAAGCTCGACGGAGCAGCTCAGAGGGGGAATCGTTTTGGCAAAAGGTCTTTTCGAGGATAAAGCCTGGACTTCAGAGTAGGCTGTGTATATGCGACTCGTCACCGTGTTCGGTTCGTCCAGGGTACAGCCCGGCACCCCGGCTTTTGCCGAGGCCCACGCTTGGGGGCGGGCCATTGGCCAGGCCGGGTTTGGCGTGGCTACGGGCGGGTACAACGGGGCTATGGAGGCCGTTTCGCAAGGGGTCAAGGAGGCCGGCGGGCTGGTGGTGGGCATCACCGCGCCCGTCCTGTTTCCCCACCGCGATGGGCCCAACGTGCACGTGGACCTGGAGCTGCCCTCCTCGTCGCTGCTAACCCGCATTGAGCGGCTCATTGACGTGGGGGTGGCCTGCCTGGCCCTGCCGGGCGGGGTAGGCACCTTAGCCGAAATCCTGGCGGCCTGGAACCTGAACCACATCGCCCAGATGCACGGCAAACCCCAGAAGCCCCTGGGGGTGCATGTGGGGTGGCTGGAGGTTGTTCGGGCGGGCCTCGAGGTCACCCCCGAGACCCTGGCCATGCTCACCCCAATAGACTCCCCACAAAGCCTCGAGGCCTTTCTGAGCGCGCTTGCTAACGCTCCAGCACCCGCAAAGTAAAGCTCACCTCGAGGCGGATGTTCTCATCCACGCTGAGCACCGATAGCACCCTGGGTTGCACCAGGCCAAAATCGCGGAAGGTGAAGCGGGTCTGGGCCTGCAAAAGGGCCGTGTCACCACGGAACTCCACCTCGCCCTCCCAGGTGACGCTTCGGACCACATCCCGAATTTTCAGGTCACCCACAATCTGCACCGCTGCTTTGCCGCTTTGCGGCAGTGGAAAGCTCAGGCCGCGCACCTCTTTGGGCACAAACTCGGCCAGGGGGAACTGCGCGGTGTTCAGGGTGTTGCGGCGAAGATAGTTGTCGCGGCGGGCTTCGTCGCTGGTGAGGGCCGAAAGGTCTACCGCAAAGCGCGACCCCTCCAAAGCCCGCCCGTTCCGGTCAAGGCGCACGCTGCCCTGCACCTGCTTGCTGACGCCCACGGCATCGGTGGGAAAGTTGATGCCCGCGAGCTGCTCGCGCACCCGGTAACGGGCCTCGCTCTGGGCGGGAATCAGCTCGAGGCGGCTCTGTGCCAGCCCCATCCCCAAAAAAAGCAGCACAAAAAGCAGCCGAACCACAGGCCCCCCTACTTCTTGGCCAGCAATGCAATCAGGTTCTTGAGATTATCGGCGGCGCGGGGCTGCTCTTTGAAGGGGTTGTAGGGCTTGCCCTGGGCCATGGCCTGGAAAAGCCCGCCCCGGTTGCCACCCCCCGGAGGCCCCTGGAAATTGCCCTGCCCCGCCTGGGGGTTCTGCCCGCTGGCCTGCTCCCGACGGCGGCGGGCTTCCTCCCTTTGCTTGAGGATGGTCTCGTCCATCCACTTGAGCTGGGCGGGGGTCAGGATGTTGTCCTCGATGTTGGAGAGAATTTTGCCGGCATCGGCGGGCTTGAGGTCGGCGCGGTTTTGCAGGTCGCGCAGAATGGGCAAGAGCTTCTGGGCCTGGGCCTTGGTGAAGGCCAACCCCCGCTGTTTCTCGAGCTCGTCCATCAGGCCCACCGTGGCTACAAGGTCGAAGACCGGACGGTAGGCCTCCAGCCGCTGCCGCATCTCGGGGGTGATGTTGGGCGGCCCCCCCTGGGCCAGCGCCACGCCTAAAGCCAGTGTGGCCAGCAGGCTCATCCATCTTTTCATGTACCCTCCTCAAACGCTCCTAGTCTGCAATGGCTTTATGTAGAAGTGGTAAAGAAAGGTCTGCTCTATGGTTGATGGTCTATTGCTTGTGGCCTTGGGCTTTCTACTCGTACCTGAGCGACTCCACCGGGTCGAGCCGGGCGGCCCTCGAGGCCGGGTAGTAGCCGAAGAAAACCCCCACCGCCACCGAGAACACAAAGGCCAGCACCATGCTGAAGGGGTCAAAGACCGGGGTCACCCGCAGCAGTTGCCCCACGCTGCGGGCCATGACCAGCCCCAGAACAATGCCCAGGATGCCACCGCCCACCGAGAGCACCACCGACTCCACCAGGAACTGGGTCAGGATGTCGCGGGGCTTGGCCCCCAGGGCCTTGCGGATGCCAATCTCGCGGGTGCGCTCGGTGACCGAGACCAGCATGATGTTCATGATGCCAATGCCGCCCACCAGCAGGCTAATCCCGGCCACTCCGCCCAAAAAGAGGGTCATGGTCTGGGTAACCTGGTTCACCGAGGCCAGCGCATCGGCCTGGTTCTGCACGCTGAAGTCGTACTCGCTGGGGTCGGTCACCTTGCGGCGCTGGGCCATGAAGTCGGTGAGGTCTTGCTGGAGTCGGGAGAGCGAGTTTTTATCCGGGGCCTGCACATAGATGGCGTTTACTCGAGGCTCGCCGCTGCTGCTGCGAGCAAGGCGCTGCAGGTAGGTTGAGAGCGGCACCATCACCTGGTAGTTGGGGCTGGCAAAGCCCGAGTCGCCCTTGTCGGGGAGCACCCCCACCACCGTGAAGGAGATGCCCGCAATGCGCAGGCGCTGGCCGATGGGGTCCTGGCCACCGAACAGATCCTGGGCAACGCCGTAGCCGATCACCGCCACCCGCCTTCGGCTTTGCACGTCGGCCTCGCTAAAGAAACTGCCCTCGGCGGGCTGGGCGTTGCGGACGCTGGCATAGTCGGGCCAGGTGCCAATCACCGTGGCATTCAGGTTGCTGGCCCCCACCTTGAGCTGCTGGTTGCTTTGCAGGGCGGGGGCCACCCCGGCCAGGCGGCCCGCAAAGGCTGCCCTAACCGCCTCGGCGTCGGCCAGGGTGATGGTCTGGGGGCCGCCAAAGCGCACCAGCCCAAAACCCCCACCCCGTCCCCCGGTGGCGCTGCCGATGGTGAGCAGGTTGGTGCCCAGGCTTTGCAGCGAGCGGGTGATGTTGGCTGTGGAGCCCTGGCCCACCATGGTCAGGGCCACCACCGCGGCCACCCCGATAATCACGCCCAGGGTGGTCAGCACCGAGCGCAGGGGGTTGCCCAGAATGGCCCGCCAGGCGATGCGAAACACCTGCCAGGGGTTCATGCCGGCCACGCGGGAGCGCACTTTTTTGGTGGGGTGTATGGCCGCGCTCATGCGAAGCCTCCTACGGGGCGCTTGCGGTGCGGGTTGGGGCCATCCGACTCGATCTGCCCATCGCGGATGCGCACGATGCGCCCGGTGTACTCGGCAATGTCGGGTTCGTGGGTGACCACAATCACGCAGGTGCCCTCGTCGTTTAGCTCCTGAAAGAGCCGCATCACCTCGGCGGCGGTTCTGGAGTCGAGGTTGCCGGTGGGCTCGTCGGCCAGCAGGATGGAGGGACGCATGGCGAGGGCCCGGGCCACCGCCACCCGCTGCTTCTGGCCCCCCGAAAGCTGCGAGGGCAGGTTTTTGAGCTTGTCGCCCAGCCCTACCTTTTGCAGCACCTCCACGGCCCGCTCCCGCCGTTCTTCAGCGCCGAAGCCCGCGTAGATGAGCGGTACCTCCACGTTTTCCAGCACGCTGAGGCGCGGCAGCAGGTGAAAGGCCTGGAAGACAAAGCCGATCTCCTGGTTGCGCACCTCGGCCCGCTCGTTTTCGGTGAGGGTGGTCACGTTCTGCCCGGCCAGATGGTAGTGCCCGCTGGTGGGCCGATCCAGCAGGCCGATAATCTGCATCAGGGTGGTCTTGCCCGAGCCCGAGGGCCCCATCAGGGCCACCATCTCGCCCTGGCGAATCTCCAGCGAAACCCCCTTGAGAGCCTCGAACTCGAGCGCCCCGCTCTTGTAAACCTTGCGCACCTGCTCGAGCGCGACCACCGTCATCGCCCACCTCCCGGAGGGGCACCCAAGGGCAGGCGCAGGCCGCCCTGTCCGCTTTGGCTGCTCGAGCTCGACGGCGTCCGGCTGGGCAGCACCACGGTCTGCCCCGGCTGGAGCCCTTCCCGAATCACCTGGTTTACCCCGTCGTCCGGTCCCAGCACCACCCGCACGGTCTCCTTGCTGCCGTCGGGCTGGAGCACGTCGACATAGGCCCGGTTGCGCACGGTCTGCACGGCCCGCTTGGGGACGGTCAGGGCGCCCTGAATCTCCTCGATGACGATCTCGCCCTCGGCGCTCATGCCGGGCCGCAGCTTGCGCTCGGGGTTGGGGATGTTCACGGTCACGTAGAAAAAGGCGATGTTTTGCTGAATCTGGGCCTTGGGGGCAATGGCGGTGACTTTTCCTTCAAAGGTTTCCCCGCTGAAGGCGTCCAGCGTCACCTCGACCTTTTGCCCCACCTTGACCCTGGCAATCTCGCTCTCGTCAATCTGCGCCGGCAGGTTCAGGCTGGAATCGTCAATCAGGGTGAGCAGGGCGGTGCTGTTGCTGACCGTGGCCCCCACCCCGATGCTGCCCACCTGGGCGTTCACTTCCGAGACCACGCCATCGAAGGGGGCGTAGATTTTGGTGGCAGCCAGGTTTTCCTCGGCGTTCTTGACCTCGAGCCGGGCCTGTTCCACCGCAATCTGGGCGTTGCGCAAATCCTGGGCGTTGGCGCTGCTGCGCAGCGAGAGGGCCTGCCGGGCGGTGTTCAGGTTGACCTGGGCTACCTCGAGGGCGGCCTGGGCCTTGGCGTAGGCGTCGCGGGCGCTTTGCAGGCTCTGGGCGCTGGCGCCGCCCAGGTCGTAGAGCTTCTGGGTGGCTTGCAGGTTGGTGCGGGCGGCCTCGAGGTCACGCCTGGCGTTGGCATAGGCCACCTCGGCACTGGCCACGCTCTGCCGGTTGGTGGCCTGGGCACTGGCCTGGTCGGCCCGCAGCTTGTCCAGGTTGGCCTGGGCCTTTTGCAGGGCCAGCCGGGCGTTTTCCAGGGCGCGGGTGTAGTTGGTGGGGTCGAGCTGCACGATGAGCTGCCCCTTCTGCACCCGGTCGCCCACGGTGGGCAGCTTGAGCACGGTGCCGTTGACGGCGGGCTTGACCGCAAGGGACTGAACGGGCTCGAGGGTGCCCGGCCCCGAGACCGAAACCCTGAACACCCCCTGCTGCACGGTGGCTGTTTCCACCGTGGGGGCGCTTGCAGCGGAAGCCTTGGGCCGGAGCAGCACATAAGCCGCCACCCCCAGCCCCACCACAACCAGGCCAACCAGGAGCCAGAGCCAGGGTACGCGGACACGTGGACGGGAACGGGTCATGTTCACCCCTCGATGTTCCTCCAGCATAGCCAAAGTTCGGTGTATGGAATGCGAAGGTTTGATGAAGATGGACCAGAGATTTGATTTTGGAAAGTGGTAGTATGCGTTAAATACCGATGAGCAAAAGGAGACCATTTCTGTAAAGGAACTGATTTTAGAGTTTTTCCCTACAAGTTGTTTTGACTTGTGCTATGTAACTCCACGCTAAAGAGTCCCATACGAAAGCATGACATTTCATCACCAGTAGGGCAGCTAAACGACAAGAGGCGCATAACATGCTTCTAGCACCTTCACTAAAAGAACTCCGAGAGGCCCTCAAAGAGAAACGGACGCCTTTGATTGGGATTATTTTCGCGCCACCTTATACCAGGGTTGCAAGAGAGAGAATCGTGCCGAGATTGGGTTACTTGAACGCTCGCACCGCCGAGCACATCCACTTCTTTTGTGCGGGATACGGGGCATACGGATTCGCGGAAGATGCTAAACCTATAGGCGAGGTTCGATACGACGACGGAAGAGTGATTCCATGGGAGTTTAGCCAACGCAAGTTCGCGGAGTTCGTGAACGAAATGGAGGCCACCACCTTTTGGAGGTATTCAGGTGAGGCGGACCTGATTTTGCTGGGATCAGACCTAGGCTTCTCGGATGCGATTGTCTTCGATATAGAAGCAATGCTGAAAGATGGAGCCATTGACAATCCGGCCAGGTTGTTTGAGGCAATCATCGAGTTTGCCCGTTCCCGCGGAGTGGATGCTTCGTCATACGAGCTCAGTAATAAGAAGGGCATTCGCTTGTTGGGAGAGGTTGCGTTAAGGGCTATCATTGATTTGTTGCCGAAACCACTCCAGAAACTTTGGAAT
>NZ_JANWVH010000033.1 GCF_025056915.1 Meiothermus sp. | reverse complement strand
GTCGCCCCCCCCTCTGGGGGGGGCCCCCTGTCCCCCCCACCCCCGCTCCCCCCCCCCGCCGCCCCCGCCCCACCCCCCCCCGCCCCCACCCCCCCGGCCCCAAGGCCCAGTGCGAGCAAGCCCTCAAACTCCGGCCCGACTTCAAGGAGGCCCAGGAAATCCTCACCCGCCTGAAGTGAATACGCTTACTACGAAAAAGTTGTTTTGAGTTGTCCCAAAACATAAAACGCGGTATACTTGCCCCATGCCGTGGCGACTCGAAACGTGGAACCCGGAGTATGCCCTGCCGGAACGGGCGGAGGCAGATGACCAAGCGAGCGGCCTCGAGGACATCAAAACCCACTACGAGGGCGACTGGCGTGCCCGCACCCCCGCCAGGGTCGAACCCGAGAACTGGCCGATTGTGTATCTGGTGGACGGTCGCCAGCGGGTTGATGCCCAGATTGCCGACTCGAGCGGGCGCCGGGCGCTGCTCGCGACCGTTGTGGCCGGGGCGGTGCTGCGCGACGGGGCCGGCATTCGGGTGGTGGGGGAGCCCCTGAGGCAGCATATTTTGTTGCACAGTGCCGACCTCGAGGAGCCCCTGCCCCCAGGCCTCGGCCACTACCGCCCCATCCGGGTCCCAAAATCCGACCCGGCCAGCCTGCGGGCCAGGGTGACCGAGGTCATGCGGCGGCTGGAGGCCCGCCTGGTCAACGAACTCGAGGGGGGCCTGGTCATTGTGGACGGGCAGATATTCCCTGGAGAAGAGCCCTACCAAGCGCCCGAGCGAATCCTGGGCTACACCAAGACCCAGGCCGCAACCTATCTGGGGCCGGAGGAACAGGCCCTGCTGCACCGGCTGATGCCCCACCAGCGAACCCCCATCTTCTCCATTCCGGGGTATGCGCTGCGCCGCCCGCTGGACGTCTTTTCCTGGTATGTGCGCCTGCCGCTGGAACCCAGTGCGCCCTTCTACGGCGCAGCCGCGCTTTTGCGGGTGGAAAGCCCGACCTCTGAGCCAGCCGAGGCCAGCCAGCTCGCCGATTTATCGGTCAGCCTTTTTTGCGCCCTGGCCTCCTCGCCCGCCCGTGACCCCCGCGCCCCGCAGAACCTGATTCCCATTGGGGGGCTTGAGCAGTGGCTGGGCCGGTACATGGGCCAGGCCGAGGTGATCCGGCGTAGAATCATACAGGCATTGTTGACATAGTGGGAGGCAGGCGTGAGACAGGTTGGCATGGTGCTGGGCAGCCGCGAAGCGGGGGCCCTGGATTTTTGGGTGGCGGTGGAGGAAGGGCAGTATTTGCGCCTGGACGACCTGGTCTATGTGGAGTTTCGCCACCCGGATCCGCGCAAAGGCGACCCAAACGGCAACGTCCGCTACTACGGTATGGTGGATCAGGTCATCAAGCTCTACGAGGGCGCGCAGTTCGACACCGACGTCTTCCTGGCCCGGCGCGATCTGTTGCCGGTGAGCCTTTCCTACGCCGCGCACGTGCAGGTGACCCGGCTGGTACCCGAGGAATACCTCCCCCCCGACCCCGGCTCGCCGGTGTTCCTGGCCCAGCAAGAGGCCCTGGGCCTGGCGCTCTACTACGACCGCATGCAAGACCAAAGGCTCCCGGTGGGCCTCCTCAAGAACGGTGAGGTGGCCTACATCAACTTTGAGTTTCTCAATGGCTTCAAGGGCGGGCATGTCAACATCTCGGGCGTTTCGGGGGTAGCGGCCAAGACCAGTTACGCAACCTTCCTGCTCCACAGCCTGTTCCAGTCGCCCGCCAACCGCCAGAAGGCCAACACCAAGGCCCTGATCTTCAACGTGAAGGGCGAAGACCTGTTCTACCTGGACAAAGACAACAGCGGCCTGAACGACGAAGCCAGGGAAGCCTACGAGAAGCTGGCGCTGCCGGCCCAGGCCTTCCAGAGTGTGGCCTTTCTGGCCCCACCCCGCAAAACACCCGGGGACATCCTGGCCGATGTAAGCCGCCCCGACGCCAGCGCCTATCACTGGGACCTGGTGCAGTTCTGCCGGGAGGGTCTGCTGCCCTTTTTGTTTACCGACCGGGGGGCCATGAGCAACCTGGGCTTCCTGATTGACCAGGTCACCGAGCGCCTGCGCCGCCTGGTCGAAGACCTGCCCCTGACCCGCCGCCCCTCCCAGGAGCGCACGTTTGAGCTGGAAGAGCTGCAAGGCCGCCTCGAGCGCTTTTTAGCCCCCCAGCTGGCGGAAAAATCGGCCTGGATTCAGTGGCAGATTCCCCACACCGTCCGGGCCAACCCCGACGCGGTTTACCAGGCCCTGCTGAACCTGCTCGACAATGCCCTGAAGTATGGCACCGGTTCCGAGATTGTGGTGCAAAGCGGGCAGAACGCCGAGGGGGTGTGGCTCGAGGTGCGTAACCAGGGCCAACCTCTGGAAGACTTCGAGCGGCTCTTCCTGGCCGGACAGCGGGGGGTGCATGCCGCCAACGTGCGGGGCACGGGCCTGGGGCTGGCTCTGGTGCGTCGGCTGGCGGCAGGCTGGGGGGGTACGGCCTATGGGCGGGCCCTGGAGAATGGCAACGCTTTTGGCCTGACGTTTCCACTACACAGGGGAACTACCCTGAAGCGTTCGGAGAACCACACACCGGTTTAGACTGGAGATATGGAGAATGGCTATGCGTGAGACCCTGGACCGTGAACTCAATCACCTGACCGAACAGACCATCCGCATGATTTCCGTGGTGCGCGAGATGGTGGAAAAAAGCGCCAAGGCGCTCAGCGAGCAAGACCCTCGGCTGGCCCAGGAAATTATCGCCCAGGATGCCGAAGTGGATGCCCTGGAGCTGGACATCGAGGCCCAGACCATCGCGCTCATGGCCCGGCAGGGCCTGGTGGCCTCGGACCTGCGCTTTGCCTTTACCATCATCAAGGCCCTCACCGACCTCGAGCGTGCCGCCGACTACGCGGCCCACGTGGCCGAGGATGTGATTGTGCTGGCCAAGGAGCCCCCGCTCAAAAACTACATCACCCTGCCCGATATGGGCCGCCGCCTGACCCTGATGCTCGACCTGGTGTCCAAGGCGATGGCCGAGCGAGACACAGAGGCCGCCAAGGAGGTTTTCCGGCGCGACGACGAGATAGATGGCCTGTACGAAGAGGTCTCGCGCGAGCTCCTGACCTACATGATGGAAGACCCCCGCACCATCACCAAGGCCCTCACCCTGGGTCGGGTAGCCCGGAGCTACGAGCGCCTGGGAGACCACCTCGAGAACATCTCCGAGCGCATCCTTTACTGGCTCACCGGCAAGATGGAGAAAAAGCCCGAGGACGTATTCTAGAGCGCTCCTCGCATATTATCAGCCCTTCGAGTTCGAGAAAGCCCGGTTCTGAACAGAACCGTGGCCGCCTGGAAACTCGAAAACATGCGTCTCGGCCCAGACGCATTCACGTTTTCGTGGGCGGCCACGTCTGTGAAGAGCGCGATAGAGGCCCTGCTTGGCCCACCCGTACTGCATTCGTTTGCTTGGTCGCCGAGCGGTGTACGGACTAATCCGACCAAGGTTATTCTTATAGCGAAGCACGCTACCGCCGCAGGATGGGGACTGCTCCAGGATTCAAGAAAGTAAGCGAGCTGGGTCGTTTATCCTGAGAACAGCCCTTTCTTTGCTCCTCGGACAAGTGGCCGCCCATTCATGCGGCCAAAGGTCGGTGTAGGACAAAGCTTTCTCAAAGCCTTCACGGATTCAATTTTGAACAAACCATCCTGCCAGCTTCGACCATCGCTTCGCTGGTTAGCGCCTCCTGGTTCGAGCCGATGTCGCTTGACAAGCCCTTTTGAATCCTGGTCAGGCAGTTGCACATACATTTCGAGGGACACAAGCCCCTGGGTTGAGGGTTTAGGGTAAGGAGCAGAGCGAAAGTCTTGTGCTGCACTGAGCTTTGCGCCCTCGGGAGGTTGGCATGTTTAAGAAAATCCTGATCCCCACAGATGGCAGCGAGTTTGGCCAGGATGCCCTCGAGCAAGGACTGGATCTTGCCAAAATGTCCGGCGGTGAAGTGACGATACTTTATGCGATTGAAAACCCCTACGAACCTTTCAAGAGCTACGCCACCCAGCCCCCTGAATATTTTGAGCAACTGATGAATGACCACAAGGCCACGGCCCAGAAAGTTTTGAGCCGCATTTGTGCCAAGGCTCAATCCAAGGGGGTGCGAACCCGTACGGTGATTGTCGAGGAGCACCCTGTGCCTGCGATTCTGGAGGCCGCACAGGATCACGATCTGGTCGTGATGGCAACGCACGGACGCAAGGGCATTGATCGCGTGATGATGGGCAGCGTGACCGATAAAGTCTTGCACAACTGCTCTACGCCTGTGCTGGTCGTCCGGGGTGCCGCAGGCTAGTTTTTGCCAGAGTGCCCTGGCCCCTTCAAGTCAGCCTATTCTTGTTATCGCACACAGCACACATGGCCGCCCATTCAGTCAGCCATTGTTTTGTCCCGGAGAATGCTTTTTCTGAGTCGAATGGCTCATGATTGGTGAAGAGCACTCGAAGTACCTAGGGCCTTCTCCTGTACAGCCTCCTATAACCCGAATAACGTCATCTGGCGCAAAACATGGTCGCTCATACGTTGCTTCACCTTTTCTTTGCCCCCTTCATCCTGTACACTCTTGGTTTGGGTACGAGGAGGACAGATGATTAGCGTTACCGACCTGCGCAATGGAACCAAAGTCAAGATGGACGGCGCACTCTGGCAGTGCGTGGAATACCAGCACCAGAAAATCGGACGCGGCGGCGCCAAAGTGGTGGCCAAGTTCAAGAACCTCGAGACCGGCGCAACGGTCGAGCGTTCGTTCAACTCAGGGGAGAAGCTCGAGGATATCTACGTGGAAACCAAAGACCTCCAATACCTATACCCGGAGGGCGAGGAACTGGTTTTCATGGATCTGGAAACCTACGAGCAATTCCATGTGCCAAGGGATATTTCCGAGGCCACCAAGTTCCTCAAAGAGGGCATGACGGTGCAGGGCGCCATGTACAATGGCCGTCCCCTGGACATTACCCTGCCCGCTTCGGTGGAACTCAAAATTATCGAGACGCCGCCCGGCGTGCGCGGCGATACCGTCTCTGGCGGGAGCAAGCCAGCTACCCTGGAAACAGGAGCGGTGGTGCAGGTGCCGCTATTTGTGGAGAGCGGCGAGATCATCCGGGTTGACACCCGCACCGGGGAGTACCTGGGCCGCGCCTAAGCCGCAACCCGCATCCGGCTGCGTTCGATTCCAACGGGCATTCTCTGGCCCGTGACCAACCCCTTCCTGGTCGGTAGGGGTTTTTTATCGGTTCAGGCTGAAACGGAGCCTGGCCATGGGGGCTAAAAACAACTGCGGAGGCTTATACTTCTATAGGCAGTCTATGAAACTATAGCTCGGTGCTTTTTCGGAGGCAGTCATGAATGCAAAGGAACTCAAGTCCATCCTCCAAGCGGTGCAGGAACACGAGGTGTTCGAGCTGACCCTCGAGACCCCCGATTACAAACTGACGGTCAAACGTGGAGGCGAGGTGCAGTATGTGGCGGCCCCTGCGCCGGTGGTGGTTCAACCTGCGACAACGGCGGCTCCGACAGCGCAACCCGCGCCTTCTCTGCCGGCAGCAGCGCCAGCCCCCACCCCGGCGGCCCCGGCTCCCAAGGTCGAAACCCCCAAAGAAGACACCAGCAAGTACACCGAGGTCAAAGCCCCCATTGTGGGCACTTTTTACCGAGCCCCCTCACCGGATGCCGAACCGTTCGTCAAGGAGGGCGATACCGTCAAGAAGGGCCAGGTGCTGTGCATCATCGAGGCCATGAAGCTCATGAACGAAATCGAGAGCGAAGTTTCGGGCGTGGTGCGCAAAATCCTGGTCTCCAACGGCGAGCCCATCGAGTACGGCCAAACCCTCTTCTTGATTGAGCCTGCATAAGCTGGCAGCCCAACGCAGCAATGAGCTTGTAGCCAGCCTGGAGATGGCCCTATGTTCAAAAAAATAATGGTTGCCAACCGAGGTGAAATTGCCCTGCGGGTGCTCAGGGCGGCACGGGAACTCGGCGTGAAGGTGGTGGTGGCCCACAGCGAGGCCGATAGCCAGTCGTTGCCGGTTTTGCTGGCCGATGAGGCCATCTGCATCGGGCCGCCCCCTTCGGCGCAGAGCTACCTGAACATCCCCAATCTGTTATCTGCGGCGATTATCTCAGGGGCCGAAGCCATTCACCCGGGCTATGGTTTTCTGGCCGAAAACCCCCAGTTTGCCGAGATGTGCCGTGACCATGGGATTGTGTTCATTGGCCCCACTCCAGAGTCCATGCACAGCCTGGGCTCCAAAGCGGGTGGGCGGGAAATTGCAGCCAAGTCCAACGTGCCCACCGTTCCGGGTACGGGGGTGTTGCAGTCGGTGGAGGAGGCCCTCGAGGCGGCTGAAAAAATTGGCTATCCGGTGCTGCTCAAGGCCAGCGCCGGGGGTGGGGGCCGGGGCCAGAAGGTGGTGCGCTCCTCCGAGGAGATGAAAACAGCCTTTGCCCAGGCTCAGGTGGAGGCGCAAAACTATTTCTCCGACCCCTCACTAATTCTGGAAAAGTACATTGAGCTATTCCGCCATGTCGAAGTGCAGGTGATGGGGGATGGCAAGGGCCATGTGGTTCACGTAGGCGAGCGTGACTGCTCGATTCAGCGCCGCAACCAGAAGCTCATCGAGGAGGCCCCCAGCCGGCTCGAGGAGTCGCTGCGCCAGGAGATTCTGGCCGCGGGGGTGCGCCTGGCCAAATACGTCAACTACCAGGGTGCGGGAACGCTCGAGTTCATCGTGGACCCCGACGGCAACTACTATTTCATGGAGATGAACACCCGCATCCAGGTTGAGCACTGCGTTTCCGAGATGATTTCTGGCCTCGACCTGGTTAAGCTCCAGATCAAGATTGCCGCCGGGGAGCCCTTTACGCTGCAACAGAGCGATATTGAGCTGAAAGGGCACGCCATCGAGTGTCGCCTTAACGCCGAAGACTACGAAAAAGACTTCCGTCCCAGCATCGGCAAGATTGAAACCCTGCACTTCCCCGGTGGCCCTGGGGTTCGGGTGGACTCGCACCTGTACGCAGGCTATAGCATCCCACCCAACTACGACTCGCTGGTGGCCAAACTGATCGTGCACGGTGAGAACCGGGAGGAGGCCATCGCCCGCATGCGCCGCGCACTGTCCGAGACCGTGATCGAGGGGCCTGGGGTCAAGACCACCGTACCCTTCCATCTAAAAGTAATGGACAACGCCTTTTACAAGCGCGGAGCCATCTACACCAACTTTGTCTCGACCCGTATGTCGGAATAGTGCAAGAAAAGCTTTGCAGCGCTTGAGCTGGAGCCATCCGTAGGCCAGCGACCGCGTGCGATGGAAGCCATGCAGGCCGCAATCGCTCCCCTCGGACGATGGACGACAAGCAACCTCTGGCTCCAAACACCGTAAACTGATACTGGCATGTTTTTCTTCGAGCTTCTTGGCAGAGACCCCCTGGCCTACCTGGTCGCGTTCGCCGCAGGCGCATTCGGCCTGGTGGTTCACAACCTGTTTCAGGCCTATCTGGCCGACCGCTACAGGGATGGTGAGCCCCGACGCTATGGCTTCCTGACCGCAGAGCCCAGGGTACACCTGGACGGTCTGGGGCTAATTTTCCTGGCCCTGATTGGCTTTGGCTTTCCCCGGCTGGTGCCCTGGCGGCTCTTTGGCCCCAAGGGCGCCCAGACCGCGCTGATGGGGCCGTTGGGCTTCTTTGTGGCGGCTTTTGTTTACATCCTGCTGGGACGTCTTCTGGAAGGGGTGGGCCCGGCGACCTCGAGCATCGCCCTGGGCTTGCAGGTGGCCGGCTCCCTCATGATTGGCCATGCGGCGGTGTTCTTGTTTCCGGTGCCGCCCCTGGACGGGGCCAGGGTGGTCTATGCCATCGGCAGTGCAGAAGCCCGGCGCTTTATGGACCAGCTCCAAAGCTATGGCTTTGTGGGCTTTTTTCTCATATTCCTGGTGCTGAACCTGAGCGGGATTCTGCCAGCCATCCGGGCCGGTCTGAGCGGGTTACTCAACAGCCTTTTTGCGGCCATCGGGTTGTAAATGGGCCTGCTTCCGCTGCTGCAAAGCGACCCCCTGGCCTTCTTGCTGGTGGTGCTGGTGTTGATGCTTTCACTGGCCCTGCACGAATGGGGCCATGCCATCACTGCGCTCTGGATGGGTGATGCTACAGCCAAAGAGCAGGGCCGGGTGAGCCTCAACCCCCTCAAGCACCTCGACCTCATCGGCTCTTTGATGATTCTGCTGGTCGGCTTTGGCTGGGCCAAGCCGGTGCCAATTTATCCACCCAACTTTCGCCGCTACCGGGTGGGGCTTTTTGTGGTTTCTATTGCCGGTATTGTGATTAACCTGCTGATTGCGACCGGGCTGGCGCTGTTTTTGCGTGCGATGCTGGATTTGGGCTACCTGCAAAGTCCAACCGGTTGGCTCGAGGTTGCAATACAGGCGGCTGTGGTCGCGGCCAGCATAAATCTGACCCTCGCGGTTTTTAACCTCCTGCCCATACCGCCCCTGGATGGCTCCAAAATTTTGCAGAGCTTTCTGCCCTTGCGCTGGCATCCTTATATCTGGCGACTGGAGATGAATCCTACCTATGCGATTGTGGCCATGCTTTTGCTGTTGACCGTGTTCCGCCAACCCCTGAGCACCATGCTCGGCGCTGTGCGCACGCAGTTTTTCAATCTGTTTGGCTTGTAATCGGGGGGCTCGCGCCGCTTTGATCCCCACCTTTCCACAACATCTACCCGTTCATGCGTGCAGGGAAGTCCCTCTATGTTTGAACGCGCTTTAAGCCGTAGAAGCGGCAAGGCTGGGTGCGGGGGTGTTACAACCGACCCCCGACCACCCACTCCCCCCATGTCAATCTCCGAAAGTTGCCTGTTTGCCCGAAGTTCAGGCAACACCGCTTGATTCACCTCGAGCCAAATACCCAGGGTGTTTAGCAGGGTTCGCCTGGGCGCTGTGGGTGTGCCTCTGGAACCGCCCGGATTGAGCCACCGAAGCTCTCGGGAGACCAACCCCAGCCCAGACACGCTGCTCAGGCTATGCCCAGCCAACCGCGCAAAACCCGCAGGTTGTGGGCATCCTCGAGGGTGCCACGGGGGGTTTCCATGATGAAAATCTTGTCCTCGAGGCGGGGGTCGAGCACAAAATTCTTGAGTTCGTCGCCAATCTGACCTTCCATCAGGTTGGCATGGTGGTCAATCTGCGAGCCCCGCTCACCCACCGAGTCGTTGAGGTGAATGACCGGCACCCGGTGCAGGCCCACGCTCTTTTCGAGTTCGTCCAGGGCTTCCGGCAGCCGGTAGCCAGCCGCAAAAGCGTGGCAGGTATCGAAGCAAACCCCCAGGGGCGTCCCTTCGATTAGCTCGGCCAGGGTGTGCAGGCTGGCCCCCAGCTTTTCGCCCCCTCCAGCGGTGTTTTCGAGCAGCAACCAGGGCCCATTCTTGCCCAGCCCGGCCAGTTCCCTAGCCCGGAGGGCACCCGCCCTGGCCTTTTCGGCAGGCCCCGAGCCCGGATGCACCACCACGTACTCGATGCCGAGCGCCTGGGCTTTGGCCAGGTCGTCGGCCAGGCTGAACACGCTCTTTTCCCAAAGCTCGCCCTCCGCGGCCAGATTGACCAGGTAGGAGGCATGGATGACCGAGGGCAGCCCCCCCAGGTTCTCTTTGCGGGCGCGGAAGCCTTCAACCTCGCCTGGTTTAAGGCTGCGGGTTTTCCAGCTTCGCGGGCTTTTGGCAAAAATCTGGATGGCGCTCAAGCCGAGCAGGTCGGCCTCCTCGGCGGCCCCCGCGACGCCGAGCTTGCCGGCAATGGACATATGAAACCCGTATTTCAATCGAGGATCTCCACCTTTACCTGAATGATGCCTTGCCGGTGCATGCCCAGGCGGCGTGCGGCGGCATAGGAGAGGTCTATGATTCGGCCACGGATGTACGGGCCCCGGTCGTTGATTCGAACCACGATGCTGCGGCCATTTTGCAGGTTGGTCACGCGAACACGGGTATTGAAGGGCAGGGTGCGGTGGGCGGCGGTCAGGTGAAACTTGTTGAAACGCTCCCCGTTGGCGGTTCGACGCCCGTGAAACCGGGGCCCGTACCAGGAGGCCCAGCCCCGCTGGGCTCGAACCGCAGCGGCGGGTGGGCTGGGCGCTTCGGGAGCCCTGGGCGGGCGGATAAAGACCCACGGCATGGCCTCTGCGACCGGGGCCGCAGGCTCCGGCTCGAGCAAAGGGAGCACCTCCAGGTTCATCGAGTCCCAGTCGGAGGCCGGTATTTCCAGCTCCAGACCTGCGGGCAAGGGGTCTTCGAGCAGTCCGTTGCGCATCATCAGGTCGGCGACGGACACCTGAAACAGCCGGGCAATGCGCTCGAGGGTATCGCCTGGCTGGACCACATAACCCTGTCCCCAGGCCAGCCCACAAAGCAACAGCAAAGCGCTCCAACGCTTCATAGCTCGATCAGGTGCTTGGGGCTTCTGGAAAGAACCTCGTGCCCCTCCGCGGTGACCAGGGCCAGGTCTTCGATGCGGCAACCCCCCAGACCGGGAATATAGACCCCTGGCTCGATGGTGACGATGTTGCCGACCTCGAGCACATCCTCCGAGGTCTGGCCCAGCGCGGGCCCCTCGTGAATGAAGAGTCCCACCCCGTGCCCCAGCCCGTGGGTGAAGTGTGGGCCATACCCCCGGCCCTCGAGGTGTTGGCGGGCAAGCGCATCCAGCTCCTGGCCTTTTTTTCCGGGGGCCACGGCCTCCAGCGCAAGCGTTTGGGCTTCCAGCACGGCCTGATAGATGCTCTTCAGCTCCGGCGAAACCCGACCCACCGCTACGGTGCGGGTCATGTCGGAGCAGTAACCGCCCACCACGCAGCCAAAGTCCAGCGTGACCAGCTCTCCCGCTTGAATTGGCCGTTCGCTGGCCCCCCCGTGGGGCCTGGCCCCGCGCTCCCCTGAGGCCACGGTGGTGCTGAAGGCCAGCCCTTCGGAGCCGTTTTTGCGCAGGAAGAACTCGAGCTCCAGCGCCACATCAATCTCGCGCACCCCAGGCTTGATGTAGGGCAGGATGTGTTCGAAGCCCTGGTCGGCGAGCTGGGCCGCCTTGCGAATGTGGGCAATTTCCTGGGGACTCTTGCGCTTGCGCAGGTTTTCAATGAGGCCGGTGGTGGGCACAAACTCGAGGTCGGGAAAGTCCTTCTTGAAACCCTCCAGGGTGGCCACGCTGAGGTGCTCGGCCTCAATGCCGACCCGGCCCCGGAAGAACTCGGCGAGAAGCCGGTTCATCTCCGTGCGCTTTAGCAGGATTCGATAGGGAAAGCGCTGCGCTGCGGCTTCCAGCATGTACCGCCCATCGGTGATGAGGGTGGCCCCGCTTCGGGTAATCACAATCTTGGCATCCTTGCCCTCGACAAACCCCGAAAGGTAGCGAACATTGTGAGGACTGGAGACAAAAAGCACGTCGAGATCATGTGAGTCTAGCAAGAGGTTGAAGTCCACGCCCGAACTTTACCCTACCGGTGGGCCTCCTGGCTAATAACTTTTTCACGAGCAGTTGATATCGTGAAAGCAAGCACAAATATCTCATCGAACCTTGCCCTTCTCGTGTTAGGTTCATCCGAGAGGTGGTGTATGCGTCGTTGGGCCCTTGTGTTTTTGTGGATTTTATACAGCTCCCTGGCGGCAGCCCAGGTCTCGCCCGAAGCCGCGCAGTTGCTCGAGCGGGGCCGCACGGTGCTGGGGGGGGCGGCCCTGACCAACCTCAAAACCTACCGGGAGGTCACCACCAACATCTACTACACCCCCGATGGCAAGGAGGAAAGCCGCATTGTTACGCTCTTGCTGGTGGATTTCGTCAACAACCGGGTGCGGCTGGAAATCTACGACCCCCAAAGCGTTGGAGGCCCCAACCCCATCCCGCTGGCATTGCAGCAGTACAGCCCGCAGGAGAGCTTTTTTTGGAGCCGCGAGACCTCGCTGCGCCCCTTGCCCGCCAATCAGCGGGAGCTGCTGCGCTCGAGCCTCTACACCGGATGGCTGGGCCTCAAATACGGCAGCAGCAACCGCGAGCGGGCCAGTGTGGCCCAGGGCAGCCTGCGCAACCAGACGGGCCGCCTGCTGACCGTCAGCACCCAGGGTTGGGTCAGCACCTATCTTTTCAACGCCGAGGGCCTGCTTTTGGGCGAGCGCCTGAACATTCCCGGTGTAGGGGAGAGCATTACCTTTTTCTCCAACTACCAGACCGTGCAGGGGGTGCGCCTGCCGCAAAAGTGGGAAAACTACGTAGACGGTGTGCTGGCCGCCCGGGGCGAGTTGATGGAGGTCGAGATTAACCTGAGCTTCACCGAGGCCGATTTCTTCAAGCCCACCCGCTAGAAGCCCCCAGGTAATACCAACATCTACGACTGACCCAGCCAGGTACGCGCATCTGTAGTTCCGCCAATCCCCCGGCCCGATGCCAACCCAGCCACCTACTGATTCAGTCGTGTACCCGCTTCTGGCTTGAAGCCTCGCTTTGGAGATTTGGTATTTGTGCTGTCATTCCGAGAAGCACGCAGTGCGACGAGGAATCTGATGCCGTTCAGGGGTGGTGAATGCGGGGGGACGGTAGCGCATCCGATTCCTCGCTGCGCTCGGAATGACACCCCGCGTATGGCTCGATTCGGGCCTCAGACCTCGCTTTGAAGGAGACTTAGCATCACACACCCTCCATCCGACCACCCACCCCACACCAGCGCCCGTGTGAAGGGGCCTATCAGGCTTTGCTCAGGCCAAACCGAACCCTGCCTTCCTCGTCGGAGAGTTCGGTGGTGAAGCCTTCTGGCTCTGCTTGAACAAGTGTGAGGGCCAGGGTTTCCTCCTGGAGCCTTGGGCCAAAGCGCAGCAGCGATTCAGCGTATTTGCCCTCGGCGGTATAGGACAGGTGGATGCGATCCGATACGTTCAGGCCCATCTCCTTGCGGGCCTGCTGCACCAGGCGAATCAGGTCGCGGCTGAGGCCCTCCAGCAGCAGCGCCTCGTCGAGCCTGACCTCGAGAGCCGCCAGGTAGCCATCCTGCTCCTGGGCCGAGTAGCCCTCGGGCGAACGGGCCTCGAGCAAAAGCTCCTCTGGAGAGAGGCTCACCCTTGTGCCTTCGGGTGTGCTGAGCTCGAGGTTCAGGTTCTGCCCGGCCTTGAGGGTCTGGGCCACCATCCGGCTATCCAGCTCGGCCAGGGCGGCCCGAATGGCGGGCAGCAGTTTGCCGTATTTTTTGCCCAGCAGTGGCAGGTTGGGCAGCACCCGGTAGCTCAGGAGCTCCTCGCCCAGGCCCAGCACCTGCACCTCCTTGACGTTCAGCTCCTCTGCGATTTCATCGGCAAAGTGGCGCAGTCCGGCCAGCTCGGCCTCGGTCGGGGCGGTGATTAGCACCCGTGGCAGGGGCATCCGGGTCTTGATGCCGCTCATGGCGCGGGCGCTGCGGGCCAGTCCCACCACCCTCACCACCGCGCCCATCTGCACCAGCAAGGTTTCGTCAACCAGGGCCCGCTCGGCCTCCGGCCAGTCCGAAAGGTGCACCGACTCCGGGGCCTCGGGCCGCACCCTTCGCACCAGGTTCTGCCAGAGGGCCTCGGCCACGAAGGGCGTAAAGGGGGCGGCCAGCTGCGAGAGCGTGACCAGGGCCTCCCAGAGGGTGGCGTAGGCCGACTCGCGGTCGGTGGGGTCGTCGTTTTTCCAGAAGCGGCGGCGGTTGCGGCGCACGTACCAGTTGGAAAGCTCCTCCACGAACTGCTCCAGCTCCTTACCCGCCCCTCGAGCATCGTAGGCATCGAGTCTGGCCGTTACCCGCTCCACCAGTTGCTGTAGCCGGGCCACCAGCCAGCGATCCATCTCGGGCCGGTTTGCCACCGCAGGGCGGTTTTGCAGGTCGGGCCGGTCCAGGTTGGCGTACAGCACGAAGAAGCTGTACACGTTCCAGAGCGTGCCCAGAAAGCCCCGCTGGGCCTCCTGCACCAGCCGTTCGGAAAAGCGCTTCTGCTCACCCGGCTCGGAGCCGGTGAACAGATACCAGCGCACCGCATCGGCCCCGTACTTGTCGAACATGGGCAACGGCTCGACCACGTTGCCCTTGCTCTTGGACATCTTGTGGCCTTTTTCGTCCACCAGATGCCCCAGGCAAATCACGTTTTTGAAGCAGGGCTGGTCGTAGAGCAGGGTGGAGATGGCGTGTAGCGAGTAAAACCAGCCCCGGGTCTGGTCAATGGCCTCGCAGATGTAGTCGGCGGGGAAGTGGCGCTGCCAGCGCCGGTAGTTCTCCTCGGTGCCGGGCAGGGGCTCGCCCTTTTCGTCCAGCAACAGGTGCCACTGGGCGTAGGGCATGGCCCCGGAGTCGAACCAGACGTCCAGCACCTCCGGCACCCGGCGGAAGGTCTTGCCGTTTTTGACGAAGGTAATCTCGTCTACGTAGGGGCGGTGCAGGTCGAGGTCGGAAAGGTCGCGCCCGACCAGCTCCGAAAGCTCCCGCACGCTGCCCACGCAGATTTTCTCGCTGCCGTCCTCTGAGACCCAGAAGGGCAGCGGGGTGCCCCAGTACCGCTCGCGGCTGATGGCCCAGTCCACGTTGTCTTTGAGCCAGTTGCCAAAGCGCCCGTGCTTGATGTGTTCGGGGAACCAGTTGATTTTCTCGTTGTTCTCGTAGAGGGCCTGGCGAAAAAGCGAGGTTTTGATGTACCAGCTGGGCTTGGCAAAGTAGAGGATGGGGTCGCCGGTGCGGTCGTGGAAGGGGTAGCGGTGGCGAATCTGCCCCGCGTGGTAGAGCACCCCCCGCTCCTTCATCAGGCGAATCAGCCCTTTGTCGGCCTCTTTGAAGAACTTGCCGCGCTCCTCGGTGACCACCATAAGGCCGTACTCGTTGGTGCCGAAGAGGAGCGGGGTGCCGTACTGGCGGGCGAGCTCGAGGTCCTCGGCTCCGTAGACCGGGGCCTCGTGGGCCACGCCGGAGCCGTCCTCGGCGCTCACAAACTCGGCCAGGGCCACGAAGTGCATCACTGGCCTTCCGTCCGGGCGCTTCTCGCCCTGCGCTTTCACCACCCCCAGCTCCACGCACACCTCGGGGAAGGGGGGGGTGTACTCCCACCACTCCATATCGCGGCCCTTCAGGTGCGCCACCACCTCGAGCCGCTCCTTGTGCAAGTCCTCCAGCCGCGCCACTGCCTCGGCGGCCAGCACCAAAGGCCCCGCCGAGGGCGAGCGCACCACCACGTAGTCCATGTCGGGGTTGACCGCCGCCATGGTGTTGGAGGGCAGCGTCCAGGGGGTGGTGGTCCAGACCAGCACGGCCAGGTTGGTTAGCGCCTCCAGCCCCACGCCTTGGGCCTGGAGCTTTTCCCGCACGGCCAGCGGGGTGGTCTCCAGCTTGAGGGGGAAGCGCACGTACACGCTGGGGTCGTCCACCTCGCGGTAGCCATCGGCGATTTCGTTTTGCGAGAGGGTGGTGGAAATGCGCGGCGACAGCGGCACCACCTTGTAGTCCTGCACCACCATGCCGCGATCCCACATGCGCTTCAAGAGGTTCCAGACCGACTCGATGTAGTTGTTGTGGTAGGTGATGTAGGCATCCTCGAGATCCACCCACATGCCCATGCGCTCGGTGAAGTAGTTCCAGTCCTCGATATTGGCGAACACCCACTCGCGGCACTGCTTGGTGAACTCGGCGATCTGCTCTTTGTTCAGGGTCTTGCGGCCCAGCACGCCCAGCTTTTTCTCCACGGCGATTTCCACTGGCAGCCCGTGGGTATCCCAGCCGCCCTTGCGGGTCACATGGAAGCCCCGCATGGTCTTGTAGCGCGGAAAAATGTCTTTGAAACTGCGGGCCAGCACGTGGTGCATGGCTGGCTTGCCGTTGGCCGTGGGGGGGCCTTCGTAGAAGACAAACTCACCCTTTGGTGCTGGCTTCTGGTCGGACTTGGCAAAAATCTGTCGCTCCCGCCAGAACGCAAGCACCGCTTCTTCCAGCTTGGGAAAGTTGGTCTCGGACACCTCTTCAAAAAGCTTTTTTTCCTCCACCATGGCTGGTTCCTTTCTGAGGAACCGTTCGAGGCTGGGGTTCGGGACATAAAAAACGCCCGACCTGCGACCTTGGGGTTCCTCAGGTGCGGACGAGACGCTCGGCTCGAGTGTTCCCGCGTTACCACCGCACTTCCCGAGCTGAGCCAAAAACGCAATCTTTGCTGCCTCAACCCGGGCGCTCGAACGCGCTGTTTCGGGCGCACCCGCTGGGGTCTACTGGAGCAGGGCTCGTTCTTCCCAGCCTGCACGGGGTGATTTTCAGCCCTCAGGTTGCCGCCTGGCTTGCACCGTCCCAGGCTCGCTGGATGGTCGCTGAAGACGTACTCGTCCCCGGCTCTTTACACCGGATGCAGCATGTGCTATATTTCACTGCTGGCAACCGGCTAACCTGAATGGTAGCAAGCTGCTATCCCCGCGTCAACAATCCATCTCTTGCTTCTCATCCCAGCCCAGCGATATACTCGCCTGGAAATCCGCACAAATGTGGTCAGACGCGGGAAGGAGAGAATACGGTATGGACCTGTACCTGGATACTGCCGAAATAAGCGAAATCAAGGAAATCGCGTCCTGGGGCGTGCTGGCCGGTGTAACCACCAACCCTTCGCTGGTGGCCCGGTCGGGCCGTCCCTTGGAGCCGACCATCAAGGAAATATGCCAGATTGTGCAGGGCCCGGTTTCGGCGGAAGTGGTCTCCACCGCCGCCGCCGATATGGTGGCTGAGGGCCGGCGGCTGGCGGCCTTGAGCGAGCACGTGGTGGTCAAGCTGCCGACCACGGTTGACGGCCTCAAAGCCTGCAAGACCCTCGCGGGCGAGGGCATCCGGGTCAACATGACCCTGGTCTTTTCGGCCAACCAGGCCCTCTTGTGTGCCAAGGCCGGCGCCTGGTGCGTCTCGCCTTTTCTGGGCCGCATAGACGATATCTCGTGGGAAGGTATGGACTTGATTCGCGAGATTGCTGAACTGTTTCAGGTGCAAAACCTGGGTACCCGCATTCTGGCCGCTTCGATTCGCCACCCCCGCCACGTGACCCAGGCGGCCCTGCTGGGTGCTCACATCGCCACCATGCCGGCCAAGGTGTTTCAGCAACTCATCAAGCACCCCCTCACCGACCACGGCCTGAAGGCTTTCCTGGAAGACTGGGCCAAGGCCAGCACCAAGGTCTAGCCCACCAACCCTCACGAACTGGAGATGGAGCAATGCCAAAATCAAGCGCAGCCGACCCCAACGCCGAAGCCCAGGTCACCGTGACCCGTACCGGCAAGAAGATTCGCCGCAAGGTCGAGACCAACGTACCGCTCAGCTATCAGGAGCTCTCGAGCCGCATCCTGCCCGAGTTGCACCTGCTGGCCGCCGAAGCCGGTATTCCCAACTACAAAAAGCTTTCCAAAGATGAGCTGGTGATGCTCCTCCTCTCGCAAGAGGCCAGCGAAGAGGGTCTGGCCATTGCCAAGGGCTATCTGGAGATCAGCCAGGATGGCTATGGTTTCCTCCAGGAAAGCCTCTACACCATGGACTCGCGCTCGGTGATTGTTTCGGCGGGCCTGATCAAGCAGTACCAGCTACGCACGGGCGACTATGTGGTAGGTAAAGCCCGTCCGGCCCGTGAAAACGAGCGCTACGGCACCCTCATGAAGGTGGAGGCGGTCAACAACCTGGACCCTGAGGCCGCCGCCAAACGCCCCAAGTTCGACGACCTGATTCCGCAGTTTCCCGACCGACAAATCATCCTCGAGACCACCGGCGAGGAGTCCTCCAACCGGGTCATTGACCTCCTGGCCCCCATCGGACGGGGTCAGCGGGGTTTGATTGTGGCGCCGCCCAAGGCCGGTAAAACCACGCTGCTGAAGAAGGTAGCTCGAGCGGTCTTGCGCAACGAGCCCGACATCAAGGTGATTGTGCTCCTCATTGACGAGCGCCCCGAGGAGGTCACCGATTTCCGCGAGTCGGTCGAGGGGGCCGATGTGATCGCCTCGACCTTCGACGAGCCCCCGCAGAACCACATCCGGGTGGCGGAGTTTGTGCACGAGCGCAGCCGCCGCATCGTGGAGGAAGGCGGCCATGTGCTCATTTTGCTCGACTCCATCACCCGCCTGGCCCGGGCCAACAACCTGGTCACGCCGCCGACCGGGCGCACCCTTTCGGGGGGGCTGGACTCGGCTGCGCTGCACTTCCCCAAGCGCTTTTTGGGGGCGGCCCGCAACATCCGGGGGGGCGGCTCGCTGACCATCCTGGCCACCGCCTTGGTCGAGACCGGCAGCCGCATGGACGATGTGATCTTCGAGGAGTTCAAGGGCACCGGCAACATGGAGTTGCACCTCTCCCGCCGCCTCGAGGAGCGCCGCATCTTCCCGGCCATTGACATTCTCAAGTCCGGAACCCGTCGCGAGGAGCTGCTGCTGGGCGAGGATGTCATCCAGAAAATGTGGCTCTTGCGCAAGGTTCTGGCCGACATGGACCCTGCCGAAGCCATGGAAATGTTGCTGGGACGACTATCCCGTACCAAGACCAACAAGGAATTCCTTGCAACTTTGGGGGGAAAATAGGTATACTCCCTGCGGAAGTTGGGGGAATCTGGGGTGTTTGGGGTTGGGCGCCCATATCCCCGAGGTTCCAGAAGGAGTCGTTTTCGGGCAGCTCCTTGGCAGTAACGTGCAGCGTTGGAGGTTGACTTTGTCCATAAGCGAACTCTTGAGCAGTGTGCTGGCGACGGGCGTACTCGGTTTACCGATGGGACTGGCCCAGGCTAACCTGCCAGGAACCGAAATAGCGGTGGATTCTCCGGCCCGCAAGGGCTGGGTCTTGTACACCGTTCAGCCCGGCGATACCCTAAGCCAGATTGCGAGCCGCTACCGGGTGGATGCCCGGGCCATCATGTACAGCAGCGGCCTCGAGGGCGTTTCTCTGCGCCCCGGCCAGGTGCTTCGCATCCCCCTGGTCGAAGAGACCCACGACGAATCGCGCCTGCCGCCGGGGGTTCGCACCTACATTGTGCGGCGCGGCGATACGGTACAGTCGGTGGCCAACCGCTTCGACCTGACCGTGCTGGGGCTGGTCTCGGCCAACCCCGGCCTGCCCAGCCTGGATCGCCTCGAGGTCGGCTCTACGCTTTACATCCCCACCGGGGAACCGGGCCTGCTGGTGCGCTTGAAGCAGGGCGAGACCATCCAGGATCTGGCCAGCCGATTTGGACTTTCGGTGACCGAGGTAGCCAAGGCCAACGCCCTCAACTCGCCCACCGATCTCCAGCCCGGAGATCTGGTGCTGCTGCCGGGTGTGCAGGCCAAGACCACCTACGACCGCCTGCTGCAAATCCGCGAAGCCGAGCGCAAAGCCCGCGAAGAAGAAGAGCGCCGCCTGGCCGAAGAGCGCCGCCAGCGCGAGGAGGCCCGCCGCAAACAGCAGGAAGAGCAACGGCGCCTGGAGCAGGCCCGTCTTCGCCAGCAGCAGCAGGTTCAGAGCCAGCCACGGCTTCGCCGGGCCAACGCGGTGGTGGCTGCCGCCGGTTATCGCTGGCCGATGTCAAGTTTTACCATCACCACCTACTTTGGCCGTCGCGGGGTGTTCCAGCGTTTTCACACCGGTATTGACCTGGCAGCGCCCACCGGAACGCCCATCTATGCGGCCCGGGCGGGCCTGGTAGATACCGCTGGCTGGAGTCGCTTTGGTTATGGATTGCACGTGATTCTGGATCACGGCGGCGCCCAGGAGACCCTCTACGGCCACATGTCGCGCATTGCGGTGCGACCGGGCCAGTGGGTGGCCAGAGGAGACCTGATCGGTTACGTGGGCTCGACCGGCTGGAGCACCGGCCCACACCTCCACTTTGAAGTGCGGGTGGGGGGTGCAGCCCGCAATCCGTTGGCCTATCTACCCTGAATTGACCCGGGCCGCTTCTTCGGATTGCCCGTGCGTCCATGTGTATGTCGCATGGGTCGGATGCCTTAGACCCCAAAAGCCCCCTTGTTTGTGAATCATGCTCTAGGAGGCTGGGCGTAAAAGCCTTATGCTACGGAGCCGGAGGAAGGTATGGAAAAAGGAACCGTGCGGGTCAAAACCGGATTCGCTGAGATGTTCAAAGGCGGCGTGATCATGGACGTGGTCAACGCCCAGCAAGCTGAAATCGCGCAGGAGGCGGGGGCAGTCGCTGTGATGGCCCTCGAGCGCGTGCCTGCCGACATACGCGCCCAGGGTGGGGTGGCCCGCATGTCCGACCCAAAGCTGATCAAGGAGATCATGTCGGCGGTCTCGATTCCGGTGATGGCCAAGTGCCGCATCGGGCACATTGTGGAAGCCCAGATTCTCCAGGCCCTTGGGGTGGACTTTATTGACGAATCCGAGGTTTTGACTCCGGCGGATGAGTCCTTCCACATTGACAAGCACGCCTTTACGGTACCCTTCGTGTGCGGGGCGACCGATATCGGCGAGGCCTTGAGGCGCATCGGGGAAGGCGCGGCCATGATTCGCACCAAGGGCGAGGCCGGCACCGGCAATGTGGTCGAGGCTGTGCGCCATGCCCGAAACGTGCTTGGCGCGATTCGGCAGATTCAGGCCCTGCCCCGCGAAGAACTCATGACGTATGCCAAGAACCACGGCGCTCCTTATGAGCTGGTGCTTTGGGTTCACGAAAATGGCCGGCTGCCGGTGGTTAACTTTGCCGCCGGAGGGGTGGCGACCCCCGCCGATGCCGCTTTGATGATGCAACTGGGCATGGACGGGGTGTTTGTGGGCTCCGGCATCTTCAAGTCGGGCGACCCGCGCAAACGGGCCAGGGCCATTGTGCGAGCGGTAACCCACTACAACAATCCAGACGTTCTGGCCGAGGTGTCCGAAGACCTGGGAGAGGCCATGGTCGGTATCAACCTGGACTTCCTGAGCGAAGAGGAAAAGCTCGCCAAGCGCGGCTGGTAGTTTCCGAAAGTCGCAGCACTTGCTCGAATGTCCGGAACGGCCTGCGGGTCGGGCCTAGCGCCAACTTCAGGTGTACAAGCGACATTCAAGGAACCCTCAGCCCTCTGTTGCGTAAAAGCACGTACAACCCCACCCGCAAGGTGAGCAAATCGAGTCAACCCTCGCCTGGACTCGCTCTGCCCCTCTCCTAGCTCGTTGGGGGGGGCTTGGTGGGCTGGCTTAACTGGCCCTTCATGCAAGAAGAAGGTGGGGGTCTTGACCGACCTTTATACGCGGTAGGAAGGGGCTCGAGGGCCATCACGTTTCTGTGGACGTGGAGGGGTATCTCTACGGCGGTGTAATGAGGGGTGTAGGTGGTCGGAGGCGGGTGGTGGGTCTCCAACCCCGGCCCCGCTTCCTGCTTCTCTGCTCCCGCAGATGGTCTAATGCGTTTTCATCCCCAACGCAGCCACCGATCCAGTCAAATGGCTCAAAACATTTGACGAGCGCTCGAGCCGGGCTATACCGTAGAAGGTGCGTTCTGGATTGGTTTTTCAAGCCCTTCAAAGGGGGCGCTTGTACCCGGTTTAGATTATGGCTACGTTACAGAAAACGTAACTTATTTGTGTATGATTGTAACGATATGCAAGCGGAAACCTTTGGCATGGTTTTCTTTGCTGTTACGGCTCTCATCGTGCTGGCCTTAGCCTGGCTGATGCCGCTTCTCAAGCGTCGTCGGCAGGAACAGGAGCTTCGTGCGCTGGAGAGAATGCACCGCTTCGCCCTAAAGCACAACACCTTTGTACGCAACCACTCGGGCGTGCGCTACGTGGTGGTTCTGGGCCAGCAAGGCTTTTATTACATGCTGGGAGGCCAGTTTGTTTCACGCGAGCGGCTATTGAAAGCGCTGGGCGAAGAGCACGAGAAGCAGCTTCTCAAGGCCGAAGGTGAGGAGAGTCGTCATGGCCCGACCCTGAGCCTCATCACATTTCCAGCCTGACCCTGCAGCGCTCAGGTAGGGCCGCTTTAATCGCAGTCCAGCGGCCTCAGGTTGCGGCTTCACCCAACGCCAGATAGGCCTGGACTTTTCCCTTCTATTGCGGATTTTCTGGCTTGCTATAGGATTGGGGATGTGAAAATCGGCGTGATGGCGATTCAGGGTGATTTTCGTGAACACAAGCAGATGCTAAAAAATTTGGGAGTCGAGCCCGTAGAGGTGCGCCTTCCCAGGGACCTGGAGGGTCTGGCCGGGTTGATTGTTCCGGGTGGGGAGTCAACCACGATTGGGATGTTGGCGCGGGAGTATGGCCTCGAGAGTGCGGTGCGTCAAAGGCTTGAAGAAGGTACGCTGGCCGTTTGGGGAACCTGTGCAGGCGCTATCTGGCTGGCCAGGGAGATTCCTGAGCACCCAGACCAGCCCCGGCTGGGCAGTTTAGACATCGCAGTGCAGCGTAACGCCTATGGGCGGCAGGTTGATAGCTTTGAGGAAGACGTAAATGTGGAGGGCTTTGATAGACCCTTTCATGCTTTTTTTATCCGGGCCCCGCGAATTCTTCGGGTTGGGGAGGGGGTGAAGGTACTGGCCAGGCACCGGGATGAAATTGTACTTGTGCGGTCGGGGAAGATGATGGCCGGAACCTTTCACCCTGAGCTGAGTCAGGATACTCGTATCCACCAGCTGTTCCTGGATGTGGTTCTTGATTCATAAGAGGCAATGTTTGGAAAAGATAACAAATATTTTTTTCACTTGCTTGATTATCGTGAATAATATCACTAAATAAAGCCCATTCCGCCACCTGGCCAGGAACATGCGCACTTGACGGATGTCCTCTACGGGGGCATCCCGCAAAGGTCGTAGAATAAAGCGCTCTATGGCTGGACTCGAGAACCGCAAAGCCCGCCACGATTACGAAATCCTGGAGACCCTCGAGGCCGGCCTGGCCCTAAAAGGCACCGAGGTCAAGGCAATCCGGGCCGGCCAGGTTGACTTTACGGGCACCTTTGCCCGCTTTCAAAACGGCGAGCTGTTTCTGGAAAACCTCTACATAGCGCCCTACGAGAAGGGCGGCTACACCAACCACGACCCCCGACGCCTGCGCAAGCTCCTGCTGCATCGCCACGAGCTCAACAAACTTCAGGCCCGGGTCGAGCAGAAGGGTCTGACCCTGGTGCCCCTGAAGATTTACTTCAACGAACGCGGCAAAGCCAAGCTGCTCTTGGCCCTGGCACGGGGCAAGCGGAATTACCAAAAGAAAGCCGATGACAAAAAGCAAGCCCTCCGGCGAGAACTGGAAAGCTGGTAGCGCCCCATTTCAAATGCACAAGGGGAGCATGGGCGGTCAGAGGTGGTCATGGCTCTCCACCACCGACCCCCAGAGATGGTCGCTGGCAGGGTTTGGCCTTTTACCCACGAATACTTGCGCTTCTAATCTGAGCCGAGTAAAACTGTAGCGACTGGACTCGGGATGCGGCGCTTATTGTTCCTTGGATTGATATGGCTCGGCCTGGGCTGGGCGCAGTACGAAAACCGTTTGCTGGTGGGTTTTCAGGAGACCCAGGCCATTTATCCGGGCGGGGGCTCGGTGGCCTTCGGGCCGGCCCGGTTTATCGCCGAAGCCCTCGGGCTGGGCTACCTCGAGGCCTCTGGCAAGGTGTACCTGAGCCTGGGCAGCCGGGTAGCGGTTTTTGGCATCAGCAGCCAGGGTGCAGATGCCGCCCGTTTGTTGAATGCCTACCGCTACCAGGGGGGCCTGTGGGTTCCGGTGCGGGAGCTGGCCCGGAATCTGGACCTCTACTACCGCAACGACTATGGCGCGCCCGTGCTGGCCCTGCGCCCGGCGCGGCTACTGGAGGTGCAGCGGGCTGTGGTGGGCTCGAGCGAGCGCTACATCCTGCGCTTTGACCGCGATGTGCAGGTGCGGCTTCTGGCCAACAACCCCCCGCGTCTGGCCCTGATTGGGGTGCGCGAGGTGCCGGAAGCGCCGCCAAATTCGGCCATCAGCTTCAGCCGGGAGGACTGGGGCACCGAAATATATCTGCCCCAGGGCAACGACCCCCCTCGCCTGTTGTTTCTGCCGCGGCAGGTCATGGTGGAGCGGGGTGCTCAGAGCCGGTTGCCCAGGGTGGTGCTCGATGCCGGCCATGGCGGGGCCGACAGCGGGGTGGTGGTGGGCGGTCTGCAGGAGAAAGACCTGGTTTTGAGCGTGAGCCAGCGCCTGCAAAAACTGCTCCAGGGCAGGCTCGAGGTCATCCTGACCCGCAACGCCGACCGCGCCGTGCCGCTGCTGGCCCGGGCCCAGTACGCCTCTTCGGCCCAGGTATTTATCAGCCTGCATGCCGCTGCCGGCAATCGGATAACGGTTTACAGCCATCCCGAAATACAAACCCTGCGCCTGCTGGAAAAAGGCCGTGAACTCTCGGCCCGCACCCCTGCCAGCCAGCGAGCGCTGCTCGAGCGCTACGTAGCCGCGCCCGGCTCGGCGGCGCGGTTTGCCCAGGCCGTTGCGGAGGGTTTTGCCGCCGCCGGGATGGTGGCCACCCCCAGTCAGGATGCCATGTATGTGCTCTCGATGGCAGGCGGCGCGGCCATTCTTGTGGAGGTGGGCTTCGAGCAGCTTCGCACCCCCCAGGGCCGCGAGCAGGTGGCCGAAGTGCTGGCCAGGGCTGTTTTCTCTTACCTGGGGCTGCCCGAAGCAACACCCCCCACCAACCCCAACGCCCCCGGAGGAAACCGGCCATGAAACAAATATTTAGCCTGACCAACCTGCTGGGGCTGGCCGTGCTGCTGCTGGGTGGCTGGGCGCTCTGGTCTCAGCAGGGCGAGGTGGGCTCGAGGTCCTTAAACCTGCCCTCCGATTTGGAGAACCAGGGACCCCGTGTGCTCAAGCTGCACTTTGCCAAAGATACCGGGGATGGGCTTCTCGTGGAGGAGCGCACGGTGCAGATTGCCGAGGGTGAGTATGTGCTGGGCCGGGTGATGGACGAACTGGTGCGGGGGCCCCAGGTGCCGGGCGCAGCACCCCTGGTTCCGGCAGGCACACCGGCCCCCACAGTTTTCTTGCGAGACAGCACGGCTCTGGTTGACTTTCCTGCAGCCTACGGTCGGCTCAACTACGGCACGGCGGGTGAGCTGGCCCTGATCTACGGCATCACCAATACCCTGCTGGAGTTCAAGGAGGTGCAGCAGGTCAAGTTTTTGCTGGAGGGCAAGGAAGTCGAAAGCCTGGGGCACCTCTCCCTTCTAGACCCCTTCAAACGACAGTCCCAGTGACTGGATTCAACGGCCAAGGGCCGATCATCCATAAGTTCAGAAGCCTGACCAACCGATAATCCGTCAGATGAAGATCGAGCGACTAATCCTGCAAGGTTTCAAATCGTTTGGGGAGCGTACCAGCCTCGAGTTTGGCCCCGGCATTTACGGGATTGTAGGGCCCAACGGTTCCGGCAAGAGCAACCTGGTGGAGGCGTTGCGCTGGGTGGTGGGGGCCCGGGCCCGGGAGCTGCGTGGCGAGGAGGCGCTTTCGCTCCTGTTTCATGGCTCGGACGGCAAGGCCCCGCTGGGGTTTGCCGAGGTCGGGCTGGAGCTTTCGGGCAGTGGTCGGCGGATCAACCTGACCCGCCGCCTCGAGCGCGACGGCAGCGGCGAGGTGCGGCTCAACGGAGCCCGCAGCACCCTGCGGCAGGTCGAGCAAGCCCTGATGGGCACCGGGCTTTCCCGCACCGGTTATGCCATTGTGGGGCAGGGCGAGGTGGGGCAAATTTTGCAGGCCGCGCCCGAAGTGCTGCTTTCGTACCTGGAGGAAGCAGCGGGCCTGCGGGCCGTGGCCCAGGCCAGCCTGGCCGCCCGCGAACGCCTGGAGACGGCCACCCACGAGCTGCAAACCCGCGCCCAGGAGCTTGGCGAGCGCAAGAGCGCCGTGGCCGAAAAAGCCCAGCAGGCCGAGGCCGCCCGCAAGGCCGCCAGCCTGGCTGCCCGCAGCCTGGTGCTGCGCCGCAGCGTACTGGCCGCCCGCATCCGCGAGGCCGACCAGGAAGCCAGGGCCGCCCGCCAAAAAGCCTGGGCGCTGGAGGAGGAACGCAACGCAGCCAGCCGACGGCTGCGCGAACTGGAAAGCGAAAAAAGTCAGGCCCTGGAAGCTCTGGAAGCGGCCCAGAATGCCCACAGCCAGGCCCTGCGGCAGGCGGAAGCCCTGAGCGGTGAACTGCGCCTGGCCGAGCAGGAACGGGCCAATCTGGAGGCCCTTCTGCGCCGCCTGGCCCGGGACCTGGGCGAGACCGAGGCCCGCCAGACCCGGCTGCGCGCGCTGCCCGAACCGGTGGCCCCCAACCAACCCGAGCCCAGCCCCGAGGCCCTCCAGGGCTACCAGCAGCGCCTGCAAGCGCTCCAGACGGCCATCCAGGCCGAGGAACGCCGACTCAGAGCCGAGCAGCAGACTTTTGAGCGCTACCTGCAAGCCCAGGCCACCTATGAGGCCCGCAAGCTGGCCTACGAGCAAGGCCAGGCCCAGCGGGCCGCCCTCGAGGCCGACCGGCTTCGCCTCGAGGCCGAACTCCACGCGCTTCAGGAGCGGCTCAGGGCTGCCCAGGCCCGCCAAACCGAGCTCAGGGATCAACTGAACAAGTGGGTTCGGCAGGAGGGCCAGGCCCAGAGCGAGGCCCGCGCCGCCGAGGCCGAGGCCCGCCGCCTCGAGGCCATGCTGCGCGCCGGCTCCGACCTTGCCGAAGGCCCCAAGCGGGTGCGCGAGGCGGGCATCCCCGGCCTGATGGGGGTGGTCGCAGACCTGCTCCGGGTGCCCGCGGGCCTCGAGCTGGCCCTCGAGGTGGCCATGGGCGGGCGCATGCAGTGGGTGCTGACCGAACACGAGCAGGCTGCCCAGGAAGCCGTTCAGTACCTCAAGCGACACGGGGGCCGGGCCACCTTTCTGCCACGCACCCTGTTGCGCTACCGGGAGCGGGAGCGCGACTGGAGCCGGGAACCTGGGGTGGTAGGGGTGGCCCGCCAACTGGTGGAGCTACCGGCCTGCCCCGAGGCCCTCCCCACCCTGCTGGGCGAGACCCTGGTGATGGAGAACTTGGACCAAGCCCTGGCCCTGGTGCGCGCCCACCCCAATCATCCCCGCCTGGTGACCCTGGAGGGCGAGCTGCTGGAGGCCAACGGGGCCATCACCGGCGGGCGGGTGCAGCGGGGTGGGCATATGCTCACGCTGCGACGGCGCTACCAGGAAGTAGAGGCCGAAGCCCGGCGCCTGGGGGCCGAGGCTGCGGCTTTGCAAGCCCAGACCCAAAACCTGCGGGCCGAGCTGGCTGGCCTCGAGCTGCCCTCCCTGGAGCGCCGCCAGACCGAGCTAGCCTCCGAGTTGAAAGCGGTGCAGTCCAGCCTGGCCCGCCTCAAAGAGAACCCGGCCCCGGAAGCTCCCGAGCCGGTGACCCCGCCCCGGCCCGAAAACCTGCAAGAGCTACAGAGAGAGCGCGAAGCGGTGAATGCCCAGTGGGCCCTGGCCCGCGAAGCCTCCGCACTCTGGCGGCGCTACCGGGAAGACTTAGGGCGCTACCAGCAGGCCCAGCAGGAACAGGCCGAACTGGAAGCCCGGCTGCACCAACTACGCGGCGAGCAGGCCGAACTAGGCCAGAAGCTGGCCGCAATCCAGGCCCGCAAGGCCGGGCTCGAGCAGTCCCAGCAAAGCCTCAACCTGCGTGAGCTGGAAGGGGCCTTGCTGGCTGCCCGAACGCGCACCCGGGCTTTAGCCGAAGAGGAGACCCGCCTTGTAGGGCGTACCAATCAGCTCTTGACCGACCTCGAGGCCCTCCACCTGACCCAGGCCCGCCGCGAGGCCACCATCGAGACGCTCCAGCAAGAGCTGGCCGAGCTACCGCCGGGGCCGGTGGAGGAGGGCTCCTCGCGCAGCCTGGCCCGCACGCTCTCGGAAACCGAAGCCGCCCTGGAAGCCTTGGGCCCCATCAACCACCTGGCCGAGCAGGAGTATGCCCTGCTGGCCGAGGACATCCAGAAGCTCGAGCAAGCCTTGCAGGAAGCCGAGGCGGTGGTGCACAAGCTCGAGGCCGAGCTGCACCGGGTGGAGTCCGAATACCGGGAGCGAATGCAGCAGGTCTATGGGGTGTTCAAGGAGAAATTCGCCCACTATGCCGGTGCGCTGCTGGACGCCCAGGTGGAGCTCGAGCGCACCCCACACGGCCTGGAACTCCTACTCAAACCCGCCGGCAAGCGCACCGTAAACCTCAACCTGCTCTCCATGGGCGAGCGCACCATGGGCGCCCTGGCCTTCTTGTTCGCCCTATCGGAAATAGGGGAGAGCGCCAGCGGCCTGCCCATTGCGGTGCTGGACGAGGTGGACGCCCCCCTCGACGAGGCCAACATCCAGCGCTTCTGCCGCTTCTTGCAGCACTTCAAGGGCCAGACCCAGTTCATCCTGGTCACCCACCAGAAACGCACCATGGAAGCCTGCGATGCGCTCTATGGCGTGACCACGGAAAAGGGCCTGAGCCGGGTCTACAGCATCAAGCGCGAGGAAGCCCTGGCTTAAACGCTATCTTGAGCGGATTCTGGGCGCTAAGCGCAGGATGGGCGCGTGGTCTTTAGCCTCTGCCCAGGCCCGGACAGTTGCCGCCTGGAAACCAGGAAACATGCGCCGGGCCCAGAGGCAATCGGCCACGCCCTTGAGATAAAACCCAACACAGGGGCGCAAGCCCAGCAGGGCAGCGCCAGGATTCATGGCCCCGTTGCGGACGTCCGTCGGGTAGGCGCGGGGTTTAGGGCCGGCTACGTGTTCTTAATTCGGGCACGGCAGATCCGCTTCCTCACCGCCAACCAGCCAGCAAACCTCCTTTTTCAAGGTTCTGGCGAAGCGGGGGCTGTGCTCGGCCAGGGCCCGCCACTCGTCCAGGGTATAAACCAATGCCTCGGTGGGCACGGGCAGCTCTTCCAGTGGGAGGTGCTGGGTGCGCTGCCAGGGAGGAAGGCTCGAGGCCGCCACGAGCAGCACCAGATCGAGGTCACTGCCCACGCCGTGCTCGCCCCGGGCGTAGGAGCCAAAGTA
>NZ_JANWVH010000032.1 GCF_025056915.1 Meiothermus sp. | reverse complement strand
GGTGAGGCACGCTTGTCTGCGTTGCGTCTGGGCCGAGACGCATGTGTTCGAGTTTCCAGGCGGCCACTGTTCTGTTCAAAACCGGGCTTTCTCGAACTCGAGTGGCTCACAATGTGTGAAGAGCGCTCTAAAGACATACCCGGCACAGCCAGCTGTACCGGGTATGGGCGTGAAGCGCTTGGTATCGGGTACTACCTAGCGCAGGTTGCGCACAAAGTCGTCAAAGCGGAATTCGTTGGTGGCAAACCAGCGGCGGGACTCGTCGCGGAATTTCTTCCAGCTCTCATAGATGCCGCGGTAGGTGGCGTCCTTGGCGGCGATTTCTTCGTAGAGGGCCGTGGCTTCTTTGTTGGCGGCTTGCAAAACGCTGCTGGGGTAGGGCCGAAGCTGCGTTCCGGCGCGCTGCAGGCGGGCCAGTGCGGGCGCGTTTTTGGCATCGTACTCGGCCATGGTCTGCTCGTTGGCTTCCCGGCTCGCGCTGATGATGGCCTCCTGATAGGCCTTGGGCAGGCTGCGCCAGCGCTCGAGGTTCACGATGGTCGAGACGGTCGAACCGGGCTCCCACCAGCCGGGGTAGTAGTAGAAGCGGGCGGCCTTGTTCAGCCCGAGCTTTTCGTCGTCGTAGGGGCCCACCCACTCTGCGCCGTCAATGGCGCCCCGGTCGAGGGCCAGGAAAATCTCCCCACCGGGGAGGGTTTGTACCGTTGCTCCCAGACGGGTCATCACTTGGCCGCCCAGGCCCGGGATGCGGAAGCGCAGGCCCTTGAGGTCTTCGGGGCCGCGAATTTCCTTGCGGAACCAGCCACCCATCTGCACCCCGGTGTTGCCCGCTGGGAAGGTGATGGCGTTGAAGTCGGCGATGACCTTCTGCATGGCCTGGAGCCCGCCCCCGAAGTAGAGCCAGGCGTTTTGCTGGCGCGGGTTGAGGCCGAAGGGCACCCCGGTATCGAAGGCCAGGGAGGGGCTTTTGCCGATGTAGTAGTAGTTAGCGGTGTGGCCTATTTCTACGTTGCCGGCCTGCACCACGTCCAGCACCTGCAAGCCCGGCGCCAGTTCACCCGCAGGGAACACCTGGATCTCAAAGCGGCCCTCGGTCAGCTCGCTGACCCGCTTGGCAACGGTTTCGGCGGCGCCAAACAGGGTGTCCAGGGCGCGGGGCCAGCTCGTGGCCATGCGCCAGCGAATGCGCTGGGTGGTCTGGGCATAGACCGGGCCGAAGACCGTGCTGGCGGCAACAGCACCAATCCCCGCCTTCTTCAAGAAGTCACGTCGCTTCATTTGTTTCCTCCTGAACAAACAATAGCTACTTTTCCATGCACTGATGGGTGCGAGCCGATTATATGCCAGTCGCTCGCAAGCATCAATAGCAACCGTGAACACATTTAGTCGGTTTTTGATTCCGACTTAGCCAAAAGCAAATCTGATTTTGCTGGCCCACAGGGGACGATTCCTGTGTTTTAGCCGATTTTTGAAGTTTTGGTGTACATATGGCAGTTATGACACCCGGGCCCTTTTATCGTGCCATCTACTACACCACACCGCCCGGGGCGTCGTGGGTCTGACGCCGTACCCGGTCTTTGGGGAACCCCCTCCCCGTGATCGGCTAGCGGATGAAAAAGTAGGTTTCGGCTACGTCGCGCACCCTCGAGCCGCTGCGCTGGATGTAGATAGAGGTTTGCTGATCCCAGCCCTCGGCGCTGTAGGTACCCCGAAAGACAAACCCCGAGGGGTGGGGGGTATCGGTGTAGATGGCCCGCACCCGCTGGAGGCCCAAGGGCGGGCGCAGCTCGTAACGGAATCCGGGCGGGCCTGAGAGCAGATGGGTGCCGGGATTGAGGAAGACCCGGTCAAATTCGTAGGTCAGGCCGTCGGGGTCAATGCCCACCAGGGTTACATAGCCTGCGCGGGTCAAACTGACGATGAAGCGAACGCTCTCGCCGACCAGATAGCCGGCCCCGCGCCCGCGGTCGGGCTCAAAGCGGGTGAGGATGGGGTTGAGTTCAAAACCAAAGCGCAAACCCACCGTAACGGTCGGGCGCACCGGAAAGCAACCCGAGAGCAATGCAGCCAGTAAAGCCAGCGGGAGTATTTTTTGCATGACCACCACCTCGCAAATTCTAATCCCCCCGCGCCTGCAAAGGTCGCATTTTCAAGAGAGTCTAAAGAAGCCCCGCCTGGGCCACCGGGGCAAAGGTGCGGCGGTGTTCCTCACAGGGCCCCAGGCGTCTCAGCGCATCCAGGTGCAAGGCAGTACCGTACCCCTTGTGCTGCGCGAAGCCATAACCCGGATAGCACTGCTCGAGGGCCTGCATATACCGGTCTCGTGCCACTTTGGCCAGGATGCTGGCTGCTGCTACGGTGGGGCTGCCCTGGTCGGCTTTGGGTGGGCAGCGGAACCGGGAGGAAAGATGAGGCGTGCCACAGAGGGCAAGGTATCTTCGCCACTCGGGCTCTAAGCGCAGATAGTCCGTCAGGAGCGCTTCAGGCATTACAGTGAGCTGCTCCAGGGCCCGCAGGGCCGCCAGGTGGGTGGCCTTGAGAATGCCCAGCCGGTCTATTTCCGCCGCCTCGGCCCTCCCCACCGCCCAGGCCAGGGCTACCGCCTGAATCTGCGATTCCAGGGCCTCGCGTATCTCGGCGCGAAGGGTTTTGGAGTCGTAGAAGGGGTAGGTGTTACGGCCACTCAGCGGGGGCAGAATCACCGCTGCGGCCACCACCGGCCCGGCCAGCGCCCCCCGCCCGGCTTCATCAATGCCGGCTACCCGCAAGCCCATTGCCCACCAGTCTCTTTCCAGGGCTGGCTCCACCGTCTAGAGCCTACCAGATTGACGAAACGCGCTCCAGGCCCGATTCTTGGTCTTGATATGACGCACTCACCCGATGTATTGATTGTGGGCGCGGGTCTGGCCGGCCTGGCTGCCGGACGGGATCTGGCTCGAGCCGGACTGAGCGTGCATATTCTGGACAAGTCCCGAGGGGTTTCGGGACGGGCGGCAACCCGCTGGCTCGAGCTCGATGGTCGAATTGTGCGGGTAGACCACGGCGCCCAGTATTTCACGGCCAAAAACGACCAATTGCGCATCCTCCTTCCCGATCTGGTCAAGCACGGCATTGTGCGTGAGTGGGCCCAGGGGTTTCCGGTCTTGAACAAAAGCGGCATCAAATCGCGCAAGGCCGGGCACCCCCGCTACATCTGCCCGGACGGCATGAGTACGCTGGGCAAGGTTTTTTTACAAGGGCTGGAGTCGCACGAGAAACCTTTGCCTCTGGAAACCAAGGCCCTGGTTACAGCGCTTCACAAAAACCAGCACGAAGCCGACTGGAGGGTAGTTCTGGAGGATGGACAGGTTCGCTCGGGCCGAACCCTGGTGCTCAACATGCCCGCTCCTCAGGCCCTCCAGCTGGCCGAGGGGTTCCTCCGACCCGAGGTGCGCGCAGCCCTCGAGGCCGTGCGCTACGCCCCGTGCTGGGCGGCCATTCTGGTGCTCGAGCATCTGCCCTATCTGGACTGGGTGGGTCTGGAAATCGAGCACCCGGTGCTGGCCTGGGCCGCGCTCGATCACACCAAGCGGGCCGTGCCCGACCCCCCGGTGCTGGTTCTGCATGCCTCGGCTGAGTGGAGCCAGAAAAACCTGGAACTCACCCTAGCCGAGGCCTTGAGTCGGATCATTGAGGCTGCTCAGGAACTCTTTGGGCCTTGGGTTGGCCGTTGCCGCACCGCGATGGCCCATCGCTGGCGATATGCCTTACCCACCCAGACCCACCCCTGGCCTTTTCTGGCCCAGGACAACCTGGTTTTTTTGGGGGGCGGGGGCGGCGGCCCACCCCACGAAGGGGGGCGCCAGAGCGGGTGGGCTGCGGCTGAGTACCTGATTGAGTACCTCAAACCCTAGCCCATCGCTCATGGTCCATCGCCGATGGCCAGATAAGGCCAACTCTGCCTGAACACTTTGCATACGATTGAAGCGGCGCGTCGAAACAGGGGTTCGGGCGTAGGGGGCAGTGGGAGACCCCCCACCCCACTTTCTTGAAAGTTGCTTGCAAGTCGCATAAAAGCCCGTACACCCCCACCCGCCCGGTGAGCAAGTCAATCCCAGCCCTGCCCCGCTCGGTTCCTCCCCGACCTCGCAGGGGAGACCAGGTGGGGTGGCTGACCCGGCCCTTCACGCAAGCAGCCTTGGGGGTCTTGTCCGATGCCCTCCCAAAGCGGCTGGGAGGGGCTTGAGGGCTATCACTGGGCGTGTCTGGGTCGCTCGACCGTGTGGTACGCCTAAAGTCCAAGACCTTCGCTTTTGCATGCAACCCGCAATCTGTAGCGCCGGATACGCTATTTCTTGCCATTTACACGATGCTATAGCCGTATTTCCGCCGGAGGGAACCCAAGCCCTCCATAAACTCACAAAGGTGCTAGGTAGTGATAGATTATTTCAATCGTCTGCTATGCTTCCCCGTCGTCAGCCCGACCCCTTCGCCACTATAGAGGTTGCCGACCCCCTCGAGGGTTTGCGCATTCGCCTCACCCTCTGGCTGCTCCCCCTTGGGGCCCTGGCGGCCCTGGCGGCCTGGGGTTTGTCGGTGGTGGCGGGTAAGCTTTCGCTGCCCGACCAGTTGCTGCTCCTTCCGATGGCCCTGGGCTTTGTGCTGTTGGAGATTTACTTGTGGCGCAATCCCCACGGCATACGGCTGGTCTGGCAGGTTGCCCTGGGCCTGATTGCGGTGTATGAGATTTTCAGCCTTTACTACGAGGCGGCCTACAAGCTGCATCAGCGCGACGGTATTACCCCCGCCGTGTTGTGGTTTCCCATGGTATACCTGATGGCCTTCAACCTGCTCAGTAGGCGACAGGCCTTGCGCTTTTCTCTGACTTATCTGGCTTTGGGCTTGCTGGCGGGCAGCATTGGCCTGCTCTCGAGTCCCTCCCTCAACGTCTCGTCCACCAACACCGCCCTTCAGTTCACCCTCTCCAACATCGCCTACCTGAGCCTTTTGTACCTGTTCGCCTACCTTCGCCGCCACTACGCCCAGATGCACCAGATGGCCCATACCGACGCCCTGACCAGCCTGACCAACCGGCGGGCCATGCAGATTCAGCTAGACAACGAACTCGACCGGGCCCGTCGCTACAACCGCCCCTTTGCGGTGTTGCTGGCCGACCTCGACCATTTCAAGCGGGTCAACGATACCTATGGTCACTCGGTGGGCGATCAGGTTCTGCGCGAGGCAGCCGGACGGCTTCTCCAGCACCTGCGCGAGAGCGATAGCCTGGCCCGCTGGGGCGGGGAAGAGTTCTTGATTCTGGCCCCCGAGACCGACCTCCAGCAAGCCCATCACCTGGCCCAGCGCCTGCTCGAGGCCATCCGCGAAACCCCCATGTCGGGTGTACAGGTCACCCTGAGCCTGGGCGTGGCCTGCTATCGCCACGGCGATACCGTGGCGGCCATCCTGAGCCGGGCCGACGAGGCCATGTACCGGGCCAAGGCCGCCGGGCGCAACCAGGTAGTACTGGAAGAGCAGTTGGAGGACGTCATCATTCCGGCCCACACCACGGCTCCGGACGTGAAGTAAGGGCCAGGATCCCCCTGGGAAGGAGAAGGTCATACGCCTACCGCACGACCCAAGCCGCACTTTTGATGGGCCGAAAGTCTAAAGCCCATACCGAGAACGGCTTCGACAAAGGCACAAGGGTTGTCGCATCCAAGCGATAAACCATTCCGAGGAGGCGCGGCTTTATCGCGCCTTTCCCAGTCGTGGCCACCTGGATAGGCTACCACTGTTCTGTCCAGGACAGGGCTTTCTTTAGGTCGAATGGCTCGTAACATGTGAAGGGTGCTCTAAGCTAAGGTTATGCAACTCGACCACCTATCGCCCCTCACCCTGCGCGACCCCCACGGCTATAGCGGCAAATGGCACTTTTACCCCGAGGATGTGCTGCCCATGTGGGTGGCCGACATGGACTTTCCCATCAGCCCGGCCATTGTCCAGGGCATTGTGGAACGGCTTCAGGAGCGGGTGGGCTACCCCCAGATGGCCGGAGACAGACAGCTGTTGCAGCTGATTATCCAGCAGCAGGGCCAGCACGGCCTCACCGGCCTCACTCCCGAGCACCTGCTGCTCACAACCTCGGTGGTGCCAGCCATTTATGCCAGCGTGCTCGCCCTGAGCAGCCCCGGCGACGAGGTCATCACCCAGGTGCCGGTGTATCACCCCTTTCTTCACGCCCTGCACGAACACCATCGGGTTGCCCGGTACAACCCGCTTTTGCGTACCCCTACCGGCTGGGAGATCGACTTTGAGCACCTGGAAAGCCTGGTCACCCCGCGCACCCGGCTCCTGATGCTGTGTAACCCGCAAAACCCGACCGGGCGGGTCTTCCGGCGTGATGAGCTGGAGCGACTGGCCGAGTTCGCCCTGCGCCACCGCCTGTGGGTGATGTCCGATGAACTCTGGGCCGACCTGATTTACGAAGGGGTGCACATCCCCATTGCCTCGCTCGGCCCAGAGATTGCCCAGCGCACGGTGACCCTGACCGGCCCCTGCAAAACCTACAACACCGCGGGGCTTGGGGGTGGGGTGGCGATCAGCCACAACCGCCAGATTGTGGCGGCGCTGGCCCAGGTCGCCAAGGGCCTTGGCGGCCACCCCAATGTGCTCTCGATGGCTGCCTGGCGGGCTGCCCTCGAGCACGCCCAGGACTGGCTCCAGGAGGTACGGACTTATCTGAAGGGCAACCGCGACTTCATCACCGGTTTTATGGCGGAGCACCTGCCCCAGGTGGGCTACCTGCCCCCAGAGGGCACCTACCTGGCCTGGTTTGATTTTTCGGGCGCCCCCTTCGCCCAGGAGGTTCACAAAGTGATGCTCGAGCGGGCCAAGCTCGGCCTCAACGACGGCAGGATTTTTGGCCCGCAGTACCAGGGCTGGCTGCGCCTGAACTTTGCGACCAGCCGACATCTGGTACAAGAGGCGCTCGAGCGCATGGCCCGGGTGATGCAAACCTTAGATTGAGTCCAGCACGGCAAATCCACTGCATTCCTCATGCAAGAGGGGGGAGGCCTGGGCTACTATTAGAATAAGGTGAGTTACTTCCTCGAGTGGCACAACTTCATCTTCGCCCTGCCGCTGGCGGTGGGGCTTTTGCTCAGTGTGGGCGTTGTGTTCAGCGGTCTGGGAGGTTCCGCGGAGGCTCCTTCCAGCGAGGCCCAGGGCTCGCCCGATGCCCACAGCACCGGCGAGGACGGGGGCCATGAGACCCCTCCGGACGCACCCGCTTACGGCGGCCCCAACCCTCTGGGAACGGTGGGGAGCTGGTTTGGTTTGGGCAAGGGGGCCTCGCTGGCCCTGCTGCTGCCCATCCTGTTGTCCACGTGGGGGCTGGTGGGTCTGCTGGTCAACGCGGCCCTGGATGCCTGGCTACCCCCTGCGGTCTTTTTCCCCATCGCCGCAGCTTTAGGCCTGCTGGCTGCGGGGCTGGCGGGCAACGGTGTGGCCTCGGTGGTCCAGGGCCTGATGGGACAGCAGGGGCGTAATGTGCGCAAGCAGGACCTGGTGGGCTGCGGGGGGCGGGCGGCCTTCCGCATAGACGTCCATGGAGGCGCGGCCAATGTGCGTGACAAAACCGGCAATATTCATCGGGTTCTTTGCAAAACCTTGCCGGGTGAACCGCCGCTGGAAACCGGCAGTGAACTTCTGGTGGTGGACTTTGACCCCCAGAAGGGCATTTACTACGTGCAGGCCCACCCCTTCCCAGAGGAAGTCCCGGTTCGGCGTTAGTTTGCCCCTGATGTTCTTACTTGAGCTATAGACCCATGTAGACCACTCCCATCACGTGTTCCGGTTGTCGGCCCAGGATCGTCTCGAAACCTTTTTTGGCAAAAATTGAGGAGGACGCATGTTGAGTGCCATCTTGATTCTGGTCGCGCTGCTCTTGATTGGCCTGAGTTTGTTTGGGGGGGGCTTGATCCCCAACTGGTCGGGCCTGAACAGCCTGGTCAGCGGCTTGCTGGGTTTGCTGGTGCTGGCCGCAGGGCTTTTAGCCTGGCTGATTCAACAGTTCTACATCAAGCCCTCGGCCAACCTGGCCTACGTGATGACCGGGCTGGGTGGGCGGCGGGTTTTGATTGACCGGGGCGGGTTCTTCTTCCCCATCTTGCAGCGCTATGTGCCGGTCAGCCTGGAAACCATGAAGCTCGAGGTCGAGCGCAAAGGCCCGGATGCCCTCATCACCAAAGACAACCTGCGCCTCGACGTGAAGGCCGAGTTCTACATCAAGGTCGAGCCCAAAGAGGACTCGGTGGTGAACGCCAGCCGCAGCCTGGGCGAGAAGTCGGTCACGCCGCAGGCGGTCTCGGCGCTGGTCTTCGAGAAGCTGGTCTCGGCCCTGCGCTCGGTGGCGGCCACCCAGGATCTGGTCGAGATTCACTCCCAGCGCGACCAGTTTGCGATCTCGGTGCAGCAGCTGGTGCGCTCGGATTTGGAGCCCAACGGCCTCACCCTGGAATCGGTCACCATCTCCAGCCTCGACCAGACCAGCCAGGAACTCCTCTCCGACACCAACATCTTCGACGCCCAGGGCAAGCGCAAGATTACCGAGATTACCCAAGCAGCGCTGGTCGAGCGCAACCGCCTTGAGCAGGAAGCCAAGCGGGCCATCACCCTGAAAAACGTAGAGACCCGCCGGGAAATTTTGGAGCTCGAGCGGGCCCAGGCCGAGGCCGAAGCCACCCAGCAGGCTGAGGTCGCCAAAATCACCAGCGCCAAGCAGCGCGAGGCCGATACCTATCGCATCGAGCAGGAACGCCTGACCCGCGAGGCCGAAATAGCCCGAGAGCAGGCCGTGCAGGCTGCGGCCATCGAGCGCGATAAACTGCTTCTCTTGAAGGAGCAGGAAAAGCAGACCACCGATGTAGAGCGGGAAAAAGCCGTGGCGCTGGCCCAACGCGAGCGCGAGATTGCCATTACCGAGGCCGAGCGCCGCCGGGCCGAGGCCGAAAAGCAGGCCCTGGAGGCCCAGGCCGAGCGGGAGAGGGCCAATCAGCAGGTGTATACCGTCCAGCAACTCGCCCAGGCCGAGCGCGAAGCCCAGACCAAACTGATCACCGCCAAGCAGGTTATCGAGCAGGAGCGCATCAAAAAGGAAACCGAGGCCATGGTCGCTGCCTTCGCCGAAGTCAAAAAAGCCGAGGCCGCCCGGCAAGCCGCTTTGCTCGAGGCCGAGGCCGCCATCACCAAGGCCAAGGCCGAGGCCGAGGCCCAGGAGCTCATTGCCAAGGGCCTCACCGCCAACAAGATGGTCGAGGTGGATGTGGAGCGCGAAAAAGTGAGCGTGGAGCAGGCCCGTGTGGAGGTGGAGCGGCAGGCCCTGGAAAACCGGCAGACCTACAGCGCAGCGGCCCTCGAGTTCGAGCTGCAAAAGCTCAAAGTACAGGCCGCCCGCGATGTGCAGGCCGAGATGGCCCGCAGCATCGGCAACTTCATGAGCAAGGGCAACCTGAACATCTACGGCGACCCCACCACCCTGGCCAAGATGACCGAACAATACACCCAGGGGTTGGGCATCGGTCAGCTACTCAACGGCCTGAGCACGGGCTCGAGTGGCAAATCCGACGAGCTAATCCAGCAGATGTTCAGCCTCTTGCAGCAGCTCGCCAACAAGGACACCCCGGCAGATAAGAACGCAGGCAAGGGGAGTTGAGCGAAACCGCTACCCCCTCACCAGCTCCCGCCCCACCAGCACATACTCCTCCCAGGCCCGCGCTGCTCTGGGGTCGGGAGCGTTTTGCACCAGGGTTCCGGCCAGCACGGCCTTCTCGTAGGCGGCCAGGCGATGAATGGCATGTTTGAAATGGGGGATTTTTCGGGCCTTCAGGTGGGCAAAAGTGCGCATGCCGTCCAGCGAGGGGAAGGGGGGCACCAGGGTGACCAGGGCCTTGAGCGGGTAGCCCGCGAGCTCCTTCACGAACTGCTCCAAACTCACCAGCGAAAGCATCCCGGGGGAGGTCGGCACCACCACCAGGTCGGCTTTGTCGGCGTAGTCGCGTAGGGTTTTGCCCTTGGGGTGTCCGGCGGTATCAATCACCACGTGTTCGAACCGTTTGGGCCGGGCCTCTTCGGGGCCAGCCACCTCGAAAGGCAGCCCCGACCCCTGCCGGGCCCAGACCAGAGCCCCCTCGGCGGGGTCGGCATCCACCAGCAGGGTGGGGCCCCGCAGCTGTAAAAAAGCGGCCAGGTGAATGGCGGTGGTGGTCTTGCCCACCCCACCCTTGAGCGAGGTCACCAGAACGCGCATGCCTGATTCTAATCGCAGGATGCGGCGCGAGCGCACCCAGGGCATGTGGGCTCTATTGCCCACCTTGCTTCGACGCTTTGCATACCCCGGTGGCGCAGGGGTCTGGGGGTACGGGCAGGCGTGGGGGAGCTATGGCCGACCACCCAGACTCGCTTTGTGTGCCCTTGAACGTCCTTACTATGCCTTGAGTTGGTATCACCGGGGTTGTGCCCTCACCCCACGATACCCAGGGGATAAGCCTTGTGAGGCTGGGGCCTTCCTGACCCGGCGCCAGGTGGGGTCGGCAGGCGTGCTTCAGACCTCAGCGCAGTTTGAAGGGCAGCCGACCCTGGGCCGGGGCCCCGGCCAACACCCGGACCAGGGCCTTCAGGGTGGGCGTACGGAAGCCGTAAGTTACGAAGGCCGGTTTGCGCAGGCTCAAAATGTGGTAAGGGTTCCACAGGGCCACATGGCTGGCCCGTTTGCCCAGGGTCAAGGCGTGTTTGAGCAGATGGGCTTCCTGGGGGCCGAGGCCGCCCCGACCCACCGAGAGCAGAAGCAGAAAGTCGGCCTTGGTCGCTGCTTTTTCAAGCTCACCGGTAAACTCGGCGGCCTTTTGAGGGTCGTAGACGAACGAGTTCACCTCGGCGAAGCGGGTTTTGAGAAGCTGGAGGAAATCCTCCACTGCAAGGGTCTCGCCGTAGGGGCCGGCCTCGGTGGCGCGGCCTGCCGAGACCACCAGGATTCGATCCGAACGCCTCGGGCGCAGCGGCTTGCGGTAGGGGGTAATGCTTTGCAGGGCCACTCGCTCCATCAGGGCCCGGTCGCGTTTTTGCTGGGTTGGGGTGTACGCTCGAGCCAGACCGGGGAAGCGTTCGGCGGCCTCCTGTAAGCGTTGCTGGCTCTGGCGGGCCTGTTCCCTGGAGAGGGAACCATTCTCCAGGGCTTGCCGGATGGCCGCAGCCTGGGACGCCTGCACCTCGGGCTTGCCCAGCGACAGAATCATGTCGGCCCCGGCCTGGAGGCTTTTGACCGCGGCCTCGCCCACGGAGTAGTGCTGGGTGATGGCTTTCATGTCGAGCGCATCGGTGACGAGGATGCCCTTGAAGCCGAGCTTTTGGCGAAGTAAGTGGGTCAGGATTTTTTTGGAGAGGGTGGCTGGATATCGCTTGTCCAGGGCAGGAAAGCGGATGTGGGCGCTCATGATGGCGCTGATTTGGGCCTCCACCGCCTTGCGAAAGGGGTAAAGCTCGGTGCGCTCGAGCGCCTCTAGGGGCTTGTCCACCACCGGCAGATCGAGGTGCGAGTCCAGCACGGTATCGCCGTGGCCGGGAAAGTGTTTGACCGTGGCCATGACCCCGGCCCCTTCCAGACCCCTGGCCCAGGCCAGGGCCAGGCGGGCGACTTTTTTGGGGTCGGCGCCAAAGCTGCGGTCGCCAATCACCGGGTTTTGGGGGTTGGTGTTCACGTCCACCGAGGGGGCGAAGTTCCAGTTGATGCCCAGCGAGATGAGCGCGCGCCCCACCGCCGCGCCTACGGCCTCGGCAACTTTGGCATCCCCGATGGCGCCCAGGGCCATGGGAGCCGGGGCCAGGGCAAACTCCAGCACCCGCTGCACGGCCCCACCCTCCTGGTCAATGGCAATCCAGGCTTGAGGCCCCAAGACTGCCCGAATCTCGGCCACCAGCTCACGCACCTGGGCCGGGCTCTGGATGTTCCTGCGAAACAGGCAGACCCCCCCAAATCGGTAGCGCTCGAGGTGGGCGCGGCTGGCCGCGTCCAGGGTGGGGCCAGGGAGGTCAACCATCATCAGACGGGTGGCAAGAAACAGGCTTTCCATAGGCACCTTTGGGTCAATAAACCAGGCTGCGACGCAAGGAACCGGAGGCATGCGGCAGGCTTCAGGCAAGCGACCTTGACAAAATATTACTTCAAAAACTAACATTGCCAATAGAGTAAAACTTCAAGGAGGCTTCGTGCTTAGAAGGGCGCAAATTCTCGAGCAGCTTCGCCACGGCCTGATTGCCTCCTGCCAGCCGGTGCGGGGCGGCCCCCTGGACGCCCCGGCGATGGTCGCAGCCCTGGCCCAGGCCACCATAGCAGGCGGTGCGGTGGGCTTGCGCATCGAGGGCCTGGCCGACCTGGCCGCCACCCGCCCCGCCGTTTCGGTTCCAATCGTGGGCCTGGTCAAGCGTGAAGTGGCGGGTTCGCCGGTGTACATCACCCCCGCGCTCTCCGATGTGCGGGCTCTGGCCGAGCAGGGGGCGGACATCATCGCGGTTGACGCCACCCTTCGCCCGCGCCCGGTGGAGGTCGGGGCCCTGATTGAAGCCATCCATGCCCAGGGCTGTCTGGCCATGGCCGATGTTTCAACCCTGGAAGAGGGTCTGATGGCCCATGCGCTGGGCGCCGACCTGGTCGGCACCACCCTGTCGGGCTACACCGACTACTCCTCCAAGCAGCAGGGCCCCGACCTGGAACTGGTGCGCGCGCTGGCCGGGCAAGGGGTCAGGGTGGTGGCCGAGGGCCGGATTGCGACCCCCCTTCAGGCCCGGCAGGCCCTGGATGCCGGGGCTTTTGCGGTCACGGTGGGTACGGCCCTGACCCGCGTGGAGTGGGTGACGCGGGGGTTTGTGGAGGCTTTGCGCGAGGTGACCCGATGACGAGCTTAGAGGTCCAAAAGCGGAGGGGCCTGGCGTGGGGGCTGGCCGATGCCTAACGGAGCCCTGGCCATGCTGCGAAGCCAAGGGGCCCAGATGACCCCCGCGCTGGGCAGGATTGCCCGGTACGTGCTGGAAAACCCCGAAAAATTGCTCTACCAGACCGTGGTGGAGGTGGCCGAAGGCGCAGGCTCGAGCGAGGCCAGCGTGATCCGCTTCTGCCGCGACCTGGGCTTTAGCGGGTTTCAGGAGTTCAAGCTGGCCCTGGCCTCCGACCTGGCTGCCAGCCCGGTGGGGCTCGGGCCTCAGGAGAACCCTAAAACCCCCCAGGAGGCCCTCGAGTACGTCACCCACCACGCCAGGCAGGCCCTCGAGGACACCTTTCGTCTGATTGACCTGAAGCGGGTAAACCAGGCGGTCAGCCTGATTTTGCAGGCCCAGCGCATTGACATCTACGGCGTGGGCGCCTCGGGGGTGACGGCCCAGGACTTCGCCTACAAGTTCATGCGTCTGGGCTACACCACCCAGGCCTACCCCGACCCCCACATGGCCGCCATGGCTGCCGCCACCCTCGACAAGAAGGCCCTGGCCATTGGCATCACCCGCTCGGGCACCACCATTGATACCGTCAAGGCGCTCGAGGTCGCCAAGCGTTCGGGCGCTTCCACCCTTGCCATTACCCAGCGCACCAAAAGCCCCGTGGCCCGTTTTGCCGATGTGGTGCTGGTCACCTCGGTGGCCGAAAGCCCCCTCACCGGTGGCTCGGTGGCGGCCAAGATGGGCCAGCTTTTGGTGCTGGATTTGCTCTACACCCTGGTGGCGCTGCGCCGCAAGCCGGCTGCCGACTTCATCGCCCGCACCGCGGCCGCCGTGGCGGACCGCAACTACTGAAGCGGGCGTCCCCTGGGCTAACGCAGGCCTGGCCTGGTAGCAAACCGTAGGAGGAGAAACCATGTTCAAGCGTTGGATAACAGCAGCAGCCCTGGCACTCGGCCTGAGCGCCCTGGCCCAGACCCAAATCGAGTTCTGGACCTACTACCTGAGCCCCAACTTCGACAACTACATCAAGAGCACCATCGCCGACTTCGAGCGGCAGAACCCCACCATCAAGGTGCGCTGGGTGGACAAGCAGGACACCATGGAGCGCGACCTGACCGCCGCGGTGGCCCTGGGCAAGGCCCCCGATGTGGTCAACCTTTGGCAGGACTCCACCTTTGCTGCGGCCCAGAACAAGATTCTGACCCCCCTGACCCAGCTGGTCAACCGCAACGTGCTCAACCAGCTCTACTACCCCAATGTGCTGGATATGTTCGTGATGGACGGCCAGGTGTACGGCCTGCCGTGGTACGGCTGGCTCGACCAGGGCGTGATGATGTACAACCCCGACCTGTTGCAAAAAGCCGGGGTGGACGCGCGCACCATCCGCAACACCGACGACCTGCTGGCGGCTTCCGAGAAGATTAAGAAAGCCACCGGAGCCTATGGCTGGCTGCCCCCGGTCAAAGACCCCAACGGGGCCAGCTTCCTGGGCCGCTTCTTCCTGGAAGGGCTGCCGGTCTACGACAAAGACGGCAAAGCGGCCTTCAACTCGCCCGCCCACGTGGCCCTGCTGCAAAAGTACGTGGATGCCATGAAGAACGACATCATCCCCCAAGAGCTTCTGCGTAAGGAGGCCTTCCAGCTTTCCAACGAGCTCTACAGCCAGGGCAAGGCGGCCATCGTGGTGGGCGCCCCCACCACCCTCAACCGCGTCAAGGAGGCCAACCCCGACCTCTACGCCAAGACCCGCATCGGTCCCGCTCCGCTGGGCAAGGCCGGCATCCAGACCGGCGGGGCCATGAGCCTGGTGATTCCCAGTGCCTCCAAGAACAAAAGCGCGGCCATCCGCTTTGCCCTCTTCGTGACCAACCGCACCAACCAGGTCAAGTTTGCCAACGTGGTGCCCATCGTCTCCACGGCGGCGGGCTCGGAGAACGACCCCGGCCTCAAGGCCAAGAGCAACGACCCGCTGGAAATTGGCAAAGGCATGAACTCGGCCTCGGGCCGCCTGATTAACCCCGGCTTCAAGCCCCCCAAGAACACCGACGACATCTACAAGAACTTCAACGACAACATCGAGGCGGCCTTCTTAGGGCGCAAGACCCCCAAGCAGGCCCTCGACGATGCGGTGGCCTTCTGGAACGCCAACGCCAGGTAAGCCCATGGTCTATTGCCGATAGCTGATAGCCAGCGGATTTCCAAAGGCTATCAGCTATCGGCCAAGAGTGCCCTATGAAACGACAGGCCCTGACCACCACCCTCATCGCCTATGCCTTTCTGGCGCCGGCTCTGGTGCTGATGGGGCTATTCACCTTTTATCCGGTGTTCTACGGCTCCTATCTGGGCTTTACCGACTACACCGTGGCCGACCTGGCCTCGGGGGAGGGGCCCCGATGGGTGGGGCTCAAGAACCTCGAGTTTGTGCTGGGCGACCCGCTGTTCCAGACCGGCCTCCTCAACTCGCTGAAGTACCTGCTGGTGGTGCCCGTCCTGCAGATTGCTTCGCTGGCGGTGGCGGTGCTGGTCAACCAGAAGCTGCCCTTGATGGCTTTCTTCCGGGTGGGCTACTACATTCCGGTGGTGACCTCCATCTCGCTGGCGGCGGTGATGTGGGAGTGGATTTTCCAGAAGGAGGGCTTTCTAAACTGGTCTTTGCAGCTTTTGAACCTGATGAACGCCGAGGGGCGCTTCAACTGGCTGCTCAACGAGCACACCGCTTTGTGGGCCATCATGCTGGTGACCTTTTGGCGGGGCTTTGGCTACTACATGGTGCTCTATTTAGCCGGGCTGCAAAGCATTCCGGCGGAGCTCGAGGAGGCCGCCACCCTGGATGGCGCGACGGCCTGGCAGCGCTTCTGGCTGATCATCGTGCCGCTCATGCGCCCGACCCTGCTTTTGTGCAGCCTGCTCTCCACCATTGCGGCCCTCCGGGTTCTGGAAGAAATCATCGTCTTCACCGGCGGCAGCGGGGGCCCGCTCAACAGCACCTACACGGCCCTGCTCTACGTGTACAACAAGAGCTGGGGCAACATGCTCAACGCCAACTTCGGCGTGGCCGGGGCCGCCGGGCTGCTGCTGGCGCTGGTGGGGTTTGCCCTGAGCTACCTCAACTTCCGGCTGACCCGCGAGGAAAGGAGCGAGCGATGAAGCCGGTTTCACCCCAGGATGCGGCCCGCCTGCGGGCTCGAGCCACCCTGCGCAAGGGCCTGCACATCGCGCTGAGCTACGCGCTGTTGCTCGCAATTCTGGGCTTCGCCATCTTCCCCTTCCTCTGGACGCTGGCCATCTCCATCACCGACAAACAGGCCAGCGGCATCAGCATCTACGACTTTCCCAAAAGTCTGTTCCCTCCGGCAGTCACGCTGGGCAACTTTTACGAGGTAATCACCAAGCTCAGCCTGGGGAAGTACTTTCTCAACTCGGTCATTATTACCGCGCTGACGGTAGCCGGAACCCTGGTGGTCTCGGCCCTGGCCGCCTATCCGCTGGCCCGTTTGCAGTTTCCGGGCCGGGGGCTCGTTTTTGGCGCCATCGTCTCGACCCTGGTCTTGCCCACCGAGATTGCCTTCATCGTCAACGTGCTCACGCTGCGCGACCTGGGGCTCTTGGGCACTTACGCCGGAGTGGTGCTGCCCCTGATCGCTACTGCCTTTGGCATCTTCCTGATGCGCCAGGCCTACCTGGCCATTCCCGGTACGCTGATGGAGGCCGCCCGCATGGATGGGGCCAGCGAGCTCCAGATTTTGTGGCGGGTCATGATTCCCCTGTCGGTGCCCTCGCTGACGGCGCTGGGCATCTTTACCTTGGTGGGCACCTGGAATGCGTTTTTCTGGCCCTCGGTGGCGCTTTTGACCAACGATGAGCTGTTGCCCATGTCGGTGGCCATTCTGAAGCTCAAGGGCCAGTTCAACTACGACGTGTTCAACGTGGCGGCGGGGGCCATGATCATGATGATTCCGGTGCTGGTGGTTTTCTTTTTGGCCCAGCGCTTCTTCATGCGGGGGCTCGAGGGGGCTGTGAAGGGCTAATCGAACCGATGACGAGCCGTGTGCCTCGAGGTTTGCTCAAATCGGGTCAAGGCCATGCCTGACCCAACGCCTTCCGGATGGGCCCCAGCCTCGAGGTGTTGGTTGGATAAACATGCCTGGGCTTTTGGGGGCGCACTGGCCGTCTGCCCTTTTGTGGAGGGGTTCGGGTAGATTGGGTTAGGTAGATTGACCGTCCACTTATGAAGCGCATTCTATTGTTACCTGCCGATACCCGGCCCGTGACCCTCGAGCTGCCCCACCAGCTTGCGCGGGTGGCCGGGCTGGAGCTGCGTTCGCCCCCCCTGGAAATCCTGAACAAGATGAACCAGCCGGGCAACCCGACTGCCCTGGCGGAGTGGCTGCGGCGCGAGGCCCCCGCTGCCGATGCGGCCATTGTGAGCCTGGAAACCCTCACCCTGGGCGGCATGATTCCGGCCCGACGGGTTTCGGACAGCCTGGAGGAGGTCTTGGCGAGGCTCGAGGTGCTGCGCGACCTCAAGCAAAGAAGCCCGCACCTGCGCATCCTGGCCCACGGGGTGATTGTGCGGGTGGCCCACGACAACGACCCCCTGGAGGAAAAACCCTACTACGGCGAATGGGGCCCCCTTTTGCGGAAGTACTCGGAGTGGACCGACCGCCTCGAGCGCAGGGAGGCCGCCGGACAGCCCCTGGGCGATGCCCCCATGGAGCTCGACCGGGCCCGGCTACACCTGCCCAAAGAGGTCTTACAGGACTGGCTGGCCACCCGCGAGCGCAACCACGCTATGCACCGGGCCGCCATTGACCTGCTCCACGCGGGGGTGCTGGAGTACCTGGCGCTGACCCTCGACGATACCACCCCCTACGGCCTGGCCGCCCGCGACCGCCGCAGGCTCGAGGCCCGCCTGGACGAACTGGGGCTTTGGGGGGAGGCCGACATCTACCCCGGGGCCGACGAAGCCGCCTGCACCCTGCTGGCGCGGGCCTTGCTCAACCAGGCCGGACGAAAAACCAAGGTTCTTGTGCGGTATCCTTCGGTGCTGGCCGAGCAGGCGGTGATGCTCTACGAAGATCGCCCTTTGGGTGAGCTGGTCAAGGCGCACCTGCGGGCCGCCGGGTGCGTGGCCGTGCAGAGCACCGAGGAGGCCGACCTGATTCTGGCCGTGAACGCCCCGGCCACCCGCCAGGCCCTGCGCCAGCCCGACTACGAGACGGTCGACACCGCCGAACGCAACCTGCCCGAGTTGATAGACCGGCTGGTCGGCGACCAGGCCGCCGGGCGGATGATCACGGTGGCCGACGTGGCCTATGCCAATGGGGCCGAAAACCGCTTCGTGCAGCTCCTGCTGCAGTCGGTCAACCTGCCGGGGCTGGGGGGCTTTGCTGGCTGGAACACCGCCGGCAACAGCCTGGGCAGCGCCATTGCGGCGGGGGTGTGCGCCCTTTTTGGCGACGACCCGGTCTCGCTGGCCGAGGCCAACTTCTCGCGCCTGGTGGACGACTGGCTGTATCAGAGCCGGGTACGCCAGGAAGTACACGACTTCCTGGCCGAGGAACTGGGCAAGCCCCCCAGCCCCTTCGACCTGGGCGACCTTCAGTGGGGGGCCGAACTCGCCCTGGACCAGCGCCTGACCCCGCTTGCCTACGGTCTGTGGCAGCAGTTTTTCGCGCCCAGCCTGCCAGGGGTCAAGCTCGACTGGGGGCGGCCCCGGCTGGCCTGGCCGCGCCTGTTTACCGGGGTGTTTCCCCTGCGCCTGGTGCGGGAGGAGGAGTGATGCAGGCCCTGAAGCGCCTCTGGGTTCGCTGGCAGGAATTATCGGCCTGGCGCGACCTGGAAACCCGGCCCCTGGCCGGGATGTTCGAGGCGGCGGGCGGCCCCCGGGTGCCCATTGCGGTGGGCGAGCCCTGGCCGGATCGGAGCTTCCCGGTGCGGTTTTTCTTCGAGCTCGAGGTGCCCACGGCCTGGGCCGGAAAGCCGGTCTGGGTGCGGCTGAAGCCGGGCGGCGAGGGCCTGTTGTGCGCGGGCGGCAGACCGTTGGGCGGGCTCAACCCCTACCACACCGAGTATCCCCTGTGGGAGCCGGCTAAGGGCGGGGAGAGGCTGGAACTCGAGGTCGAGGCGGTGCCCAAAGGGCTGTTTGGCAGCCCGGTGGCTGCGCCCAAGCTGGAGGAGGCCCTCCTTCTAGTGCCCGACCTCCAGGTGCGCTCGTTGTGCCAGGAGCTGGCCTGCGTGCTGGAGGCGGTGCCCCAGGTGCAGCCTGAGCTGGCCGCGCTCTTGCTGGATGCCCTGAGCGAGACCCTGGCCCGCATCGAGCTGCCGCGCGGCCCGGCCCGCGAGTACCTGAACCAGCTCGAGCGCGCCTGGGCCGCGGAAACCGCCAAGCTCTGGGAGGAGTGGCGCTTCGAGGGCCCTGGCCTGCCCCTGCAAGCCCCGCACCGGCAGAGCCTGGAGGAGGCCCGCCGCCATCTCCAGGAGGCCCTGGAAAGCATTCGTCGGCGCCACCCCGCGCGGGGGCGGCTGTGGCTCTCGGGCCATGCCCATATAGACCTGGCCTGGCTCTGGCCCATCGGGGAGACCCGGCGCAAGCTTCGCCGCACCTTTGCCACCGTGCTGCACCTGATGGAGCGCTACCCAGCGTTCTACTTCAACCAGTCCAGCGCCCAGGCCTACGCCTGGCTCGAGGCCGACGACCCCGCCCTTTTTGCCCAGGTGCGCTCGCGGGTGCAGGAGGGCCGCTGGGAGCCGGTGGGGGGGATGTGGGTGGAGCCCGATGCCAACCTGCTTTCGGGGGAGTCCTGGGCGCGGCAGTTGCTCTACGGGCAGCGCTACTTTGAGCAGAAGTTGGGTCGGCGGGCCCGGGTGGCCTGGCTGCCCGACACCTTTGGCTTTGCGGCCAACCTGCCCCAGTTTTTACAGCAGGGGGGGCTGCCCTACTTTTTCACCACCAAGCTCAACTGGAACGAGACCAACCCCTTCCCCCACGACCTGTGGCAGTGGGAGGGGCTCGACGGCTCGAGGGTGCTGGCCCACAGCTTCTGGAACCCAGGCGAGGGCTACAACGGGCGCCTGGAGGCCCTCGAGCTAGCGGGCACCTGGAAAAACTTCAAGGGCCAGCGCCTCCACCCCACCTCGCTCCTGACCTTTGGCTACGGCAACGGCGGGGGCGGCCCCAGCGCCGAGATGATGGAGCGCTTTGCGGTTTACCGTGAGTTTCCCGGCCTGCCCCGGCTGGAGATGGGGCGGGTGGAAGACTTCTACCGGGCGCTGGAGGCAGCCAGCCCCAATTTGCCGGTCTGGGTGGGCGAGCTCTACCTGGAGCTGCACCGCGCCACCTACACCACCCAGGCCCGGCTCAAGGCGCTGTGCGGGCGGCTCGAGCAAACCCTGCGGGAAGCCGAGCTGGCCTGGAGCCTGGTCTCGCTCAAACCCGTGGACCCGCGCCTGACCATTGACGAGCCCCGCTATCCAGCCCACGACCTGGAGAGCTTCTGGAAGGTCTTGCTGCTGCACCAGTTTCACGACATCCTGCCCGGCTCGGCCATCCACAGCGTGCCCCAGGAGGCCGCCGAGAGCCTGCAAACCGCCCTGATCCAGGCCGAAGAATTGCGCCAGGAAGCCCTCGGTTTGCTTTCTTCCGAGGTGCGCAAGGTGCACCCCGAGGCCCTGGCGCACCTGGTGGTGTGGAACCTGAGCAGCAGCCCCCGCCCCCTGCGGCTTCAGATGGAGCGCCCTGCCGAGCGGTTTTTCCGCCTGCTCACGGCCAGCGGCGACGAGGTGCCCTACCAGGAAGCCGGCGCCCAGATTCTGGTGGCAGCCGACGAGGTGGTGCCGGCCATGGGCTACCTGGCCCTGGCCGTGGTGGCCCATCTGGAGGCCCGTCGAACCCCCAACGTGCGGGTGAACGGTCAGGGGCGGGTGCTGGAAAACCAGCACCTGCGCCTGGAGGTGGCCCCCGACGGCACCTTAGCCCGCCTGTACGACAAAGACCACCGGCGGGAGGTGCTGGCCGGACGGGGCAACCAGATCTGGGCCTACACCGACATACCGCGCTACTGGGAAGCCTGGGACCTGGACGCCTCATATGAGCGGGAGGGCCGCGAGGTGACGGCCAGCCAGGTCCGGCTGATTGAAGGGGGCCCTCTGCGGGCGGGCATCTGGGTCGAGCGCAGACTGGGGGCCTCGAGCCTCGAGCAAACCTACTGGCTGTGGGGGGGCTCCCGCCGCTTGGAGATTGAGACCCGCATCCGCTGGCAGGAGCGCCGCACCCTGCTGCGGGCTTTGTTCCCGCTGAACCTGCGCACCCACGAGGCCTGGTTCGAGACGGCCTTTGGCGCCCTGGCCCGGCCCAACCACGCCAACACCACCTGGGACGAGGCCCGCTTCGAGGTGCCGGCCCTGCGCTGGGCCGACCTGAGCGAGGCCGGCTACGGGGTGAGCCTGCTGGGGGGCTACAAGCACGGCTACAGCGCCCACCACAACCAGCTGGGCCTCTCGCTCCTGCGCGGCCCCCTCTGGCCCGACCCCCTGGCCGACGTAGGGGAGCACGCCTTCACCTATGCCCTCTGGCCGCACCCTGGCGACTGGCGGCAGGGCACGGTCGCCGAGGCCGAAGACCTGGTGGCCCCCCTCAGGCCCCTGGCCCTGCCGGTGCAGGCTGGCGGGCAGCCGCCCGTGCGTCCCTTTTTGCGTCTGTCCCCGAGCAGCCTGCGGGTGGCTGCCCTCAAGCAGGCCGAGGAGGGGGCCGGTTACATCCTGCGCTTGTACGAGGCCCACGGCGGGCGCGGGGTGGTCGAACTCGACCTGAACGCCCTGGGGGTGCGCAGGGTGAGCCGGGTCAATCTCCTGGAAGAGGCCGGGGAGCCGCTTCCCCTGCAAAACGGCCACCTGAAACTGGCCTATGCGCCCTATCAGGTCATCAGCCTGAGACTGGAGCCCTAGATGACGCGGCTGGCAGGAACCCTGGTGACCCCCGAGCGGGCCTATTCGGGCTGGCTCGAGTTCGACCACTGCATACGAGCCCTAGCCCCCCAACCCGCCCCCGAGGGCCAGCCCGCCCGCTACATCCTGCCCGGGTTTGTGGACCTGCACGTGCACGGAGGAGGAGGTGCGGACTGCATGGACGGGGAGGCGGCGGTGCGCCAGATGGCCCGCTTCCACGCCCAGCACGGCACCACCACGCTGCTGGCTACCACCGTCACGGCCCCGCTGGCCGACCTCGAGGCGGCCCTGCAGGGCATTGCGGCGGTGGCAGCGAACCCTGGGCCGGGCGAGGCGCGGGTGCTGGGGGCGCACCTCGAGGGCCCCTTCATCAGCCCCCAGCGGCTGGGCGCCCAGCCGCCCTACACCCTGTTGCCGAGCCTGGAAACCATGCGCCGCCTGCTGGGCCAGGCCCCCATCCGGGTGGTCACCCTGGCCCCCGAGCTACCGGGGGCGCTGGAGCTGATTGCCTTCCTGAAGGCCCAGGGGGTGCGGGTGCAGCAGGGCCACACCGAGGCCACCTACGAGCAGTCCGGGGCCGGTTTCGAGGCCGGGGCCCAGGGCTTCACGCACTTTTACAACGCCATGACCCCCCTGCGCCACCGTGAGCCGGGGGTGGTGGGGCTGGGCCTCGAGCGTGCAGAATGGGCCGAGGTCATCCCGGACGGCCTGCACGTGCATCCGGCGGCCCTGCGGGCGGCCTGGAAGGCCATCCCCCACCTCTACGCAGTGAGCGATGCGGTGGCGGCAGCCGGGATGCCCGAGGGGGCCTACCGTCTGGGGCGGCACCGGGTTTACAAGCGGGGCGAGGGGGTCTTCCTGGCCGATGGCACCCTGGCCGGGAGCGCCCTGACCATGAATCAGGCCGTTTTGAACCTGCGCCGCTGGGGCTACGCCCCGCCGGAGCTGGTTCAGATGACCTCGGGCCACGCCGCAAGGTACCTGGGCCTCGAGCTGGGCCTGGAGGTCGGGCGGCCCGCCGACCTGGTGGTGCTGGATGCAAATTTCAGGCTTCTGGAGGTCTACATTGGAGGTCAGAAGGTGAGTGTGGCGGCATGAGAGCAGCCGAGACCAGGATGTTCAAAGAGGCCCACCAGGCCCCGGCGGTGGTGGAGCAGGCCCTGCGTGAAAACAAGGGTGAGGTGGAACTTTTGGGTACTTTCCTGCGCCGACACACCCCCCCTTTCGTGCTCACGGTGGCCCGGGGTAGCTCCGACCACGCCGCGCTTTATGGCAAGTACCTGATTGAGAGCCTTCTGGGGCTGGTCTGCTCGTCGGCCATTCCCTCGGTGCACACGGTTTATGGGCAGCGCCTGGCGCTGAACCGGGCTTTGGTGATCGCCATCTCGCAGTCGGGCGAGAGCCCCGACCTGATCGAGGTGACCCGCCAGGCCCGCCGCGATGGGGCCCTTACGCTGGCCCTGGTCAACCAGGAGCGCTCGCCCCTGGCCCAGACCGCCGAGGTGGTGCTGCCCCTGTGGGCCGGGGCCGAAGAGGCCGTGGCTGCGACCAAGAGCTACCTGGCCACCCTGGCCACCCTGGCCCAGCTGGTTGCGGCCTGGGCCGAGGACAGGCCCCTCAAGGAGGCCCTGGCCATGCTGCCCGAGGCTATGTACCAGGCCGCGCACGCCAACTGGCAGGGGGGCCTGGAGGTTTTGCTCGAGGCCGACAACGGCCTGGTGGTGGGGCGCGGCTATGGCTATGCGGTGGCCCACGAGCTGGCCCTCAAACTCAAGGAGACCAGCGCCTTCCACGCCGAGGCCATGTCGGGCGCGGAGCTGCTGCACGGCCCGGTGGCCCTGGTGGAGCCCGATTTTCCGTTGCTGGTGCTGGCGCCCAGGGACAAGCCGCTGCCCGGCCTGGTGGGCCTTTTGGAAAACCTGCGGGGCAAAGGGGGGCACCTGCTGGTGGCCTCCTCCGAGGCCGAGGCCCTGGAGCAGGCCCACACCCCACTGCCGCTGCCCACCCGGCTGCACCCGGTGCTCGACCCGATTCTGCTGGCCCAGGCCTTCTACCCCTTTGCCGCCGAGCTCTCGGTAGCCAGGGGCTTCGACCCCGACGCCCCACGCCACCTCTCCAAGGTGACACGGACTAAGTAGCGCTCTGGCCAGAAGGTTGAGATCCACCGCCTGGGGCCGAGGGGAAAACGGCGAGGATTGTCCGGCCCGATGCCGCTTCAAGCATCCACACAAGCCCCAAGGCGCGATAGGATGGAGCCATGGAGATTCGCAAGATTGGCGTGATTGGTGCCGGGCAGATGGGGGCCGGCATTGCCCAGGTGGCAGCCCAGGCCGGCTACGAAGTGGTGTTGCGCGACCTCGAGGCTGCCTTCCTCGAGCGCGGCCTGAACAGCATCCGGCGCTCGCTGGGCAAGCTCCTGGAAAAAGGCAGGCTCGACCAGAGCGCCCACGACGCAGCGCTAAGTCGCCTCAGCACCACCCTTCACCTGGCCGACCTGAACGACTGTGACCTGATTGTGGAGGCCATTGTCGAGGACGAACCCACCAAGCTGGGGCTTTTCCGCGAGCTAGACCAGCTTGCCAAGCCCGAGGCTCTCCTGGCCTCCAACACCTCCTCAATACCCATTACCCGGCTGGCCTCCGCCACCCGCCGGCCCGAGCGCTTCATCGGGATGCACTTCATGAACCCGGTGCCCCTGATGGAGCTGGTCGAGGTGATCCGGGGGCATCTGACCGACGAGGCCACCACCCAGGCGGTCATAGAGGCGGCCCGCCGCATGGGCAAGACCCCCGTCGAGGTCAACGACTACCCCGGCTTCGTCTCCAACCGGATTCTTCTGCCCATGCTGAACGAGGCCATCCAGTGCGTGATGGAAGGCGTAGCCACGCCCGAGGCCATAGACCAGGTCATGAAGCTGGGCATGAACCACCCCATGGGCCCCCTCACGCTGGCCGACTTCATCGGCCTGGATACCTGCCTCTCCATCATGGAAGTGCTGCACCGGGGCCTGGGCGACGATAAATACCGGCCCTCGCCGCTTCTGCGCAGGATGGTGCAGGCCGGCCTTTTAGGGCGCAAGAGCGGGCGGGGTTTCTACCGCTACGACGAAAAAGGCAACAAAATCGGATGACCCGGCTCGATCACCTGGTGGTGTTGGCCGAGACCCTGGAGCAGGGCCAGGGGTGCGTGGAGGAAGCGCTGGGCCTGAAGCTCCCCCCCGCCGGCGGCCCGCACCCGCAGATGGGCACGCACAACCGTCTCCTTAGGCTGGGCAGCGGGGCCTATCTGGAAATCATCGCCGTTGACCCCGCGGCCCCGCCCCCCGCCCACCCGCGCTGGTTTGGCCTCGATGCCTTTTCCGGAGCCCCGCGCCTGGGCACCTGGGTGGCCCGCACCGAGGCTTTGGAGCGCTACCGAGGTCTGGGCCTGGGTTCGCCGCAGACCGCCCGCCGGGGCAGCCTCGAGTGGCTGATTGCCATTCCCGAGGATGGGCGGCTCAACTGGGGCGGGGTGGTGCCTTACCTGATTCAGTGGGGCCCGGCCCACCCCACCGATACCCTGCCGGACGTGGGCTGTGAACTGGTTGAACTGGTCTTGCTGCACCCAGAGCCAGACCCCGTGCGTGCGGTGCTGACGGCGCTGGAACTCGACCTGGGCAAAATTCGCCTGGAGCGCGCCCCCAAGCCCGAACTGATGGCTTTTATCCAGACCCCCGGCGGCCTCAAACTTCTTTCGCCCTGAAGCGCCTCTGTTCCCTCCCCGCGTTTTGAAACAGACCTCTTCGGGCACGAAATGCCCCGAGGTGTAAAGGTTGAAATCATCGGTGGTGTGGGGGATGGCCCTGGAGCCAGCGTTCCGTCGGGGGCAGTGAAATTAGGGTGTAGTACTAACTTTGGAGCGCTCTTCACATTATGAGCCATTCGTGTTGGAGAAAGCCTAGTTCTGAACAGAACAGTGGCCGCCTGGAAACTCGAAAACATGCGTCTCGGCCCAGACGCATTCTCGTTTTCGTGGGCGGCCACGTTTGTGAAGAGCGCGATATGTGAAAGGAAGCCGATATGAGCGAATCGATTGTGCAGGCCCTGTTGGACTCGTATAAACGCAACAACACCATTCTGATCAACCTGCTCCAGGCTCTACCAGAAGGAGGGATGGAAGCAAAAGCCATGCAGGGAAGCCCCTCGGTCACGGAGCAGTTTTCGCATATCCAGCAAACCCGGCTCTTCTGGCTGAACCAGGTCGCGCCCGAGTTAGCTGCGGGCCTGACCCAACTTTTCCGCAAAGATGGCGAGGACTGGCTCGCCGAGCACGACCCCACACGCATCGAGCAGGCCTTGAACCAGAGTGTCCGTGCTGTGTGCGAGGCGGTGCAGGATCGGCTCCACACCGGCCAGGCCATGCAGGGTAAAAACACGCGCTATGACCACCCTGTACTCTTTCTTCAACATATGCTCTGGCACGAGGGCTACCATGTGGGGCAGATCAAGCTGGCCCTCAAGGTTTTTGGTTACACAATGCCAGAAGAAGTCGAAGAAAAAGCCATCTGGAGCCAGTGGCGGACGGAGACCTGGTTGCCATGAGCTTTTGCTTCAGCGCCAGAATCTGGGAGTGGCGGGGGCCGGCCCCCTACTACTTCGTGAGCGTCCCCGAGGAAGAGAGCCGGGCCATCAAGCGGGCCGAGCGGCTTCTGACCTACGGCTGGGGCATGATTCCGGTGAAGGCCCGCATCGGAACGACCGAATGGAAGACCTCGCTGTGGCCCAAAAATGGCCTGTATGTGTTGCCGCTTAAAGACCTGGTGCGCCGGGCCGAGGGGCTACAGACCGGGCAGAGCGTGGTGGTGTGGCTCGAGGTGGGCGCTACTCTGAAACCGCAGCCATGAACATCCCCGAGATGTATGACTACCTGGTTCGCGCCCGGCGAGAGCTGTGGGGGGTGCTCGAGGCCCTGCCGGACGAAGTCCTGTCACGCCCACTGCTGAACGGAGAGCGCTTCCACTGCATCAAGGATCTGGTGTTCCACATCCCCAGCGTGGAGGACGCCTGGCTGCACGAGGATATAGAGCGCAACCCGCCGGTTTGGATGAACGTGCCGGCCCTTAAAGACACCACCGGCGGCCCGGAATATGCAGGTTTTCCCCTGCCCACCCTGCTGGACTACTGGAAGGCTGTCGAGGCCAGCACCCTGGCCTATCTCGCAGCGCTTACCGAGACCGAACTAAAGCGGGTTATAAGCCCACATGACGATCCTGAGCAGCACTACAGGGTGGAGGGCCTCTTGTGGCATGTGATGCTCCACGAAGTAAGGCATACCGCGCAGATTGCGGTGCTTTTGCGTACCCAGGGCATCAAGCCACCCGCCCTGGACTTGCTTTGGTTTTTGCCCTCCGGCTTGCTATAGCATCCTGGGGTAAATTGCCCTACACTCTCTTCTGGACAGCGCACGGTGAATGCCCCCTGACATTCGGCCCGTAGCCTGTGCGAGGAGACCCGGATTCAAGTTGGAGAAGCTCAAACGTTTCACTGCCAAGGATGCCGAAGAAACCTACCTCGTCCCCCACTGGGCGGCGGGGTTTTTTCGCGTGGGGGAGGATGGCGAGCTCGAGGTCACGCCCGAAGGCCCCGAAGGCCCCAGCGCCTCGCTTTTTGAAATCGTGCAGGATTTGCGCGACGAGGGCCGCCCGCTGCCGGTGATGCTGCGTTTCCCGCAAATTCTACAAGCCCGGCTGGTGGCGCTCAACGAAGCCTTCCGGCGGGCCATCAAAAAGTATCACTACCAGTCGGAGTATCGGGGGCTTTACCCGGTCAAGGTCAACCAGCGTCGGATGGTGGTGGAAACCCTGGCCAAAGCCGGCAAGCCCTACGCCTACGGCCTCGAGGCCGGTTCCAAGGCCGAGCTGGCCCTGATTCTGGCCCAGGATCTGCACAAAGAGGCCCTGATTGCCTGCAACGGCTTCAAGGACGACGATTTCATCCGGCTGGCCCTGATGGGCAAGAAGCTGGGCAAAAACGTGGTGATTACCCTGGAGAAATTCGCCGAGCTCGAGCGGGTCATCCGCATCGCGCAGGAGCTTTCGGTGGAGCCGCAGATTGGCATCCGCTACAAGCTCAAGACCCGCGGCACCGGACAGTGGGAGGAGTCCGGCGGCGAGTCGGCCAAGTTTGGCTTCACCACCCCCGAGATTATCCGGGCCGTGGATATCCTGGCCGAGGCCGGGATGCTGGGCACCATCGCCATGCTGCACTCGCACATCGGCAGCCAGGTGACCGATATCCGCCGCATCAAGCAGGCCGTGCGGGAGATTGCCCAAACCTACGTGCAGCTTCGCAAGCTGGGGGCCCCGGTGCGCTACTTGAACCTGGGGGGCGGGCTGGCCGTGGACTACGACGGCTCCAAGACCGCTTTCTACGCCTCGGCCAACTACTCGCTGGAGGAGTACGCCGAAGACCTGGTCTACGTGAGCAAGGAAGTCTGCGACGGTCACGGCGAACCTCACCCCATTCTGGTCACCGAGTCGGGCCGGGCCGTGACCGCCTACCACAGCGTGCTGGTGCTCGAGGTCATTGACACCATCCGTCCCCCCGGCGAGGAGAAAATCGAGCAGCCCAGGGACACCCACCCGGTGGTGAAGGATATGTTCGACCTGGCCAGGGGCATCTCGGCCAAAAACTACCGTGAGGTTTACCACGACGCCTTTGCCAACAAGGACACCATCCTGAACCTCTACGACCTGGGCCTCATATCGCTGCGCGACCGGGCCACCGCCGAGGCGCTTTTCTACCAGATTGCCCGCAAAACCCTGCGGTTTGCGCTCGAGTTCGACTACCCCGCCGATGAGCTGGAAGACCTGCAAAAGATGCTGGCCGACAAGCTGGTCTGCAACTTCAGCCTCTTCCAGAGCCTCCCCGACTCCTGGGCCATCAAGCAGATGTTCCCCATTGTGCCGCTTTCCCGCCTGAACGAGCGGCCCACCCGCGAGGCCACCCTGGTTGACATCACCTGCGACTCGGATGGCAAGTTCGACCGCTTCATAGACACCCACGACGTGCGCAACACCCTCCCGGTGCACGAAATCCGACCCGGCGAACCTTACTACCTGGGGGTCTTCCTGACCGGGGCCTACCAGGACGTACTGGGCATGAGCCACAACCTTTTTGGCCGCATCGGCGAGGCCCACGTGGTTGTGGACGAAGACGGCTACGACATCGAACGCTTCATCCTGGGCGAAAAGGCCCGCCGGGTGATCGAGAAAATGGGCTACGAGGACGACGAGCTGGCCGAGGCCGTGGAAAAGCTGGTGCGCTCCTCCAAAAAGCTAACCCCCGCCGAGAAGGGGGCCTTCATGGAGCAGTACGCGCGGGAACTGGTGGGCTATACGTATCTGGAAGACTGAGCGACCTGGGCTATAAACCACGTCCTACCGGAACCACTACAGCCATTGTTCGAAAACATATGGCGTAGAATAAGTGTGTGAGTAAGGGTGCTTCGGCGTTTCTGAGTCGGATTACCATCAACCCTGAGCAGTGCGGGGGTCGCCCTTGCATCCGGGGAATGCGCATTCGCGTAACAGACGTTCTGGATCTGCTGGCCTCCGGCCTCACCAGGGAACAGGTACTCGAAGAGTTGCCCGATCTGGAGCCTGAGGACATTACCGCGGCTCTCCTCTTTGCCTCGCGCAGGCTGGATCATCCTGTACTGGCCGCATGACCT
>NZ_JANWVH010000031.1 GCF_025056915.1 Meiothermus sp. | reverse complement strand
CGGCGAATATTTAGGGGAAGACGATGTTAAGCGACTGGAGAGCCTTGCGTAGGCTGAAAAGCGTGAACTCCGACGCCCACTTTCACTTTTCGGTAACGCTTCGGCGTAAAACTCACGGCTATGAGGTGGCTTTTTTGTTTGCGGTGTGATATTTGGCAGTTGGGTCTGACCTAGAGCCTTGTACACTGGACAACGACTTTGGAAAGTCCATCGCGCATCTGGATGGATTACGACAAGAGGGGTAGAAGATGAAAGCTATGAATGTTGCCGTCATCGGTACTGGATATGTGGGCATTACCACCGGGGTCACACTGGCCTACATCGGCCACCAGGTGACCTGTGTGGATGTGGATCAGCACAAGCTGGCCCTGCTTCGATCCGGCAAGGCGCACATCTATGAGCCGGGCCTCGAGGAGCTTATGCACCTGGCCCGCGAGCGTCTGAAGTTCACCGACTCGTACGCCGAAGCTGTACCGGACGCCGATGTGATTTTTGTGGCGGTAGGCACGCCTTCGGCCCCCGACGGCAGCCCCGACCTGCGCTATTTGCAGGCCGCAGCAGAGAGCATAGGGCAACACCTGAACAGCAAGTTCACGGTGATCGTAAACAAATCCACTGTGCCCATCGGCTCGGGCAACTGGGTCGAGTCGCTGGTTCAGACCGCCTTCGAGGCCAGGCACGGCAAGAAGGCCAAAGGCAACTTTGCGGTGGCCTCGAACCCCGAGTTTCTGCGGGAGGGCTCGGCCATATACGACTCGCTCTACCCCGACCGAATTGTGGTGGGCGCCGAGCGCGAGGAGGCCCTCGAGGCCCTCTACAACCTCTACCGCCCCCTCCTGGAACAGAGCTTTGCCGAACCGTCTTTTCTGCCACGCCCCAATGCCATGAAGGCTGTGCCAATCATCACCGCGGACCTGGCCTCGGCGGAACTGATAAAATACGCAGCCAACGCTTTTCTGTCGGTCAAGATTAGCTTCATCAACGAAATTGCCAACTTAGCCGAGCGGGTTGGGGCCGATGTGACCCAGATTGCGCGTGGCATCGGGCTGGACAGCCGGATTGGCCCCCGGTTCTTGCAGGCTGGCATCGGCTGGGGGGGGAGCTGCTTTGGCAAGGACACCGCGGCGCTGGTCTCGACCGCCCAGGAGTATGGCCTCTCGATGCCCATTGTGCAGGCCGCCCGCGAGGTCAACTACCGCCAGCGCGAGCGGATGGTGGAGAAGCTCCAGCGTGAGCTGAAAATCCTCAAGGGCCGCACCATTGGCCTGCTGGGCCTGGCCTTCAAGCCCAACACCGACGACCTGCGTGACTCCCCAGCCCTGGACATCGCCCAGCGCCTCCTCAAGCAGGGGGTGAAGGTGCGGGTTCATGACCCGATTGCTCTCGAGCACGCCCAGCGGCAAAACCCCGACCTGGCCGTGGAGTACTGCAAGAGCGTGACGGAGCTGGCCGAGGAAGCCGACGCTTTGGTGCTGGTCACCGACTGGGCGGTCTACCGCGAACTCGACTGGGAGGGCATTGCCAGGCTAATGAAGAGACCCCTGGTGGTGGACGGGCGCAACTTCCTGGACAAACAGCGCCTGATCCGGGCCGGTTTTCAGCATGTCGGGGTGGGCACAGGCACCAACCCGCAGCTGGTCACGGCTGAGGGTTAGGACAGGCAGTCGGTGGCGCCGGCAGAACGGCCCGAGGCCAGGTGGGCAGACTCAACCTGGAGCGCCTCTGATAAACCCATATACATCGAGTTCTGAAAACAAGGGAAAGGGTTACTAGATGCGAATTCTGATTACCGGTGCGGCGGGTTTTTTGGGGAGTCACCTCGCAGAGCGGCTCCTGCTCGAGGGCCATGAAGTGGTGGGCATAGACGATTTCAGCAGCGGCCAGCGGCGCAACATCGAGCTGCTGGCCCAGCATCCGCGTTTTCAGTTCATGGAGGCCGATGCCTCGAGGCCGCTCCAGATCGAGGGGCCCCTGGACTGGGTCATGCACTTTGCCTCGCCGGCCTCGCCCCCGCGCTACCTCAAACTGCCCATCCAGACCCTGCTGGTCAACGGCGAGGGCACCCGGCACCTGCTCGACCTGTCCGTGGAGAAGGGGGCCCGGTTCTTCCTGGCTTCCACCTCCGAGGTTTACGGCGACCCTCTGGTACACCCGCAGTCCGAGGCTTACTGGGGCAACGTGAACCCGGTGGGGCCACGGGCCATCTACGACGAGTCCAAGCGCTACGCCGAGACCCTCACCCTGGCCTACCACCAGGCCAGGGGGGTCTCCACCCGCATCATCCGGATTTTCAATACTTACGGCCCCCGCATGGATGCCGAGGATGGCCGGGTGGTCACCAACTTCATCAACCAGGCCCTGCGCGGCCAGCCCCTCACCATCTACGGCGACGGCAGCCAGACCCGCAGCTTTCAGTACGTGGACGACCTGATCGAGGGCATCCGCCGCCTGATGGAGGTGGAGTACCCCCAGCCGGTGAACCTGGGCAACCCCGAGGAGTACACCATGCTCCAGCTGGCCGAGCTGATTCAGGAACTGGTCGGCTCCAAAACCCCTCTGGTTCACAAGCCCCTGCCCCAGGACGACCCCCGCCAGCGCCGCCCCGACATCAGCCGTGCCAAAACGCTGCTGGGCTGGGAGCCCCAGGTGCCCGTGCGCGAGGGACTTTCCCGCACCATCGCTTACTTTAGAAGCCTTCAGACTTCGGCTTCGTGAGGGTGCTTCAAGACGCTTTGATGATTGAGGTGCTGCGATGAACGTTCTGGTTGTGGGAGGAGCGGGCTACATCGGTAGCCACACTGCCAAGACCCTGAAGAAAGCCGGTCACAACCCTGTGGTGCTGGACAACCTCAGCACCGGCCACCGCTGGGCGGTGCGCTGGGGGCCGCTGGTCGAGGCCGACCTGGCCGATAAAAAGGCAGTATTGCAGGCCATGCGCGACCACCGGATTGAAGCGGTCATCCACTTTGCCGCCAACGCCTATGTAGGCGAGTCCATGCAGAACCCGGCCAAGTACTTTCGCAACAATGTGGCCAACATGCTCAACCTGCTCGAGGCCCAGCATGAGTCGGGCATTCAGTACATGGTGTTTTCCTCGTCCTGCACCACCTATGGCATTCCGGAGCGGGTGCCCATCAGCGAGGACTTCCCCCAGTCGGCCATCAGCCCCTACGGAGAGTCCAAGCTAATGGGCGAAAAGATGCTCAAATGGTTTGGCGAGTGCTACGGCCTGGGTTGGGTGGCCCTGCGCTACTTCAACGCTAGCGGGGCCGACCCCGAGGGGGAGATTGGCGAGGTCCACGACCCCGAGACCCACCTGATTCCCCTGGTGATAGACGCCGCTCTGGGCAAGCGCCCCCCGGTCAAGATTTTCGGCACCGATTACCCCACCCCCGACGGCACCGCCATCCGCGACTACATTCACGTGATGGACCTGGCCGACGCCCATGTGCGGGCCTTGCAGTACCTGCTCGAGGGCGGCGAATCCACCGCCTTCAACCTGGGTACCGGCCACGGCCACAGCGTGCTCGAGGTCATCAACACCGTCGAGCGGGTCGGGGGCCGCAAGGTTCCCGCCGAGGCGGCTCCCCGCCGGGCCGGAGACCCCCCCGCCTTAGTCGCCGACCCCACCAAAGCTCGCAGGGTACTGGGCTGGGAGGCGCGCAACCCGAGCCTCCACCAGATTGTCGAGACGGCCTGGCGCTTTGCGGAAAATCGAAAGTAGAGACCCACAACCCCCACCTGTGGCCGCACGGTCGCTCATCGCTGCTTGCGGCGGCGAGCGGAGCAACCGGTTCTTGCCTGCTTTAGAACGCGCTTGATAAGGGCTTCTCGTAGTTGAATCTGGCTCCACCAGCGTGGCTCCAGGAATCTGGACTGGTTTCCTTATCCTTGACAAAGATTTAGTTATACCTAAAAATAATCGGTACTTTTGGCAGGCTTGCCTAAATCCGGCAGGTCGGGAAATTCTGAGTTGCAACTGGGGGTAGAAGCTGTGAACAACTGGACCACCCGAACGCCCCTCTCCGAGGCCCAGGAAGACTATCTGAAGCAAATCCTCCTACTGGGCAGCGGGGGCAATGAAACGGGCAGACTGGAAGATACCCTGGCCGTTTCGACCCAGTCGCTGGCCGAACAGATGCAGGTGAGGCCGGCTTCGGTGACGGGGATGCTGAAAAAGCTGGCCGAGCTGGGGCTGGTCGTTCACGAGGCCTACCGGGGGGTGCGCCTGACCGAGGCGGGCTACAAGGTCGCCCTCGAGGTTCTCCGCCACCACCGCTTGATTGAGTGCTATCTGCACCAGGCCCTGGGCTATGGCTGGGAGGAAGTGCATGCCGAGGCGGAAAAGCTCGAGCACCACATCTCCGAAGCCTTCGAGGCCCGCATTGCCGAGTGGCTGGGCCACCCCTCCCACGACCCCCACGGCGACGCCATTCCCAGCGCCACCCTGGAGCTACCCCAAAGCAACCCCAGCTGCCGTCTGAGCGGGTTGGAGCGGGGGGCTTTTGGGCTGGTGGTTCGGGTGGCAACCCAGGATCAGGACGCCCTCAACCTCCTGGCCCACCTCGGCCTGCGGCCCGGCGCCTCGGTTCAACTGCTGGAACACCTGCGGGAGGGGAGCCGCATCCAGGTGGGCCAGGAGCGCTATCTGTTGCCCACCGCTCTGGCCCAGGTGCTGTGGATAGAGGAAGGAGGCCCCCGTGGCTAGGCTGAGCTGGCTGGTGGTGCTGGGTCTGATGGGCTTCGGGCTGGCCCAGGCCGACAAAATAGCCCTGCTGCAGCCTGTGGGGCAAAGCCCCCTGCAGGTGGTGACCACGGTCAACTTTGTGACCGACCTGGTGCAGCAGGTTGGGGGCAACCGGGTGCGGGTAGAGGGCCTGATGGGGGCCGGGGTAGACCCCCACCTCTACAAGGCTTCGGCGCGGGATGTGCGCAAGTTGCAGCAAGCCCATCTCATCTTCTACGCCGGGCTTTACCTCGAGGGCAAGATGATGGAGCTACTAGAGCGCCTGCCCAAGGCCATTGCCGTAACCGATGCCATCCCACGCGAACGGCTGATCCGGCCTGCGGGAGGCTTTGAAGGCCAGTACACCTACGACCCCCACGTCTGGTTCGATGTGCCCCTGTGGACGCTCACGGTGGGCCAGGTGGAGCGCGCCCTGAGCCAGGCCGACCCGGCGGGGGCCGCCTACTACCGGGCCAATGCCCAGGCCTACCGGCAGCGCCTGGGAGAGCTTGATGCCTTCATCCGACGGCAAATCGGGCAGGTGCCTGCGGGGCAGCGGGTGCTGATTACGGCGCACGACGCCTTCGCCTACTTCGGTCGGCGCTACGGCCTCGAGGTGCGGGGGCTGCAAGGGGTTTCAACCCTCTCCGAAGCAGGCACCCGCGACGTACAGCAGCTGGCCGATTTCATCGTCCGGAGGCAGATACGGGCCGTTTTTGTGGAGTCCAGCGTGCCCCGCCGGGCCCTTCAGGCGGTGGTCGCGGCGGTGCGGGCTCGAGGCTTTGAGGTGTCGGTGGGAGGCCAGCTCTATTCCGACTCGGCGGGTAGCCCCGGCACCCCCGAAGGAACCTACGTGGGCATGATGGAACACAACATCCGAACCATTGTGAACGGTCTGCTCGGGAGGCCCTTATGACCGCGCATTCCACCACCGATGCCCAGCCCCCTCTGAGCGTGCGTGACCTGACCGTGGTTTACCACGAAAAGCCGGTGCTGTGGGACATAGACTGGGAGGTCCCCGCCGGTCGGCTGTGCGCCATTGTGGGCCCCAACGGAGCGGGCAAGTCCACCCTGCTTAAGGCAGTGCTGGGGCTTTTGCCTAGGGCCTCCGGGCAGGTCTGGTTCTTTGGCAAAACCCTGGCCCAGGCCCGCGCCCGCATCGCCTATGTGCCCCAGCGGGGCACGGTCGACTGGGATTTCCCGACCAGCGTGCTGGATGTGGTGATGATGGGGCTTTACGGCAGGTTGGGCTGGTTCAAACGGCCCGGCGCCCCCGAGCGCGAGGCCGCCCTGCGCTGCCTGGAACAGGTCTCGATGCAAGCCCTGGCCCACCGGCAAATTGCCCAGCTTTCCGGCGGGCAGCAGCAGCGGGTATTCCTGGCCCGGGCTCTGGCCCAGAACGCCGACCTCTACTTTATGGACGAACCTTTTGCAGGGGTGGATGCCGTCACCGAAGAGGCCATTTTGAGGGTGCTGCACCAGCTCAAGCAGCAGGGCAAAACGGTGGTGGTGGTGCACCACGACTTAGAAACGGTGCGGGCCTACTTCGATCATCTGACCCTGCTCAATGTGCAGGTGATTGCCAGCGGCCCCATGGAGGCGACCTTCACGCCGGAGAACCTCAAACGCACCTATGGCGAACGAATGACGGGGGCTTCCTTGCCGATGGCCCCCAGCGGTTAGGGGAGGCTCAAAAAATCGGGACATCGGCGAAACAGCCCCCAGCCCGGCCCTCTGGAGAACCCTGCGTTTTATGTCAGTCCGCGATGCCAGCCATGCTTGAACTTCTACACCAGGTTTTTACCGACTATACCCTGCGCAATGTGGCCCTGGGGTCGGCTTTGCTGGGGGTGGTGGGCGGGGTGCTGGGAGCTTTTGCCATGCTGCGGCGGCAGAGTTTGCTGGGCGATGTGCTGGCCCATGCGGCCCTGCCAGGAATCTGCCTGGCCTTTATCCTGACCGGCTCCAAACAGCCGCTTCTGTTGCTTTTGGGTGGGGGCCTAGCTGGCTGGCTGGCTTCTTTGGCGGTGCTGGCCGTGCTGCGGCATACCCGGCTGCCCGAGGACTCGGCCCTGGGCGTGATGCTGAGCAGCTTTTTCGGGTTTGGCGTGGCCCTTTTAACCTTCATTCAACACAGCAACAACGCCAACCAGGCCGGGCTGGATCAGTTCATCTTCGGACAGGCCGCGACCATCGTGGCCTCGGATGTGCTGGCCTTTGTGGGGCTTGGGGGGGTGGCCCTCTTCACCGTGGGGCTTTTTTACAAAGAGTTCAAGCTGCTTTCTTTCGACCCCGACTACGCCCAGAGCCTGGGTCTGCCGGTGCGGGGCCTTGGCACCCTCCTCACCTCGCTGACGGTGCTGGCGGTGATGGTGGGGCTGCAAACCGTGGGGGTGGTCTTGATGGCGGCCATGCTCATCGCACCGGCGGCAGCGGCCCGTCAGTGGACCGACCGGCTCAGCGCCCTGATTGGGCTGGCGGCGCTGTTTGGCGCTTTGGCCGGGGTGAGCGGGGCCTTGCTCTCGGCCACCCGCGACAACCTGCCCACCGGCCCGCTGGTGATTCTCTGCATCAGCGCCATTCTGCTGGTTTCGCTCTTCCTGGCCCCCCTGCGCGGCTTGGTGTGGGCCTGGCTGCGCGACCGGCAGAACCGCCGCCGGATTTACCTCGAGCGCCTTTTGCTGGACGCCCACCTGTTGCACAACCACGCGGTGCTGACCCCCCAAACCCTGGCCCAACACCGCCGCGAGTCGCTCTCAGCCGCCGAGCGAGAGCTGCGGATGCTCCAGGCCTGGGGTTGGCTCGAGGCCAGTTCCACCGGCTACGCCCTGACGCCCACCGGCCACGCCAAAGCCCACGAGCTGGAAGCCGCCATGCGGGTAGGGGCCAAAGCGCCCGGAGGCCCATGATATGAACGCAGACCTGGTCATTATCGTCACGGCCATCCTGGTCTCGGCGGCCTCGGCCCTGCTCGGCACCTTTCTGGTGTTGCGCCGCATGGCCCTGCTCTCGGATGCCATTGCCCATGCGGTGTTGCCGGGCATCGTGCTGGCTTACTGGCTCACAGGGGGCGAGCGGGCCTCCCTGCCGGCCTTGCTGGGCGCTTCGGCGGCGGGCCTGCTCACCGTAAGCCTGGTGGAGTGGCTGAGCCGAACCGGCAAGGTCAAGAACGACGCCGCTATCGGCATTGTCTTCCCGGCCCTGTTTAGCCTGGGGGTGCTGGCGGTCTCGCTTTACTTCCGAAATGTGCATCTGGACATGGATGCCGTGCTCTACGGGGAGATTGCCTACGCGCCCTTCAACACCCACCCCGTGGGGGGCCTCGAGGTGCCCGAGTCGTGGCTGGTGATGGGTTCGCTCTTCCTGCTCAACCTTGGCTTCGTGCTGCTTTTCTACAAAGAACTCAAGCTCGCCACTTTCGATGCGGGCCTGGCCGCCGCCCTGGGCTTTGCGCCGGGCGCGCTCCACTATGCGCTGATGGCCCTGGTCTCCATCACCTCGGTGGGGGCTTTCCAGTCGGTGGGGGCCATTTTGATTGTGGCGTTTCTGATTGTTCCCCCTGCCACCGCGTTTTTGCTGACCCGGCGGCTACCCGTGATGATCGGCCTGGCCCTGGGGGTGGGCGTGGTTTCCAGCCTGGTGGGCTATGGGCTGGCCATCTGGCTCGATGCTTCCATAGCCGGGATGATGGCCACGGTGGCCGGCCTGTGCTTTGCGCTGGCTTTTCTTTTTGCTCCGCAAGAGGGTTATCTGAGCCGTTGGCTGCGCCGCAAGCGGGAGCGCCTCGAGGTCGCGGCCCGCCTGCTGGTGGCCCACCTGGCCCACCACGACCGGGCGGTGCCCGAGCCCGAAGCCCTGGAGGAGTTCGGCTGGAATCCCAGATTCTTGCAGCAGGTCAAAGACAGGGCTGTGCAACAAGGTTGGCTCGAGGTCGTGGCCGAAGGGCTGCGCCCCACCCCCGCCGGCCTTGCAATCAGCCGGGGTCGTTTGGTGCCGGAAGGGTAATTCCAGCCTTGCCCGGCCAGGCAGAGAGCAGACAGGCTTACACCCACAACCTACGGCCAAAAGCCCGGTTTTTCCCTGTGCATCCTCAACAGTCGCAAAGATGCCTGAAGTTGTTACACCCAAAGTTTGAGACGAGTTTCAGCGTTGGGGCCACTCAGCGGCTAACATCCACGCTGGTTCGGTTGCCCGCAGCGTCTACCGCAATGAGCGTAACCTTGCGTACTGGAACCTCCACGTAAAAGTTAACTTCCTTGCCCTTGGGCAGCGACAGGGGGTTGAAGGTACGGTCGTATTGCAGGGTCACCCGATCCACCCCGGTATCATCGAGCACGCGCCCGGAGATTTGCAGGCTTGACTCAGTGCGAGCTGGAATTTCCTCCTCGGTGCCGTCGGGCAGGGTCCGTTTGCGGGCGGGTTGGGTCACCGTGACCACCCGCTCGGCCCGCTCAATCACAATCTGGGGGGGGCGAGCATCCAGCACCAGCGGCAGGCGAACCGTGCGGGTCTGGCCGCTCATGTCGGTGGCGTCTACCTTTATCTCCACCTGCCCCGACTGAGGCGCCTGCACCCGAAAGCTAAAGCGCACCAGCTTCTGCCCCCGGTTGGCCTCCGAAAGCAGTTCCTTTCCGCCCGCCTTTACGCTCAGAATGCCGACATCATCCAGCGCATACCCCTGCACCTGCAAGGAGCGCTGCGACAGCACCCCGCTTTTGGGCTGGGTAATGCCAATCAGGGGCGGCTGGCTATCCCCAGGCCGCTGGCACGATGAAAGGAGCAACAAAAAAAGAAGGGGCACAAGACGCACCCCTTCATCTTATAGGAGGGCTCAGGGTCTAAAAATTAGCCCTGCCCGGATGTTGTAATCAAACCCACCCAGCACGCCACTCAGTGCACCGGTACCAATGCCAAAACCAATCTGGCCCTCCCCATAGACGCTGAAGGGCTGTCCGGGGAAAGCGTATTCGATACCCGCCAGGCCATGGGGGAAGATATAAATGCCAGAGTTGCCAAGAACCGTCCAGAAGCCCGCCGAAACCCCCGCACCGGCATACCAGCTCAGAGTAAAGCCCGGCGCGGCAGGAATGGCCTGCTCTAAGATCATGTAGTCGGCCCCAGCTCCAAGCCCTGCAAACGCGAGACCTCCCCCCACACGCAAGTTGCTTACCTGGTACTGCACACCGATCCAGGTCGGAAAGCCCGAGTAGAGGCCAAAACCATCCGACTGAGCTTTACCCAGAGAACCAAACATCACCGCGAACAAGAAAACCAGGGGTACCAGGCGTTTCATTTTTAGCTCACCTCCAAGCGTAGTCTAGCACCGTTGCGATATTTTTGCCTCAGTCTAGGTGGTATATAGCGCATTAATCCGCACGTAGCCCTCGGTCAGGTCGCATCCCCAGGCCATTCCCTGGCCCGGGCCCAGCCCCAGGTCGGCTTCTACCTGCACCTCTTCGGCTTGCATGGCCTGGCTGGCTCGAGCTCGGTCGAAGTCCAGTACCTGGCCCGCGTATAGGGGAATGCCTTGCAGGGTGATGCATACCCTGTCCGGCTCGAGCGCCACCCCTGCTTTTCCCAGCGCCATCATGACCCGGCCCCAGTTGGGGTCGTTGCCGTAGACGGCGCTTTTCCACAAGGGGCTGGCCGCCACCGAGAGCGCGGCTTTGCGGGCTTCCGCATCACTGGCAGCCCCGGTTACCTTCACGGTGAGCAGTTTGGTAGCGCCCTCGCCGTCGCGGGCCAGCTTGCGGGCCAGCTCCACGCACACCTGCTCCACCGCCTGCCAGAACTCGCCCAGGTCAACCGGCCCTGCCGCCCCGTTGGTCATCAGCACGGCCATGTCGTTGGTGGAGGTGTCGGTGTCCACCGTAACCTGATTGAAGCTCCGGTCCACCACCCCCTGCCAGCCCCGGCGCAGCTCTTCCTGGGAAACCTCGGCATCGGAGACGATGTAGGCCAGCATGGTGGCCATGTTGGGGGCAATCATGCCGCTGCCCTTGCACACGCCCACCACCCGGGCCCCACTGCTTAGGGTGGCTTCGGCCATCTTGGGCACCAGGTCGGTGGTCATGATGGCCTCCATGAAAGGGTCAACCTCCAGACCCAAGCGAATGTTCGGCAGGCCTGCTTCCACTTTCTCCACCGGTAAGGGCTGCCCAATGACCCCGGTGGAACCGGTCAGAACAGCCTCTGGAGCCAGATGTTGCTGGGTTGCGGCCAGTTCGGCCATCCTCCGGTCGGCCCAGAAACCCTGTGGGCCGGTGGCGCAGTTGGCGTTGCCTGCATTGACCACAATGGCTTGCAGGGGCTGGCCTTTTGCCAGAAGCTCACGGCCCCGCAATACACAAGGAGCGGCGGCTTTGTTCAAAGTGCCCACAAAGGCCCAGTGGCATGGGGTTCCCGAAACCAAAAGGGCCAGATCGGGCTTGCCCGAGGGTTTGATACCAGCCTGGGTGGCACCTGCACGAAAACCGATGGGTAGTTGCATGCCAGCAGCATATCCTTCCGTTCACCGATTTGGGAAATTGTGTACCTTCAAACACCACATGGGCTGTGGGGAAACGGCCCCTTCTGTAGCAGTCCGGCACCCGCGCCCAAAAAGCTCCTGCTGTGACCGGTCTTGGTGAATCTCCCCCCCAACCACCTGACCGCAAGGACTACGTTACAGGGGCATAAAGTGGGCGTTAAACCGCTACTTTTCGTGCACAACGGGTTTTTCTCGGCTACCATGACGGTGATTGAGGGTTGTAGAGCATCATTTGGCTCGACCATCGCCCTTGTACGGGTGGAGGCATCATGGGTGAAGCGTGGTTTGCAGTGTGGGTGTTGGGCATACTGTTGGTGTACGCACGGGTTATCTGGGATGATTTGGTTTTCGACCTGGCCTATCTACTGCGCTTCCGCAAGCTGGGAAACCAGTCGCTGACCCCCGAAGAACTCGAGGCCGACCGACCCCAGCGGCTGGCGGTGTTGCTGCCGACCTGGCAGGACGCCCAGAACCTTGGCCCCATGCTCCGGGCGACCCTGGGCTACACCAACTACTCGCCCCTGCACCTCGATTTTTTCGTGGGCGTCCACCCCAACGACCCCCGAACCCTCGAGGCAGCCGAGGCGCTTTCCCAGGAGTTCGTCAACGTGCACGTGGTGGTTTGCAACCAACCCGGCCCCCTGCCGAGAGGCCAGTTGCTGAACTTTATGTACGCTTACCTGGAGCGCTTCGAGCGGCACAATCGGCTTCGCTTTGAGGCGGTGGCCCTGCACAGCCCCGACGATGTGATTCATCCCTACGCCTTCAAGCTCTACAGCACCCTGCTGCGCAAATACCCCGCCGTGCAGTTGCCCGTATGCTTGCTGCCGGCCCAGGGCAGTTTTTGGAAAGGCTGGCTGGAGGCCGGCTTCGTGGCCGACTCTGCCGAAGCACAGCGTCGGCACCTGCCGCTGCGGGAGCAACTGGGGGTTTTTGTGCCCAACGCATCCTCCGGGTTTGCCCTGCGCCGCGAGCTTCTGCCCGAGATGGCCAGCGACGGCAACGTCTTCAGCAACCGGCCCGACGCCCCCGATTTCGACCCCGCCCTGAGGCTCTGGCGCATCGGCCTGCCGGTTCACCAGCACCTGCAATTCATCTGGCGCATGGACGACCAGGGTCAAGCCTATCGCGAAATGGTCACGGTGCAGCAGTTGTTGGGCCCCCATAGCAGCATTGGCCGAATCAAGACCTCCTGGACATTCGGGCTGGGCCGGCGACTGATGGGACTGCTGCTCGGTCGCCCCAAGGGGGAGGAAGCTCGAGCGCTCCTGCCCAGCAGGCATACCCCTGTCCTGCTCAACCTGGCCCATCTGGTGGGTTGGCCTACCTTCGCCTACGCCCTTCTGGCCCAGCTCTTTGGCTGGCCTGGGGCCCACAATCCAGTGGTGGTGGGCTTGCTTACCCTGCTTGGCGCCATTTTGCTGTTCCGCTGGGCCATGCGCGTCCAGGCTGTCCGTGCCCTGTATGGCCCCCAGATGGCCCTCAAGGCTTCCTGGCTGCCGCCCGGCTTTCCTTTGCACTGGATTTTGCGGGGCTTGACCCACAAGAAGTCGTCCACGGCGAGGCCCACGTACATGGGTGAAGCCTACCTCGAGGCCCACCGGCTACGCCTGGGCGATCAGCTCCTTTTCTACAACGACATTCCTGCGCCCCAGCTAGCCCAGGCCCTGCAGATGCAAAGCTACGGCATCTATCGCCCAAGGCTGGGGGAGATTCTGGTTGCCGAGAACTTCATCAGCGAGCAGACCCTGCGCAAGCGACTGGCCGAGTTGCGCTGGACTAAGATGGCAGCCACGGTTGCCAAGCAAACCCAGGCCCTCAACAACCCCACCTACTACCCCCGCGACCTGCACCGGCGCAAGCAAGAGCAGCTGACCCAGGAAAAAAACCCTACCGTCCTGACCGATACCATGTTCTAAAACGTTGCCAACGTCTGAAGTTTTGTGTGATCCGAAAAGAGTGGGCGAGTCTTGCGATTCCGAAGACACCCACTGACACCAAGCCCCTCAGGGGCCCTAGTTTTCGAAGGGCAAGCCCGCACACCGCCCTGCTCGAGCCTGTGCTGTGCCGATGTGCGAACAGGAGGCCGCTCCTGGGGGCGGCCTCCGGGTGTTGCCCTGACTACGCGGTCGGCTCTATCAGGCCGTAGTTGCCGTCGCGGCGGCGGTAGATGACGTTGATCTGCTCGGTTTCGGCGTTGCGGAACACGAAGAAATCGTGGCCCAGGGCCTCCATTTCAAAGGCCGCGTCCTCGGGGGTCATGGGTTTCATGTGGAAGCGCTTGGTGCGAACGATGCGCGGTGCGGCTTCTTCCTCGAGCTCGGTCTCACCCAGGCCTGCCGTCACGGGTGCGGCAACCGGCTGACGGGTTCGCTGGAAGTGCCGTTCCTTGTAGCGCTTGAGCTGGTACTCGAGGCGGTCAATCGAACGGTCTATGGCCGCGTACATATCGGGGTCGGATTCTTCCACCCGCACCATGCCCCCCGGCACATTGACCTGAATCTCGGCCTTGGCCTTGCGCTCGACCCGCGGCCCCTGGGCCATCGAAAGCACCACTCGAGCTTCCGCGTTGTCCTCGAAGTGCCGATCCAAGCGGGCCATTTTTTTGTCCAGGTAGTTCTTGAGGGCCTCGGTAATCTCGATTTGACGACCCACCAGCTTGTAGACGTTCATGCTCGCCCTCCAATCACAACCCGGGTTGGGTTTCCAGGCGGGGTTTCGGGGGTGGTGAAGGCAACCCGGAAACCTCCACCGGTTAAGGTTCCCGAAACGGGGGTTTGGGCTTTCAAAATGCCCTTCTAGCCTGGTGCCTACATACTATCACTCCCCCATGAGGGATATATGTCCAACACCTAGACCAGGCTGTAGCGACCCTCCCGTTCGTCGCGCACGAGCTGCCCGGCCTTGAGCACCACCACCCGCTGCGGATAGGCTTCCACCAGGTCGCGGGAGTGGGTGGCCATCAGCACGGTGGCCCCTCGAGCGTGCACCGACTTGAAAATTTCCAGCACCGCCAGCGCGTTGGCCGGGTCGAGGTTGCCGGTTGGTTCATCGGCCAGCAAGACCTGTGGGTCGCCCACCAGGGCCCGCGCAATGGCTACCCTCTGGGCCTCGCCCACCGAAAGCTCCTCGGGGTAGGCCCGTTTTTTGTGGACAATGCCCACCTGGCGCAGCACGCGGGTGGTGCGGGTATCCCACTCGGTCCTGGGCACCCCCAGGACGCGCAGGGTGAACAGCAGGTTTTCCTCCACCGTCATGTCCTTCAGCAAGCGGTGGTCCTGAAACACCACCCCAATCCGGCGACGATGCAGGGCAATCCGGTCGCCGCGCAGGGCCTTGAGGTTTTCGCCGGCAAAATACACCGCCCCCGAGGTGGGCTCGAGGCGCTTCAGAATCAGGTTGAGCAGGCTCGATTTGCCGGCCCCTGAATGCCCCACCAAAAAAACAAACTCGCCTTTTTTGACTTCCAGGTTCAGGTCAAACAGGGCTTTGGTCTGGGTGCGGGGGTACTCGAGCGTCACCCGGTGGAAGTGAATCATCGGTACTCAGCCTACAACAAAGCGGCCAGCGGCATTCAAAAAGCCGCAGGTCTCGGGTCAATAGTCCGGATGACCTTCGCGCTCGGCTCATTGGGAGAGCGAGGGTCAAAAGGGGCGCAAAAGTCGAAAAATTCAGCCGGCTCACCCGCTCGCCTTCAGCGTTCGGCCTGGGGCTTTTGGCTATTGCTTTGTCCCTCAATGAACACTTCGCTCTCATCCATTGCCGCTACACTGTCTTCTTAGGTGAATGAAACCATGAAGCGCAGAGCCTGGTTGATTGTGGTGGGTGGCATTCTGGCCGCCCTGGTCTATGCCCAACTGTCCGGAGGCGCCGCGGAGGCCTTCAGCCGCAACCCCAACGGACAGGCCCTCATACAGACCTTTCAGCTCATCCAAAATCAGTATCTGACGCGCCTCGAGCCCGACAAGCTCAACCGTGTGCTGGAGGGCGGCATCCGCGGCATGCTGGGTGCTCTGGACGACGAGTTTACCAGCTACTCCCCCCCCCAACGGGCCAGCCTGCGCAACCAGGATGTGCAGGGTGAGTTCTTCGGCATTGGCGCGACCCTGGCCCCCAACGAAAACGGCGGCGGCGCCAGGGTGCAGGGGGTGATCCGCGGCCTGCCTGCTTTCAACGCGGGCATCCGCGCAGGCGACGTGATTGTCGAGGTCAACGGCGAGGACATGACCAAACTCGACCTCAACGAGATTGTGGCCAAAATCAGAGGCCCCCAGAACACCAAGGTGACCGTGGGCATTCGCCGCGATGGCACCAACACCATCCTGCGCTTCGAGATGATTCGCCAGAGGGTCGAGATTATCTCGGTTTCCAAAACCATCCTGCCCGGCAACGTGGGCTATATTGCGCTGGAGACCTTTGGAAATGTGCGGGTGATTGACCAGCTCAACGCAGCCCTCAACGAAATGAAGCAGCGGGGTGTGCAAAAGCTGGTCTTCGACCTGCGTGACAACGGGGGCGGTCTGCTGGATCAGGGCTGCCAGGTGGCGCGGGCCTTCATCCGCGAGGGGCCCATCGTCTACACCCGCACCCGCAACGAAACCCGGCTTTACTGCGACGCCAACGGACAGGTCAACTGGAGCGGCCCGATGGTGGTGCTCATCAACGGCAACTCGGCCTCGGCCTCGGAGATTGTGGCGGGGGCCATGCAGGACACCGGGCGGGCCAAGGTGATTGGCGAGACCTCGTTTGGCAAGGGCGTGGGGCAGAATGTGATTGACCTGCCCAACGGGGGCGACCTGACCCTGGTCACCTTCGAGTGGCTCACCCCCAAGCGCCGGGGCATCAACAAGCAGGGCATCAAGCCCGACATCGAGGTCAAAGACACCCGCTTCGAGGTGCCGGTGGCCTTCGAGGGCACCGGGGCCAAGCCGGGCGAGACCGTGACCATCAGCATCGGCGGCCAGACCTTTACGACCAAAGCCGATGAGAAGGGCAAATTTAGCTTTAGCCAGCCCCGCCCCGCGGTGAACCTGCCCGCCGAGCGCGGCCAGGCCGAGGTAGACCTGAACAAGGACGCCATTCTCCGCCGGGCCCTGGAGGAGCTACGGTAAGCAGCCTGAGCCCGTCGTGGAGAGCGGATTTTGCACTGCGGCTTCGGGCCCCTGGCCTTAGGCTGGAATGGTGACCATGATTCGGCTCGAAGACCTCAGCAAGCGCTACGGCCCCTTTGTGGCCCTGGACGGTCTGAACCTCGAGGTGCGCCCCGGCGAGACCCTGGCCCTCCTGGGGCCCAACGGGGCCGGCAAAAGCACCACCATCAAGGCGCTGGTGGGCCTGTTGCGACCCAGCCGGGGCCGGGCGCTGGTCAACGGGGTGGATGTTTGGAAAGACCCGGTGCGGGCCAAGGCCCAGTTTGGCTACGTGCCCGACCGGCCCTACCTGTACGGCAAGCTGTCGGGCCTCGAGCTCCTGCGCTTTGCTGCCGGGGTTTACCGGCTTCCCCGTGCCCGCGCCGAGGCCCGCATCGAGGAGCTTCTGGTGCAGTTTCGTCTGGACCGCTTTGCGTCCTCGCTCATCGAAACCTATTCCCATGGGATGCGGCAAAAGCTTTCGCTGGCCCTGAGCCTGCTGCACGCCCCCCAGGCGCTCATTCTGGACGAGCCGATGGTGGGCCTCGACCCCCACGCCACCCGGCTGGTCAAAGACCTGCTCCACGACTACTCCAAGGATGGGCGTGCGGTGCTGTACGCCACCCACCAGCTGCACCTGGCCGAACAGGTGGCCGACCGGGTGGCCCTGGTCCACCGGGGCCGCCTGCTGGCGTTGGGTTCGCCCAAAGAACTTCTGCACCAGCACGGCTCTGCCGACCTCGAGGAGTTCTTCCTGCGCCTGACCGAGGACGCCAGCGACCCCGACCCGGTGCTGGTCTAGCCCCCTTGCAACTTTGCAGCCATGAGGCGTACCCAGTAGCCATCCGGAAAGGGGTGCTGGGCCATCCCGAGCTGCGGTTTGTGCCATACCGGCCAAACCCGATGGGGGAGGGGCCTGCACCCTGTTACAGCTGAGGCCTGGTTTGTAAGAACAGATATAATCCCGTACGAGGCTAGAGATGCGGGGGCGCAACATTTTCCTGTTGGTTCTGATAGTGGCGATGGCCCTGTTTGCCTGGCGCAACTGGGCGGTGTTTACTGAGGAAAAAACGCTATCGCTCTTGTTTACCCAGGTCACCGCCCCGTTTGGCGTGGTGATGCTTTCCATCATGGCGGTGCTGGTGGTGGTTTACTTCCTGTACACGGTGGGCCTCGAGACCGCCGCCCTGCTGGAGGTGAAGAAGTATGCCCGCGAGCTGCTTTCCACCCGCAAGCTGGCCGACGAGGCCGAGGCCAGCCGTTTTTCCGAGCTCAAGAAATGGCTGGAGGGGGAGCTTGAGGGCCTCCGGGCCCAGAGCCCGGCTGGACTCGAGGCCAAACTTCAGGCCGTGATGGAGCGCATAGACCGGGTAGAGCAGGAGCTGCGCGAGGACATCGAGAAGGCCGGTAACACCCTGGCTGCCTATATCGGCGAGCTCGAGGACCAGCTCACCGGCCAGGACAAACACCCCCCACCCCCTCGTTGAGCAAAACCGGCAAACCCGCTAAACTAAGCGCTGCTTGGGGGCCGTTAGCTCAGTTGGTCAGAGCAAGCGACTCATAATCGCCAGGTCGCGGGTTCAAGTCCTGCACGGCCCACCAGCTTCTCCACAGCAACCCCCGGAATAGGGGAGGCCCGAACGTTTTGCTGGCGCTCGAGTCCATCTGCTTTTCACCCAACGCGGGCCAGCCCAAGCGTGGGATTCGCACCGAACCAATGAAACATGAGGCAGCAACCCCGACCGTTACGCAGTTGGGTCGGCCCGAGTAGCTTGCCCCCCCTCGCTCATACCAAACTGGCTTGAACGCTTCGCATGATGGAGAGCGCTCTTCACATATTCAGGGCCGTTCGACTATAAGAAAGCTTTGTCCTGTACAGAACAATGGCCGCCTGGAAACTCGAAAACATGCATCTCGGCCCAGACGCAACGCATGCTTGTCCCTTCTCGTTTTCGTGGGCGGCCACCTCTGTGAAGAGCGCGATAGAAATCGGGGGATAGGGCTAGGCCAGCGATGTTGGAAACCCGCAAGCCACCTCCGTCCAGCCACGCCCACCTGGGGCACGGTTGAAAGTTGGTTGTGCGCCCAAAGCTGGAATTGAAGCCTGCATCCGGCTCAGGTCGTTTTCCGGTATGTGGATGGCAGGGTGATTTTACCCGCAATGGCCTGCCTGCAGGCCCCTGTGGTCTGTTTGAGAACGTTGGGTAGCTCCAGATACCGAAGATACCCCAACACCGCAAAGCAAAGCGCCTCGCGGTGCTTGGAGTCGAGGCCCTTTTCCTCGAAGGTATGCACCGGCACCGGTAAATGCGACCTGAGGTGTTGCATCAGGGTGGTGTTGTAGGCCCCTCCACCGGCCACCCAGATTTCGTCCAGGCCGAGGGGGAGTACGAAGTCCTGGTAGGCTCTGGCAATGGAGCGGGCGGTGAATTCGGTCAGGGTCGCGAGCAGGCTGGCCGGGGGTAGGGCTGCATCCTCGTCCAGCATCTCCAGGTTCCAGATTTCACGGCCTGTGGATTTGGGCGGCTTGCGCTCAAAGTATGGGTGGTTGAGCCAGCGCTCTACCAGCAAGGGGTCGGCCTGGCTCGAGGCCGCAATTCGCCCGCCTGAGTCCTGCCGGAGCCCGAGGCGGGCCGCCGCCTCGTCGAGCAGGGCGTTGCCCGGGCCGGTATCAAAGGCCAGGACATGTTCGGGGTTCAAATCGGCGGGCAGGTAGGTCAGGTTGGAGATGCCGCCGATATTGTGAATGGCGCGATTGACGCCCTTTTCTCCGTAGAGCAACAGGTCGGGGTAGGGCACAAAGGGGGCCGCCTCCCCGCCCAAGGCCAGATCCGAAGGGCGGAAATCGGAGACCACCGGCACTTCCAGCGCCTCGGCAAGGTAGGCCGGTTCGCCAAGCTGAAAGGTGGCCTGGGGGGGTTCGTGCCAGACGGTTTGTCCGTGGGAGGCCGCCAGCTCCACCCGGCCTTTGAAGGGGGCTGCGGCCTCGGCATAAAAACGCCCCAGGGCGTGATGCAACAGGGCCACCTCGCGGGTCAGGGCCTGCGACTTCAGGCAGCGGATAATCTGGGCCCGCAGTTCGGCTGGAAAGGGGGCTTCTCGGTGCTCGAGCACCCGCCAGCCGAGCTTTGGAGGCTGCCCCTCCAGCTCGGCCAGCACCAGGTCTAAAGCGTCAACCGAGGTGCCGGACATCAGGCCTAAAACGCGCATCTTCGTCACTTTACCCCGAATCAAGCGGAAAGTTCAGCCCACGAAAACGAGAAGGGACAAGCATGCGTTGCGTCTGGGCCGAGACGCATGTTTTCGAGTTTCCAGGCGGCCACCGTTCTGTTCAGAACCAGGCTTTCTCGAACTTGAATGGCCCAAAATACGTGAAGAGCGCCCCAGGTCAGCCCAGGCTGGATGAGGCTCAGGAAGCCCACCGGCCCGTTCCGTTCATCTGGTGCAGGTCTCGCCGCAGCGGCATCTGCACCGCCCTGCGCCCGACCCTCAGGGGTACAATCCGCGCAGCGACCGGGCCTCCAACACGCGGGTCGCCGCTACGATGTAAGCCGCTGTGCGAAGCGAGACCTTTTTGTCCTGGGCCACCTGCCAGACTGCCTCGAACGACTGCCGCATGAGACGCTCGAGCCGGGCGTTGATTTCCTCCTCGGTCCAGAAGAAGCTGTTGAAGTCCTGCACCCACTCGAAGTAGCTGACCGTCACGCCGCCGGCGTTGGCAATCACATCGGGAATCACCAGGATACCCCGTTCGTTGAAGATGTCGTCGGCGGCGGGGGTGGTGGGGCCGTTGGCCCCCTCGGCGATGATTTTGCACTGAACCTTCCAGGCGTTGGCTTCGGTAATCTGCTTCTCGAGCGCCGCCGGCACCAGAAATTCGCAGGGGGTGGTCAGCAGCTCGCCGGCGGGAATGGCCTCGGCTTTGGGGTAGCCCTTGATGCCCCCCATCTGACGCAGGTACTGGGTCAGGTCGTAGGGGTCTATACCGGCGTCGTTGCGGATGGCCCCGGTCACATCCGAGACCGCCACAATTTTGGCCCCGTGGTCGTGGAAGATGCGGGCCGCAGCATTGCCCACGTTGCCGAAACCCTGTACCACCACCCGGCTGCCCTCAACCGGAAGGCCCAGTTTCTCAGCCGCCACCGCTGCCGTCACGAACACCCCTCGCCCGGTGGCATCCTGCCGCCCCAGCGAACCCCCCACCGAGATGGGCTTGCCGGTCACCACCCCCGGCGCGGTGCGACCCACGTTCATGGAGTAGGTGTCCATCATCCAGGCCATCTCGCGGGCGCCGGTGCCCATATCCGGGGCGGGAATGTCCTTGTCGGGGCCGATGATGATGCCGATTTCGGAGGTATACCGGCGGGTCAGGCGTTCAACCTCGCCGGGACTGAGTTTGCGAGGGTCTACCCGGATGCCCCCTTTGCCACCCCCGTACGGCAGGCCTACCGCCGCGTTCTTGATGGTCATCCAGGCCGAGAGCGCCATCACCTCGGAGAGGGTCACGTCCTGGTGGTAGCGGATGCCCCCTTTGGCCGGGCCGCGGAAGGTGTTGTGGTGAACCCGGTAGCCCTCGAAGTGGGCTACCGAGCCGTCGTCCATCTGGATGGGCACATCCACCACCAAAATGCGCTGGGGTCGTTTGAGGTCTTCAACCCAGAAGGCCAGCTTGCCCAAATAGGGCGTGACGCGGTCAACCTGGGCCAGGTAAATCTCCCAGGGGCCGATGTTGTCGTTGCAAAGGTAAGAAAGAGGTTCCGATTTCATGCTTTCCTCCACGAAGCAAACCACTTAGGGCCGATGAGGATGTGTGGCGGCCAGACGCCTTTGGTTCAGGGGTACACCCCGCGCAGGCGGCTGGCCTCGTTGATGCGCTCGAGCGCGAGGGCATAGGCCCCCGCCCGCAGGTCGCCCTGGAGGGGTTTGGCCCGCTCGAGCACCGCCTGCAGGCTCTGGTGGACAAATTCCCTCAGCTTCTGCTGCACTTCCCCTTCTTCAAAAAAGAGCATCGAAAGGTCTTGTACCCATTCGAGGTACGAAAGCACCAGACCCCCGCCATTCGCCAGGATGTCCGGCACAATCTGGATTCCCTGCAGCTTCAACAGGTATTCGGCCTCCGGGGTGATGGCCCCGTTGGCCCCCTCGAGCACCACCTGGGCTGCAATTTGCCGGGCGTTGCGCTCGTTTATCACGCCCTCTACGGCGGCAGGAACCAGGTAGTTCACTTTCAGCGTCAGGAGTTCGTGATTGGTGATAGGCTGGCCGCCGGGGAAGCCTTCCAGGTGGCCCCGTTCGGCGTAGTGCTGCTCGAGGGCCGCCACATCCAGGCCCTCGGGGTTGTACACCCCGCCCCGGCTGGTCGAAACCGCCACCACCCGCAGCCCTTCCCGAACCGCGTAGCGGGCCACCGCACTGCCCACCTGGCCAAAGCCCTGAATAGCCACACTGGCGCCCACCACGGGCCATCCAAATACCTGCGCCAGGTCGGAGAGCACGTAGACCAGCCCCTGCCCACCCCCTTCGTCCCGGACGGCCACGCCCCCTAGCTGCGTGGGTTTGCCGGTTACGGCGCTGAGGGTGGTCTGGCCTCTGGACATGGTGAAGGTGTCCTGAAACCAGGCCATCACGGTCTCGTTGGTGCCCAGGTCGGGGGCCAGCACGTCCTCGTCGGGGCCAATCAGCTCGATGAGCTCGGTCACGTAGCGGCGCGAGACCCGCTCGAGCTCGCGCCTCGAGAGCTTGTCCGGGTCAACCACCACCCCGCCCGCCGACCCCCCAAAGGGCAGGCCAAACACGGCGGATTTGAGGGTCATCCAGGCGGCCATACCGCAGGTCTGGCCCAAACCGACCTCCGGGTGGTAGCGCACCCCCCCCAAAGCAGGCCCCCGAGCAATGTTGTGAATTACCCGGTAGGCGGTGAAGTTGCGCACGCTTCCATCGTCCATCACCACCGGTAGCGAAACCCCCACCGAACGCTTGGGGTGGGTCAGGTACTCGATGGTGGCCGGGTGAATCCTGGCGACCTTGATGGTGGACTCGAGGCGGCGCAAAAAACTATCCCACAGGCTTGCGTCTCCTGGGGGGCGGTAGGTGTTTCTGAGCGGCATTTGCGAACCTCCGTTGCTGACATCTGGGGCCATTGTGTCATAGCCCGCATGGGCGTTTGACCCTGTTTTTGACGCCCATGAGTATACCTGGAGGCCGGTCGGGGAAGAAACGAAGGGGCTCGAGCGCTCTTCAGGAATCCTCAACCTGCTTCCCAAAAAGCCTGTTCTCAATCCCCGCCGGTGTTGGGGCCCCTCGCTTCAGGCGGTAGGAGCGAAACCACGCCGGGGGTTGAACTGTACTGGAATCAAGCCCAAGGCTCGGCTTTGAGCACATTGCCGACCCCTGCGGTCAACCAGTAGGCTGGGAGCGGTGATGGTATGAGCGAAGCCCGCACCCTAGAACTGGTCTTTCCCGAACACGCCAACCCAGGGGGCAATGCCTTCGGGGGTTTTGTGCTGGGCCTAATGGACAAGGTAGGCTCGTATGCGGCCATCCGCCGGGCCCGCAAACGCTGTGTGACGGTGCGGGTGGGTGAGGTGGTTTTCGAGGTGCCCATCAAGGTTGGTGACCTGCTCGAGGTCGTGGCCACGGTCGTCAAAGTGGGCCGCACCTCGCTCACGGTGGAGGTCGAGGTCTACCGTGAAAACCTGCGCGAACCCCGGATGCTGGCCACCAAAGGCAATCTCACCTACGTGGCGGTGGACGAGTCCGGCAAGCCTACGCCGGTAGATGGGTAGGGGCGTGGGCGCCCTTTGTTTTTGAGTGCTCTCCACATTTACTGGGCCATTCGACTTCGAGAAAGCTTTGCTCTGGACAGAACAGTGGCCGCCTAGATGGGCCTGTGAAGAGCGCGATAATTTCGCCGGGCTGGGCCTACCTGAAGCGCTTTCAGGCGCCGATGGAAAGATTCGGCTGGCCCTGGTACAACTTCAGGTGTAGAAGCGGCTTTGAACCGTACACAAGGTGAGCACAGGCGGTGGGAGGAGGGTCTTTTTTGTTCGTACAGGCATTGCGAGATGCTTGATGGGTGCCGCTACTTTACCCGTACCAGCTCACGGCGGGCCAGGGCCTCGAGCTCATCGCGGTAGCTGGAGTGGGGCAGCACACGCAAAGCCGCAATGGCCTGCTCGACCCGGGTCGCAATGGCCTGGGTCACCTCGAGGTCGGCCCCCGATCGCACAGCCAGCTCTTGCAAGCGGGCAATATCGCCGGGTTCGCCGGCCCGGCGCTTGAAGATGGCCTCCACCTCTTCGGGGTAGGCCTCCAGAAGACGCAAGGTGATGCGCGTGACCTTGCCCTCTCGTACATCGCCACCCGCCGGCTTGCCCAGTAGCGCTGCCGTGCCCATCAGGTCCAGGTAGTCGTCGCGCATCTGGAAGGCCTGCCCATACAAGGAGCCAAAGCGGGCCAGGGCCGCCCGCACTTCCACCGGTGCATCGCCCAGCACCGCCGCCCCTTCACAGGCCACCCGCATCACCGAGGCCGTCTTGCCGTCTATGATGCGCTCGTAGTTTTCCAGGGAGTAGTCGTGAAGGGCAGCCACCTGGAACTGCAAGACCTCGGCCTCGGAAAGCTGCCGGGCGGTTTCGGCGAACATCGCCACCAGCTCCATCCGCCCGGTCTGGGCCAGCAAAGCCATCAGCCTCGAGAGCAGGTAGTCGCCCGACAGCACCGAGACCGCGTTGCCGTACTTGCGAAAGGCCGCTTCCCTGCCGCGCCGGGTCTCGGCATCGTCCACCAGATCGTCGTGCAGCAGCGAGGCCGAGTGCAGCAGCTCGACGGCCAGGGCCAGTTCCATTGCGTGCGGAACCCCTCCCAGCGCGTTGCTGGCCAGAAACACCAGCCGGGGCCGCACCCGCTTGCCCCCGGCGGTGACCAGGTCTTCCTCAATGAGCCGGATGAACTCCACCTCCGACTGCACCACCGTCCGCAGGCGCTCCTCGAATGCTTCTAGCTGAAACTCGAGGGCCGAGGTGAAGTCCTTGATGCTCATGACCCTATGATATTCAAAACGACTCCAAAAACAGTAGGTCGGCTCCCCACACCAAGGTCAAGCCCAGCCTGAGGGGCTCAGGGGTTGATTAGGTGTGGTGCAGGCAAGGTCACCGTGCGCACGGTGCCATTCAGGCTCAGGGCTTCGTAACCGGTGACAGACAAGGTTCCAGGGTTGGCCGAAAAGTTCAGGGTCAAGGGAAGTTTGGGGCAGTCATCCGCAGCCGTCGGTGGCAGGCACTCCGGGACACTGAGACCGGTCAGCTGGCCGGGAGGCCCCGACAAAAGGATGCGTGAAATCTGCCCCGAGGGGCTACCCAGATAGGGTTGCACCTCCAGTTCGATGGTGTAGCCGCTTGAGGTCGGGCCAAAGGACTTGGTGCTAAAGCGCACGCTGGGAATGCCAAAATCGGTGACAAAGTTGCTGCAACCCGCCAGCGCAAACGCGGCCACCACTAAGGCGATCCAATTTTTCATCCAATCATCTCCTCTCTCCACTTGGGGTTGAGCACGAAGAACGAGAGCCTGCTGAGCCCGGCCAGGAAGTCCACGTTCTCCACTGCCACTTCTTTGGGCACCTCCAGAACCGCCGGGGCAAAGTTCAGGATGCCCTTTATCCCAGACTCTACCAGACGATTGGCCACAGCCTGGGCCGAATCAGCAGGCACTGCCAGAAGGCCGAACTCTATGCGCCTTTCGGCCACAGCGCGGGGCAGGTTGTCCATGCTCTCGACCTGAAGCCCCCGGAAGGTGGTGGTCACCTTGGCCGGGTCGCGGTCGAAAAGGCCCTTCAACTCGAAGATTTCACTGAAACCCGGATAATCGGCGATGGCCTGACCCAGCCGCCCCATGCCCACAATACAAAGCCCCCAACGGCGGTTCAGGCCCAGTATTTGCCGCAGCTCCCGGCGCAAAATCTGCACCGTGTAGCCTACCCCCCGGGTGCCATAGCTGCCAAAGTACGAGAGGTCTTTGCGGACCTGGAAAGCCGTAACCTGGGCTTCCTCGGCGAGTTGTTCGGAGGAGGTGCGGTTGATGCCTCGAGCCTCGAGGTCTTCCAGAATCCGCAGGTAGGTGACCAGGCGGGAGATAGCCGCGCTGGGTACTTTAGCCATACAAAACTCCTGTTGGGGACATCTAACGAACCTCCAGAACCTCGAGGCCCCGCGCCCGCAGGGCCGCAGCCGCCGCCGGGGCATCGTCGAGGGGGCCTACCCGCACCTTGACCAGGCCGCCCTCCTCGACCAGCTCCACCGGATAACCCGCCTGCCGCACCGTTTCGACCACCGCCTGGGCGCTCTGGGCGCTGCGGAAAGCCCCTACCTGAAGGAATCGGCTGGCGCTGGGTGCAGGTTCGGCTTGGGGGACTTCGGGCTCACGGGCCGCAGTCCGGGTCACCTGCGGCTGGTACTGACTCAGGGTGTTTGCAATGGCACGGGCTCGAGCCTGACTGCTGTAAGGCCCGACCCAGACCCGGGTGAGCTCACCCGAAACCTCGAGGTGCACCGGATAGCCCTGTCGCCGCAGGGTTGAGGCCAGGCGCTCGGCGTTTTCGCGGTTGCCAAAAGAGCCCACCATGACCCGCCAGCTTCCCCCCACATCGGCGGTCAGGGCTGGGTGCTCAGGTCTTGGAGCGGGCGCAGGGCGGGCCCTCTCGGGCTGGGCCGGTTGCGGCTGAGGTTCCTCCACCTTGGGGGGCGCAGGAACCGGTTTGCTGGCGGGCGCCTGCGGAACCGGAAGCACCGTGACCACGGTTTCAGGTTCCGGCTGTGGGGCGGGTTTTGGCGGGGTTTGGGGCCTGGGCGTCGGGGCCACGGGAACCGGCTGGGGCGTCGGCTCTGGCGCAGGTGCAGGGCTCGAGGGCTGGGCCTGCAAGGGCGCAGGCGAAGGGGGCAGAGCCTCCCCCTTCGAGCCGGAAAACGGATTAACCCCGGTCAAAAATAGCACCACACCCGCCATAATGGCCGCAACCAGCAGGAAGATTAGCGCATCGAGCCAGTTTGTTCTAAGCCAACCCATGCCACCAATCTACCGCAACAGCTCACGAGCGGGCGCGTAACCCAGGTCTGCAGAGCGCTGCCAGGCCCGCCGGGCTTCGGCCAGCCGGCCCAGCGAGCGCAGGGTGAGGCCCAGGTTGTACCACGCCACCGAGTTGCGGCCATCCAGGGCCACCGCCTGCGAGAGCACCCGCTCTGCATCCGAGTATTTGCCGGCAGAGTACAAAGCCGCGCCCAGGTTGGCCGCAGTGGAGGCACTGGGGGCCAGGGCCTGGGCTTTTTCCAGCGATTCGGCCGCCGCGGCATAGTCTTTCAGGTTGAACTGGGAAACCCCCAGGAAGAACCAGGCCTCGGCGTAGTCGGGTTTTTGTTGGGTTACCTGCGAGAGGGTCTCGACGGCCTCGGCATAGCGGCGCAAGGTGTACGAGGCCTTACCCTGCAGGAACAAGGCGTCTAGCTTATCGGCCCCCTGGCTGGCTTTGGCGGCCATCGTGGCGAAGCGGCCCGACTCGGCAGCCTGGCCCAGGCGGTCGTACGCCGTGGCCAGCCCCAGGAGCACCTTGGGCTCATCGGGGTTCTGGGCATAGGCGCTCTGGAAGGACTCCAAAGCCCCCCTGGAGTTGCCATCGCGCAGGCGGGCTACCCCCAGGTTGTAGTGAGCGGTCCATAGTTTGGGGTCCAGGCGGGTCGCTTCTTGCAAAGAGGCTTGTTGCTCCCGGCCTTGTTGCAGGGTGGACTTCTTCAAAAGCAACTGGGCCCGCGCCGAGTTGTCTTTGGTGGCCTCGAGCCCCCGGTCAATCTCCCGCAAAGCCCGCAAAGGCAGCCCCTGGGCGATGTAGATGTCGGCAATCTGCGAGATGGCCTGGGCGTTGGCGGGGTCGTTGCCCAGGATCTGGTAGAGCACCGGCAGGGCTTCCAGGGGTTTGTTGGCCCTGACCAGGCTATCGGCCAGCAGCGAGGTCAGCTCGGCGTCGCCGCGGGCCTTTTCCAGGCCCTTGCGGGCGGCACTTGCGGCGGCTTCGTGCTGCCCCTGGGTGCGCAGGGCCTTGACCTGGCCTATATACGCGGGCTTTAGCTCGGCCACACTCAGGTTGGCTTTCTCACCCACCTCGATTGCTTTGGCAAAGGCCTGGGCAGCCTCGGCGGCTTGGCCCTGGCGGTCTCGCACCACCCCCAGGTTGAACCACCCCTCAAAACGGTTGGGATCGAGAGCGGTGAGCTGGGTGAACTCGAAGGCTGCCCCCCGCAGGTCGCCCAGGCGGTACAGGGCCAGACCCAGCCCAAAGTGAGCGCTGTAGTTCGAGAAGTCCCGGGCTATGACCGCCTCAAAGCCCTGCACTGCTTCGTTAAGGCGCCCGGCCTCGAGGGCCGCCTGGGCCTGTTGCAGCGTCTGCTGAACAGCCGGGGCGGGCGAACTTTGTTGCGCCCAACCCAGTGAAAGAACCAGAAGCGCCGCGCACAAGAGTTGTTTCATAGCGTCTCCTTCAGGTTAATCCTCATCTTGCCGCCCATTGTAACACGTGAAGAAACGGCACAAGCGGCAAATGCACTAGGGATAGGCCCATTCTCTCAGCGCTAGTTGCACTGGTAATCGCCAACGCGGCTATCCGGTACCTGAAGCCAGACCACCCGTTCGGTTGGGGTCTGCACAGAAGCCAGACAGTTGGTGAGCCGATCCACTGCGATGGTTTGATAGGCGTTGGTACTGGCCACTGCCGGGCCAGGGCGCGAGATATAGGTAGGCTGGGGCGGGGTGTCCAGCACGACCGCCTGGGTACGTTGCACCTGACGGGCGGGGAAGAGCGCGGTTACCCCGGTCGAGCTATCGTTGCCGGTCAGCAGGTCGAATTTGGCCAGAACCAGCCCGGAAGGTTGGGGAAAATCTCCGGCAGGGCGGCCCCGGAGGGCTTGTTCCACAAAGTCACGCCAGATGGGTGGGTTAACCAGCGAACTGCTGGGCTCAATACCACCCATGCGCTGCGGTTTGTGGTCGTCACGGCCTACCCAGAGCGTGGCCACGAGCCCCCGGGTCGCTCCAGCAAACCACAGGTCAATGGCATCGTCGCTGGTTCCGGTCTTGCCCCCCACAATGCGGCCAGGAATGCGGGCCTCCCAGGCCAGGCTGCTGCGGAAGCCCGGGGGAACATCGTTGACGTACCCCTTGAGCATATCCCAGATCTGGTAGGCCACTTGCGGAGTCCAAAGCAGGACTTTTTTGGTTTCGGGCTGGTAAATCACCCGGCCATTGTTGTCTTCCACCCTCAAAACCAGGCGCGGCTCGACCCAGTAGCCCCCATTCACGAAGCTGGCATAGGCCGCGGCCAGTCCGATTGGCGTGATATCGGCCCCTCCGCCAATGGCATTGGCCAGTACGGCCATGTTGCCGGTCAGGCGGAAGCCCGCAGCCCGCAGTTTATCGCCCAGGCGCTGCACCCCGATGGCCTCGGCGGTGCGAATTGCGGGTAGGTTGAGAGAGCGGTCCAGGGCGTAGCGGATACTGACCGGACGGTCGAGGTAGCGTCCATCGAAATTTTTGGGTCGCCAAACACCCCGGGGGGTGGGGTATTCCACGGGGGAATCGCGCACGGTGGTGGCCTGGGTCCATCCAGCCTCGAGGGCGACACCGTAGGTGAAAGGCTTGATGGCCGAACCAGGGCTGCGCCAGGCCTGGGTTGCTCGGTTGAACTCACCTTCTGTGCCGGGGCGGGCCCCGACCATTGCCAGGACCTCGCCTGAGTTGGGCTCGAGGCCTACCAGCGCAAGCTGGGCCTGGTCGGGCAGACGACGACCCACCACCGCCTTTTCGGCTGCGGTCTGCATCTTGAGGTCGAGGGTGGTAATGATGCGCAGACCCCCCTGTTCGCGCAGTTTGTCGGCGCCAATCTTTTCCTTCAGATAGCGCTGAACCTCGTAGACAAAATACGGCGCAAGGCGCACGTTGCGCTCGGGCACGATGCGCACGCTGGGGTCTATCAGTTTGGCGCTTTTCAGGTTGCCGTTGTCGTCGTAGGCCACCTCCCAGCCCTTGGGGGCCAACTTGTAGCGCCAGGCCGCTTCGGCATCGGCCTCGGTAATCCAGCCCTCGGACACCATGTTGTTGAGCAAAACCCTCATCCGACGGCGTGTCGAGGGGTAGTCCAGATACCGGGGGTTGGGGGCCGGCAGCAGTATGGCCAGGTAGGCTCCTTCGGCCAGGTTGAGTTCGGAGGGCTCTTTGCCAAAATAGGCCTGAGCGGCGGCCCAGATCCCCTGGGCGTTACCCCCCCAGGGCACCACATTGAGGTACATTTCCAGGATTTCTTCTTTAGAGTAGCGCCGCTCAATCTGGATGGCCAGGGGAAACTCCTTGAGCTTGCGCTCGAGGCCGCTGATGCTCCGGCGTTCGAAAGCCAGGTCGCGCAGCAGCGTATTTTTGACCACCTGGGTGGTAATGGTCGAGCCCCCAAGCAAATCGCCGCGCAGGTAGTAATACAGCCCCACAAACAGGCGGATGAAGTCTATGCCGTAGTGTTTGAAGAAGCGCTGATCCTCCGAGACCACCACCGCAACGGCGGCCGCGGGCGAAACCTCGCTCAGGCGAACCAGTTGCCGTGCGATGGCCCGCCCGTCTTCCACCGAGGCCAGGTCGGCGATGGGGATGCCATCGCGGGTATAAAAGGTTGAGGTCGCGGTGAAGCGAAGGTCGTCGAGGGCCTCGAGGCTGGGCAGGTCGCGCAAAAGCAGCCAGGCCACATACCCTGCTGCTCCCAGTGCTCCCAGGAATCCGGCAACCAAAACAACCCGTACAATCTGGAACAATCTTCGCACGGGCTTTAGTGTACCAGTCGCAGATTGGAGCGTTTGTAATGCCGGTTGGGACGAAAATTGCTTGGGGAATGCTGGCAGCGTTATGTATCTTCAGGAACCCCTCAAACGCTGGGTTGTTGCTGAGGAAGGTTCCGCAGGATGTTGGAAAATGCCTTTCGATCCACGGGCTTGGAAAGGACATGTTCCACCCGGGCAAACTCGGCAGTCAGTTTGGTGCGATCGTCGCTGTCGCCAATAAAGAGCACCACCGGTACTTCTCGCAGGCGCCGGCTCATTTTTAGGCGGGAAGCGATCGAAAAGGGGTCTATTTCAATTGCATCATCGAGGACAATCGCCCGGGGTGTATGCACCTTAAGAAAGTCCAGACCCTCCTGGGCTTTCTCGAAGAATTGTGCCTCAACACCCTGCTCCTCGATGGCCAGCTCGAGTAAGGCCCGAAGGGTCAGGCTCGAGGTGACAACCAAAATTTTGTTACTCTGCACTGCTTCCGCCATATTGCCTAGATAGTAGCAGACCTAGGCCGAAAGATAACGCCCAAATGTCACACTGGCCGATCAAACATAAAAGCCCTCCGCACAGAACGCGGAGGGTTTGGTGGCTGGGGCACGTGGACTCGAACCACGACCGACGGTTCCAAAGACCGTTGTCCTGCCATTAGACGATGCCCCAGCGTGAGGCACTCAGGGCGTTTCGCCTGTCCATAAAGGGTGCGAAAGCCGCAGGACAGCAAACGGTATTTTAGGGGGCCGGTCGAAAAGTGTCAAACCCAGGCACCCAAGGTCACTCAATGTGCTACCCCTGCTGCTCAGAGGCGCTTTTCCGCTCAGGTGATCAGGTCGGGCTTTGCGGAGAGTCATGCCCTCCGGCGGTACCGGGTCTGGAAAACTTTGCAATATGGGAGTGGTGGGGCGGAAAACAGGGGTTTTTGGTCGGGTTCCAAGACCTGCTACCTAGCCTCTTTCCACCTCCACTCGTTGTGTTGCCCTGAGAAAAGTGGGTTTGGCGGACGGTGTATGAGCTGAATGGTCACTTGGGGAGTCGTAGTTTTCTCTGGTTCCCGCAAGCTGCGGTTGCACGATTGCCACGAGCCTGACCGGCGAAGGTGGGCCGGGAAAACGACCTTGAGGTTCTCAGCCGGGTGTCCTGGTGCTGGCTGTGGTTTCTAATGCATCCCAGATTTGCAGAACAAGGTGGTGCAGGGTGTTCAGGTCGGGCGCCCGCAGGCGTTGACCGATGACCTTGAGCCGACCCTGTGAAACCAGTCGGCTCAGCGTGGGCTCGAGGGACAACCAAAGCTCCAGCCCGGTGCGCCGCTCAATCTCGCGTACATCCACCCCCTTGCCCAGCCGCAGCCCCAGCATGAGGGCTTCTTTGGCGTGCTCGAGGGGGCTAATCTCCTCCACCGTGGGCGCTTCCCCGG
>NZ_JANWVH010000030.1 GCF_025056915.1 Meiothermus sp. | reverse complement strand
CAAGGCTTACTACCAGCTCCACCGGGCTTTTCGCAGGTAATCACGTCCTTCATCGGCTTAGGTGCCAGGGCATCCTCCGTGTGCCCGTTCTATCTTGACCTTTATTCCCTCCCCAGGGTCGCCCCTGAAGAATCAGGTCTATTCACACCCACCCTAAACCTCCCCATCGTTCGCACAATGGAGCGTCCAGGATGGACTTCCTTCCCCTCTCTTCTACCCCTTTGTCATGATCCTCGCACCCGCTGCCTCGCAGGGCGCAACGAAGAGAGTACCGAATACTCCAAAATCTGTCAACACCTCTGAGCAACAGAAAAACGCAGGAGGTTTAGGGCCTCCTGCGCGGATAGGGGATGGGTTACTCCCCCAACACGGCCTTAAGCTGAGGCATTTGTTTGAGCACCAGATAACGTATGACACCCGTTCCACCGGTGCCACGCAGCATGAGCACCAGTGAAGTTTTGTCGCTGATGCGGTTGACCATCAGGGTTTTGCCAAGATACTCCAGAACCAGGCTTTGTATAGAAGAGAGGTGGTATTTTTCGCCCATGACGCTCGAGATGGAGAGCATGGTGTGCAGGTAGGTGGCCAGCAGGTCGGGTTCGTCCATGCTCTGGCCCAGCCACGCCAGCAACTGACCTGCATTGCTCATCACCAGAACACTTTCAATCTCGGGCTTGTCTAAGAAGGGCCGCAGCGCTTCCACGAGTGCTGGCGGGTGGGCTGGCTCGAGAGCCGGGCTGGCGCTGGGTGGAACGGGCAAAGGAGCCGCCTGGGGCACGACAGCAGGTTCGGCCTGGCTGGCTGAAACCGCAGCGGGCGAGATATGCGTAGAGGCGGGTGAAACAGGGCTTGCGGCGGGAGCGGCTGTGAAAGCGGGTGCTACAGCCGGGCTGGGGGCTGGTGGTGGCTCGCTGAGAGCAGGGCTGGCCAGTTTGGCCGCGTTGAGGGCCCGCTCGATTTTGGGGAAGAGGTCGTCGGGGGTGAAGGGTTTGGAGACCACATCGAAAGCCCCCGCCTGTTGGGCTTGCGCCACCACGCCCTCGTTGATGATGCCCGAAATCAGAATGACCGGCACGGCCTTGGTAGACTCGCGCATTTTGAGCATCTGGCAGAGCTCAAAACCGCTCATGCCGGGCATGACCACATCGGCGATTATCAGTTGGGGTGTGTTGTGACTGACCGCCTCGAGGCCCTGTTCGGCAGACTCGCTGGTCGTGACGATCAGGCCACGGGAAGACAACAGCTTCTCCAGCACTTTTCGTACGCTGGTACTGTCGTCAACGACTAGAACCTTGGCTCCTTGCATAACTACCTCAATGGTAGAACTATAAGCAGTCTGACCGGGTGATGTGTAACCATTACCGTTGGGGGTTGGGTGACCGATTTATGCCATCCTTGCTTGAACACTCTACAAACTGCTGGAGCAGCGAGATACAGAGCTGAGGGTGGGAACCCCCACCCCCAAATGCGGATTCTTGAGAGTTGTTTGTACGCCTGAAGTTATCGCGCCCTTCACAGACGTGGCCGCCTGGTTGGGTGGCCACGGTTCTGTCCAGAGCAAAGCTTTCTCGAAGTCGAATAGCTCGTGCTAGGCCAAAAGCGCTTCAGTTGATGCCTTGCTGCCGGTGGTCCATCTCCACGGCCAGAGAAAGCAGGAGCTGATCGGTGCTTTTGCGAATCGTGACGGGCTCCAAAAAGAAATCGGCTTCGGTGAGGGGTTCGAAGTGAAAGCGGCCTTTTTGATGGCGCTCGGCCTGGAGCAACAGGTGCAGCACGGCGTCCTCACCGCTCTTTCCGGCGTATTCGGCGTGGATCAGCTGACCTTTAGAAAAGAGCCAACTGGCGCTGCCTCCTTCGATTTCGACGTGCAAGCGCCCGGTCTTGGCCGACTTGGCCAGCCACTGGGCCAGTTCAAACAAACTCATATCGCCCAGCTGCCCCTGGATGCCGTGCTGTGCGACCGGATTGGCGGGTTCGGAGATATAGGTCTTGCGGGTGAGTTCGAGAATCAGTTTATAGGCGCTGCGAACCACCTCGGCCACTGGCGTGTCGGGGGGCAGAATCAGGTCGAGGTCGCTGGTTTTGGGTGAAGCGGCATCGTCGAGCAGGACAAACGGCACCAAGGCGAGCTGGGGGTCGGAGCGCACCATGTCGTAGAACTCTGCGCCGCTCAGGTCGCTGAGTGAGGCGGTGCTGACGATTACATCGGGTCGGCTGCGCTCCAGGAGGGTCATGGCATAGAGGGCGCTGTCCTCAACCCGAACGTCAAACCCTGACAGGCTGAAACTGTCTTTGAGCGCGACACCTCGCTTGGGTTGACCGGTCAGGATCAGGGCTTTCATTCGCTATACTCCCTGCAAAAACTTGTCCAATTCTACCTCGTCGGCGGGCTTGGTTAGATAGGCATTTGCACCAAGCTCCACTGCCAGGTCGCGGTGTTTGGCGGAGGCGCGGGTGGTCAGCACGGCAATCGGCAGGTGCGAGAGTTTGGGACGGCGGCGCACTTCCTCCAGCAATTCGAAGCCCGACATCCGGGGCATCTCGAGGTCGGTAACCACCGCCTGGAAGGGTTGCTGTTCCAGGAGCTCGAGGGCTTCCTGGCCGTCTGCTGCGGTAACCACCTGGTATCCGGCCTTGCGCAGCATCTGCCCGACCACCTTGCGCACCGAAAGCGAGTCGTCCACCAGCAGTACCGGGAAGCGCTGGCTTCGGGGGGGTTCGATGCGGGTCTGGATGGGCAGGGCCGCATCCAGTGAAAGCAGGCCGCTCGGGCTCAGCACCAGGATGACCTCGCCGGTTGCCGAGACGGTGGCCCCCGTCAGGTGGGGCAGCTCCGAAAGGGGGGCGGCCAGCGGTTTGACCAGGGCTTGCTGCAACCCGATAAAGCGTTCGACGGCCAGCGCAACCGGCACCCCTCCCCGTCCTTCCACCACGGCCAGGGCATACTCCGGCTGGGCTACCGGTGGCAGGCCCAGGAGCGCGCTGAGCGGCTTGATGGGGATGCGGCTGCCCTCGTAGGCCACTTCCTGCTGGTCGGCGGGTGCGGTGAGCAGGGTCAGGAGGCTTTCGCGGGGAAGGGCAACCACCTGGCCCCCGGTCTGGAGCAATAGGATGTCCGAGACCACCAGATTTTGGGGGATGCGCAGGCGAATGGTGGTTCCCAGCCCAGGGCGGGTTTCCACAGCCAGGTCGCCGCGCAGGCGACGAATGGTAGCTGCCACGGCATCCATGCCCACCCCGCGCCCGGCCACATCCGAGACCACTTCGGCGGTAGAAAGGCCAGGGATGAAGATGAGCTGTACTGCGTCCTCAGGGCGCATGGCGGCAATCTGCTCTTGGGTTCGAAGCCCCTTCTCCACGGCTTTTTGCTTGACCGCCTCGAGGTTAATGCCCCGGCCATCGTCGCTGATTTCCAGGACCAGGATGTTGCGCTGCTGCTGGGTACGGATGGTCAGGGTGCCCTGGGCTGGCTTGCCATGGGCCAGGCGCTCCTCAGGGCTTTCCAGTCCGTGAATAACGGCGTTGTTGACCAGGTGAATGAGGGCTTCGGAAAGCCCGTCGAGCAGCACCGAGTCAATCTCGACCTGCTCGCCCTGGAACTTGATGTGAACCTGCTTATTCCCCGCGATTTGCTGGATCTGGCGGGTGAGGCGCTGGTAGAAGCGGCCGATGGGAATCAGGCGTGCACGGTTGACCTCGTTGCGCAGGTTCTGGGATAGCTTTTCGAACTGCTCGGTTTCCTGGCGGAAGGCTTTGATCTGTTCGCTGAGGCTGCTGCGAACCTCGGCCAGGTCGCTGGTCATTTCCTGGATGGAGCGGGCCAGGATGTTGAGGTCGTCGTAACGGTCGAACTCGAGCTCGGAGAAAAGCTCCTGAACCGTTTTGCCCAGGTTGCTGTGGGCCTGGGAGGGTTGGCTTTGCGTTTCCTGAACCAGCGAAAGGCGGGGGTTGAGGTAGCGGTTTTCAAAGTCGGTGGTGGTGCGCAGCAGCCGCTGGCGGGCTGTCTCCAGCAGGTGGTCCATCTCCTCGAAGCGCTGCGCCAAAAGCTCCAGGCGTGAGCGGGTGACCAGGGTCTCGCCGGCCAGGTTGAGCAGGGCGTCGAGGCGCTCGAGGCTGACCCGCACCGAGGCCGTGCTGCCCGGGCGGGCCCGCTGGGGCGAGGCAGGGGGCGTAGCGGGCGATGAGGGGGCCTGAGGAGCCGGGCTCACTGGGGCTTCCCGGCCCAGCATGCGCGCCAGGCGGCTTTGGAGCTCCAGGACTTGGCCGTCCAGGCTTTGAGCAGCCTGGGGGTCTTTGCCCTCTGCAACCACCACCATCTTGCCCAGCACCAAGGCGCCCTCGAGCATCACCTGGGCCATTTCGGAACCCCAGGGTTGGCGCCCCTCGCGCACTTCCACCATCAGGTCTTCGAGCTGGTGCGCCAGGGTGCCGATGGGTTTACAGCCCACCGAGTAGGCCGCGCCCTTGACCGTGTGCATGGCCCGGAAAAGGGCCCGCAGGTGTTCGCCGGTCTCGTCGCCGGACTGGAGACCAACCAGCGCGTTGCCCACATGGTCGAGGTTTTCCAGGGTTTCGGGAGCAAAAAACTCCCAGAACTCGGCGTTTTGCCGATAGAAATGCTGCAACTCCTCCACCAACCCCGTCTGGGGGCTGGCCGGTTGGGGCGTAGCTTCTTGGTTGGGTTCAGGGGCCTTGCGGACAAAGGCGCCTGGATTGAGGGCGGTGAGTTCGAGGATCAGATCGGCGGCACCCAGACGACCTAGCTCGAGGCCCACCCGGCCTTCCTGGCCGTGAATGGCGATGTTCTCAAGAGCCGTGATCAGCACTGCCGTGACCTGGCCCATGAACTCCACAACCTTGGCCCGTTGTGGGTCGGTGTAATGAGGGGCGGCCTCGAGAATTCGCTCGGCCAGCGCTCCCAGGTTGGATGTTTGCGGAAATCCGTACAGTCCCGCCGAACCCTTGAGCCGGTGCGCCATGACCACCAGAGGCTCGTGGCGCTCAATGGCCAGGAACTCGGCGGCCTGCTCGAAAACAGCCACGGTTTCCCAGGCTTCATCGAGGAAACTTTGCAGCAGATCGGGCATGGTTGGGGCGGACATGGGGTCTCCTATTCGGGCAGACGGAAACGACCCAGGTTTCGGGAAAGCTCCTGGGCCAGAGCGCGCATGGCCTCGGCGGACAGACGGCCTTCCTGGCTCTCGCTTCCGGTTTGTTGGGCGGTATGGGCAATTTTCTGCACCGCCTGGTCTACCCGCTCCACCACCGCTACCTGACTCTGGGCCAGGCCCGAGATTTCCTGGGCCAGGCTGGCCGATTGCGCGGCCAGTCTGGCAATCTCCTCGAGGCGACCCCCGGCCTGATGGGCCACCCCATAGCCGGTCTCCACCTCGCGTACCCCTTCCTGCACCTGCTCCACCACCCGGGCAATGTCGCTTTGCACCTGCTGCACCAGGTGGCTTACCCGGCTGGTCTCGCGGGCCGACTCTTCGGCCAGCTTTCGAATTTCATCGGCAATGATGGCAAAACGCCGACCTGCCGCCCCGGCCCCGGCGGCCTCGAAGGAAGCGTTCAGTGCGAGCAGGTTCGTTTGCGAGGCGAAGTCCTCGAGAATCCTGGTGATGTTCTCGATTTCGGCAGAACGTTGAGCCAGCACCGCGATATTTTCCGCGATGGCCTGCATTTCCCGGCGGATGTCGCTCATGCCGGAGAGGGTTTGGGTCACCGCCTGACGACCCTGCTGAGCCGAGGCCAGGGTTTGCTGCGCGGCCTGGGCCGTGAGGCCCGCACTTTCGGCCATCTGGCGGATGCTCGAGGTCACCACCCGGGTCTCTTGTTGTACCTGGCTCACCTCCTGGGCCTGCAATAGCGCCCCCTGGGCAATCGAAGCGGTGAGCTGGTCCATCTGGACTGCGCTTTGGTTGACCGATTCGGCGGCTCTTTTAACTTCCTTGAGCAGAAGGGCAATCTCCTCGACGGTAAGGTTGACTGCGTCCACCACGTTGCCCAGCACGTCGTTGCTCACCTCACCCCGCTTGGTCAGATCGCCCTGTGCAATTTCAGAAGCAACGTCCAGGAAGCGCCGTACGTTCTCCTGAAGACGCAGGCCGCGCTGGCGTTCTTCCTCTTGCTGCTCCATCAAGCTGCGGAGTGTAAGGATGGACTGGTTCAGGGTTTTTCCGACCAGGCCCAGCTCGTCGTTGGAGCGCAGATGAACCAGCGAAGAAAGATTGCCCTCACCCAGGCTCTCTGCGGTTTTGGTCAACTCGCGCACCGGGGCAAGAATGGAGTTCAGCACGCCCACAATCAGCCACAGCGCCAGAACCAGGGTCGAGACCACAATGAACAGGCTAAGCACCTGGTTGTTGACCAGTTGGCCCAGGCGCTGGTCCAGCACGGTGTTGAGCTGTGATAGACCGGCGCTGTTGACGGCAAAGTAAGCATCTATGGGCCGGCTCAGTTGCTCAAAGTAGAGGGTCGGCTCGAGGGTGAATTGCTTGCTCAAAACCTCCCGCCGGGTGAGATCGCTGGCCGATTCGGTGATGGCCCGGGCTGCGCTAACCCGCTCGCTAAGTGCATCACCGAGGCTGGGGTTGGTGGCCAGGGCACTCTGCACTGCTCGCTCCAAGGGAGCTGTGAGCGAGGCAATCTCACCCAGATTGGTGCCCCGACTGGCCAGAGAAGCCAGCAGGCCACTCAACCGCTTTTCCTGCTCAACCGAAAGAAGCTTGGTTTGCAGTGCGACGGTGCCAAGGCCCTGAATCTGGCTCAGCGCTTCGACCACAGGGGGTAGGCGATGAACAACGGTTTCTACAAGCCAGTAACTCTCCTTGGTTGGGTCGAGAAGCAGGTTGGAGTCGGAAGCAATTTTGCTGTTGAGGCCCAGAAGCTGCTGGATGAGTCGGGTGTGTTCGACAAAGCTGCGATCGGCGCTTTGGTTTACGGCCTGAAGCGTATTCCACCTGATTTCCAGAGCCTCGAGGTCTTCTGCCAGACCGAAGGGGTTGCCTTGGGCGAGGTTGATCTGCTGCAAGAGCAGCAGGCTGCGCTGGACTTCTTCGGCTTTTTTGCTCCGCTCAATGGCAAAATCGCGGTTGCCCGAAAGCACCGCCGCGCTCATGCCACGGTGTTCGGCCAGCGCCTTAATCAAGGCACTGCTCTGTTGAAGGAAAACCACCCCTTGCTTTTCGGTTCTTACAAAGTTAATGTCCCTGCGCTGCTCAAAAACAAGTGAGAACAGCAGGTAGAAAATAGGAACCAGCAGAGGGACGACCAGCAAGGCCAGCTTGTAGGGAATGCGGAGCCTGCCGAAGAAGCCGGTATTGGGGGCCTCGAGCGTCTCGGCATCAACCCGAACCTTTCGGCTCTGGGCGCCCAGAAGCCCGATTTGCTTGACTTCCACCTCTCGGAGATTGCGATGCAAAGCCATACAAAATCCCCTGCTTACGCTGGCAGTCGGAAGCGGGTAAGGCTCTGGCTCAACTGCTGGGCCAGAGCGCGCAGTTCCTCGGCGGTCTGGCGGCCTTTGCGGCTTTCCTCGTCGGTTTGGAGGGCTGTGTTGTAGATGTCCTGAACCATGCCGGTCACTTCCTCAACGCGGTGCACCTGCTCCTGGGCGGCCTGGGCTACAAAGCGTGCAGCTTCGGCGGACTGCTGGGCCAGGGCCGCAATCTGCTCGAGCTTGTGGCCAGCCTCGGTCGCAATGCGATAGCCTTGCTCCACCTCGCGGGTGCCGCCCTCCACCGAGATCACCACCCCTTGAATCTCGGTTTGAATCCCCTTGACCAGAAGGCTCACACGCTGGGCTGCGCGCGCCGAGTCCTCGGCCAGCTTGCGCACCTGGTCGGCCACCACCGCGAAGCGGGCCCCCGCCTCACCGGCGCCGGCGGCCTCGATGGCTGCGTTCAGCGCCAGAAGGTTGGTTTGCTTGGCGATGCGCGAAATGGTGTCCACCACCTCGGAAATTTCAAGGGAGCGGTCGGAAAGGCTCTTGATGCTCTTGGAGATGCTCTGCACCTCGCGGCGGATATTCTGCATGCCGCTCAAGGTGTTTTGCACCGCATCCTTTCCTTCCAGAGCGGCTTCTTTGGCCTGCATCACCAGGCCCGTACCCTGCATGATCTGGCCGGCCATGTCGCGAATACTCTCGGAAGCATCCAGGGCTTCGATTCGGGCCCTGGCCGAAAGCTCGGCCTGTGACTCGGCTTTCTCGAGCACGCTTCCCGAGCTCTGGGCCATCTGTGCGGCGCCCTGGTTGACCATCTCGGTAGCGGTTTGAACCTGCTTGAGAAGATAGGCAATTTCCTCTACCGTCAGGTTTACCGCGTCCACCACGTTGCCCAGCACGTCCTCAGTCACGCGTCCACGCTTGGTCAGGTCACCCTGGGCGATGTCCATGGCCACGTTCAGGAAGGCCCCGATGTTTTCCTGCAGTAGCTGGCTTTGGCGAAGCTGCTCGGCATCGGCCTCGGCTTTGGCCTTGAGTTGCAGCGTGGTCTCGTTGAAGGTGCGGGCCAACGAACCGAGCTCGTCCGACGATAGCACCGGCACCTGCACCCCCAGGTCGCCTTTGCGCAGACGCAGCGATGCGGCAAACAACTGACCTACCGGTTGGGTAATCGAGCGGGCCACCGCCCCGACCACGCCCAAGGCGAGAACCAGGGCCAGAGCGACCAGAGTAAAGGTGAGCGTTTGCTGCCGCTGCGTGTTGCTCCATTGCCTGGAGATGTTTTTGCTCAGGGCTTTGAGCGACTCCTGCCCCAAGCGGGTAATGTTGTTGTTGGTCTCAACAAAAGCACTGCTGTATTCGCTGGGACGCAAGACGGGACGAGCTGTGGCCAGGATTGCGTTGGTCACCATGGTGTTGATGAAACCGACCTCGGCGGATAGCTGTTCCATGGCCAGGGCTATGGCCTCGAGGTCGCGCGATTCCTGGAGCTTGGTTTGCGTCAGACTGTTCAAAATATTGTCGCTGATATTCGAGGCTTGCTTGAGCAGGTTGATGATTTGCTCGCGTTCGTATATGAGCGCCGATCCACGGGCGAGCACTTCCATGCCCAGGTAGCGGAGTTGCGCCAGCGTGTCGCGCAACTCTGGCAACTGACGCAGGGTGGTTTCCGTAAACAGGAAAACATCCGCATTCGTGCTCAACAGTACGCCGGACGACAGGCTGAGCTGCTCCAGGGTCTGGCGCAACCTTGCGATGAGCTGGTGGTGCATGTCAAAAACCGCTGCGTTGCCGGCGGCCAGACTCTTGTTTTTCATGCCGGCCCATTCTTGCTGAATCTCTTCAATGGCGCTTCGGAGCCCGAATCGGTTTCCCTGAGCCTCGTTGAGCTGAATGATCTGCTGAAAAGCCTTGTCTACCTCTTCGGCTTCCATGGCAAGGTCGTGCTTGGTGCCCAGGATCCTGTTGTCCAGGCTGTAGCGCTGGTGCTCACTGACCTGCTGAATCAGGTTGTAGAGGTTTTGTGCAAGCTGGAAGCCCAGAACCTGATTGAAAATGCGGTTGGACTGATTTTGCTCGAACAAATACAGGGTTGTCAGCGGTACGATGCCTGCGGTGGAGAAGGCAAGCATAATCAGCAGTAGTTTTTGCCAGATTTTAAGCGACCCCAGAAGACCGCCCGCTTGCATCAGCTGGGTCGGGGCCGCTGGGGTGGGGCGACGGCTGGGTCTCAGCGCGGTCTTGGGGGAGCGGCGGGTCATGCTTCAACCTCCTGAGCTCTGTCCGCAGGGGTCTCGAGCAGGGAGGTCAGGAACATGGGAAGCCCCACGACGGCCACCGCGAGCAACAAAAAAACGTTCAGGGAAATCAGGTTGCCCGTAGCCACCATGGTGTGCATGGCCTCGCTGCCGGTTTGGGAAAACCTGGCCGCCAGCATGGCGGTATAGTGCATGAACGGGATGGCCGAGCCGGTGATGATGGCGGTTATCAGATGGCGAAAGGGAACCCGATCAAAAACCGGGCTGGTGAGGGTCCAGATTCCAAAAGTACCCAGCACCACGGCCACCAGCACCGAGACGGCAACCATCGGTAGGTCGAAGCTGAGCGTTGCGTCGAGGCGCATGGCCATCATCCCTACGTAGTGCATGGTGCCGATGCCCGCGCCCAGAAAAAAGCCCGAGCCGAGTACCTCGGCCAGATTGACGGTGGTTTTACCGACCAACTTGAAGGCTGCGGCGGCCCCAAGAATGGCGAAGAACACCGAGACCAGGGTGAGAAGGGGATCGTAACCGACCATCATATCGAGCTGCAAGGCGGTCATGGCGATAAAGTGCATCGCCCAGACCCCCAACCCAAACGTGGCCGCACCGAGCCAGAGCCAGTTTCCACCCGCCGCCCCTTTCCGCAAACGGTTGATGACGGCCAGCGCGGCATAGGACGCGAAGATGGCGACCAGAAACGAGACCCCAACCAGGAAGGGGTCGTGGTGCATGGGCAGATGGGTTTGTTCCATTTGAGCTCCTTAGGCTTGGGGTACCAATCGGCTTGGAGTTGCCGAGGTTTGTGCCGGGGTTGACATCTGTACCGAGAGATGCGCGAAAAGCTGGCGCACCTCGAGGATTTGCACGGTTTTGCCGTCCTCTTCCAGGAGGGCAGAGAATAGGGGGTCTTGGCTGGGGGAAAACCAGGCCCCGCTCAGGTTGGTGCGAAGCCCCATCACCTCGTCAATCATGAAGGCGAGGGGCTGCCCTTCGAACTCGAGCAAGGCCGCTATGCCAGAACCAGCAGGCGCAATCTGCAAAGTGTGGCTCAGGTCAAACACAGGCACGATCTGGCCCTGGTTGCTAACAAGCCCCAGCAGGGGGGCAGGGGCCAGTGGAACCGGGGTGGGCTGGCTGACTTCCAGAACCTCCTTAAAAACCCTCGGTTCTACCCCAAGAAAGGTGCTGCCCAAGCGCAGCACCCAAATTTTGCTGATGGTGCTAGTCATCATGGCTCTCGCCCTGGAACCGGGGGCCCCATACAGGCCGGGTCAGGTTCCTTTCAGAGCAGTTCCTGGACGGCTTTGCGCAGGGCCTCTGGGGTATAAGGTTTGGTCAGGTAGCCGTTGGCGCCCTGGCGCTTGCCCCACTCAATATCGGTTGGTTCGCCCTTCGAACTGATGACCAGCACCGGGATATTTTTGGTGGCCTCACTCCGGCGGAGCGAGCGCAGCACTTCGTAGCCGTTGCGGCCCGGCATCACCACATCCAGCAGTACGGCATCGGGTTTTTCGGCCTCAATGCGCTGCTCCACATTCTCGCTGCCCTGGTACAAGACCACCTGGTGGTACTGCGAAAGCGCTTGCTCGATTAGCTTCAGGTCTGCCAAAGAATCATCAACCGCGATCAGTTTTGCCATAAGTTCCTCCACGTTTGCGAGCGGAGGCACGGATGACTGCCGAGAGGTATTCCCGCCCGCAATGTAAACCCAAGTTACGTGAAGCGTTATGCGCCGCCTGTGATGGTTGCACACCCCTGTGACATCTGGGCGTTACGTGCGAATACCCCCAAATGGGGGATGTGGCCTGGGCTACTGTTCTTGGACAGGATAAAAGTCCCTGGCGCTAGGGCCGGGGTGGGTATAACCTTAAGTTGAAAGCAGGAAAGTTCGGTTACGGGTTTCCTGCTTCCAACCTCGGCAGCCTCGTCCGAAAGGAAAGGTTGCCGAGGCTATTTTGTCAAGGAGGTCGCCATGTTCAAGAACATCTTGCTGGCCTTTGATGGCTCTGCCCATGCCCAGAAAGCGGCCCGTCTGGCTGCCGATCTGGCGCGACAATACCAGGCAGCCCTTTGCGTGGTGCATGCTTACGATCCGGTTCCGGACTATCTGGGGGAGCCCTACCTGCAAGAGGTGATCTCCAGGCGAACCGAGGCCGCAGAGCGGGCCATGGAGCAGGCTCAGGCATTGCTGGGGGACCTGCCCCGGGTGGAAACCGAAGTGCTGGAAGGGCCGGCGGCAGAGGCCATTCTCCGGGTTGCACAGGTGCGGCAGGTTGACCTGATTGTGATGGGAACCAGGGGCTTGGGACAGCTCAGCGGTTTGCTCCTGGGTAGCCAGAGCCAAAAGGTCGTCACCCATGCCCCGTGTCCGGTATTGCTGGTGCGATAGCGGGACACAAAGCCCCAGGAAAGCGGCTAGGCTAGGCTCGAGGCTGCCGGGAATTGTGGGGGTGAACTATGTTCAACAAGGTACTGGTTGCCACCGATTTTTCACCCTGCGCACAGCGAGCACTGGAGCTGGCTCGAGCGCACTTCCCCCAGGCAGAAGTTCGCGTGTTGCACGTGGTCACCGAGGAATCGCCTTTTACCACGACCGAGGCTTTGCTCGAGCTGGAGATGCTGGTATCCGATGCCTGGAAGGGCGAAACCAGCCTGCCGGGTCATGAGGTCGTGCAGGGAAGCCCGGTTCAGCAAGTGGTGGAGTCGGCCAGCGCCTGGGGGGCCGACCTGATTGTGATGGGCGTGAGCGGCCAGGGGGGCCAGGGCCTGGGTTCGGTAGCCGAAGGGGTGGTCAGGGCCTCGACGATTCCGGTACTCACCGTGAAGAGCCGGTGAGGGAACATAAACACAGACAAAGCGTAGAGCAGGGCTTTATGCTTGCCGATTTGGACTTGCCTTGAGCAAGAGGCCTGGTTTTGAAGGGTATCACTTATTCGCTACAGATATCACCCAAAGGGAAGTTGGAGGTTTGCCATGAAAGCCGGCGAGGGACCCTTCCGAGGCTTTCAGACGATTTATCTGGCCAGTGCACTCCTGTCGCTGGCCGATGGGTTCTACTATCCGTTTCTGATCGCTTTTCTGTACGAGATGGAGGGAATAGTTGCGGCGGGGGTGGGGTTGGGGATTATTACCGCGATGGATTCACTGGGCTCCTATTTTGTGGGCAGGCTGGTGGACCGCTACGGGCGTAAACCTTTTTTGCTGGTCAGTGCGGTTCTGAGTGTGGGGGTGTACCTGGCCTATCCCCTGAGCCAACATTTGCCGGAGCCCTGGTTGTACGGGGTTTTGGTTGGGGTGCTGATGCTGGATGGCCTGACCGATGGCTTCTGGGACACCATAGAAGCGGTTTATCTGGGTGACATTACCCGTCGGGCTTTCCGAGGCCGCAGCATGGGGAGCTACTGGGGCGCGGGCGGCATCATTTTTGGTGTGGCCATGATGGCCGCAGGTTGGGTGGGTGTGCACCTGAGTTTCCTGGCTGTGGCGCTGGGGGTTGTGGTGGTGTATCTGCTGGGTATTGCGGTGCTGCTGAATCTCGAGGAGACGCACCAAGCCCAGGATAGGGGCAGTCGTCAGTAAAATGCCCAAAGCCCGCTGCCGAAGGCTGAAAGCACGCCATTCGCGAGGGGTGACCAAAGATTTGCCAGTAAACCTTCAGCCGAGGTGGTGCCACGACATGCCCAAAGGCTCGGTTTTATCAGCCCAGCCGACGGCGCAGCTCGAGGGCTTCCCTTCTTAATTCTTCGGTTTGTTGCAGTTGGGCCAGGGTGGTGTCGCGGCTGCTCTCGAGGCGGGCGCAGGGGGTGCGGTAGAGGCTGTGGAAGCGTTCACGGGTGCGCTGCATCTCGGTATCCAGGGTCTCGCGCAGGGCCCGCTCGAGGGTGCTCTTTAGCTCCGCCAACCGCTCGCGCAGGCGGGCTTTGGCGGTCTCCTTGCGGCGGGGCAGGATGGAGGTAGCCAGGATGGCGCCAAACACCGTAGCAAAAATGCCCAGGATATCGAAGGCTATTTTTTGTGCGACCAGCAGAATGGTCAGGCCCAACCCCATCACCCCCACTTCGGCCAGGGCGGTGCCGCGCAGGCTCTCCTGGATGAAGTCGCGCAACTGAATGGCCTCGGCCTCGGCATCGAAGGAGCGCAGGGCCTCTTCCAGGTTGCCCGCGATGGCGCGCTCTTCGGGGCCGACCTGCTCGGTTTGCCGCAGGCCTGGGGCTTCGCGCAGCAGCGAGAGGGCATCTTCAAGCAGTTCGCGGTCGCGCTTGGCCAGCCAGTTCATGGCCTCCAGCACCCGGCGCTCAATTTCCTGGTTGGCCCCCTTGACCACATCATCAATAAAACTTTGCTTGAGCTTGCTGGATTGCAGCAACTCAAGAAACTTGGAGAATCGCACCTTTTCGTCCAGCCAGCGCTCGCCCCGGCTGCGCACCTCGTCAATGGCCTGCAGCGCCAGCGCGACCTGTCCGGTAAAGTCACGGCGGGTGCGTTCTTCGTGTCGCTGGAGCAGGCCATCCAGCTCGCGGCAGGTGGCAAGCTGCTTTTCGGCCTCTTTGAGCTTGGTTTCCAGCGCAGGCCTGGCTTCTTCGCTGAGCCGCGCCAGCACCCCCAGGGGCGAACCCAGCTTGAGGAGGGCCGCCTCGTGGGTGAGCACCTGCCGGATGTGGGCCTCGAGCTCAGGAATATGGCTTTGGGCCACGTTGCCTTGCCGTGCCCAACGAGCCGACACAAAGAAGATTGGAGGGATGTGTCCCAGGGTCTGGTCGGCCCCTTTTCGGACGAACTCGAGTACCTGCTGCAACTCGGGCTCGCTCAGCAAATCCATCTTGTTGAGGATGAGCACCACCTTCTTGCCCCAGGCCCGAATGAAATTGAGAAAGTCGGCTTCGGACTGGGTGAAGGGCCGGTCGGCACTGGTGACGAACAGTATCAGGTCGGCACGGGGGAGGAATTTCTGGGTCAAGACCTCATGATGTTGCAGGATGGCGTTGGTGCCGGGGGTGTCGACCAGCCGTACATCCTTGAGAAGTAGGTGTGGCAACTGAATGAGCACCAGCTCGGGGGACTGCGGCTCCAGTTTGGGTTCGGGGCCGTAGCCGATCAGGTTGATGCGGTCGGTGGTGGGCGTGACCCCCTCCTTCAAAAAATCGCCCCCCAGAAGCGCATTGAGCAAAGAAGACTTTCCACTGTTGAATTCACCGGCAACCACCAACAAGAAAGGGCCGTCCAAATCCAACAAAGCCTGCTTGAGCGGCTCGGTTTCGATGTTCGCTCGAGCCAGTGTATCGAGCCCTTTGGTCAGCAACGCACGCACATCCTGAGCCAGGGCCAATGTTTTGGAACCCAACATGCTCAGTATTCTATCGTAGCGATATGTAAGGGCTTTGCGCCATCGGGTGGGCCCAGGGTTTGCAACCTGTGGACGCAGAACACCGAGCGCAACGTCCAAGCAGCTTATCCACTGGTTCATCTGGTGTTTGAAGGCAAAACAGGGATAGGTTCAAACTCCGTACAAAAGCCCCATGCCGGGCACAGTATGGAATCCAATGCGCCAGCATTCACAGGTCTTAGTGGACCCCAGATGCCTCCACGGTTGGCGACGCCCCGGAGGTCAGGTGTAAAAATTTGCGATTGGATGCTCCATGTGCTGCGATCACCGCCCTTCTCAGCCAGGCTTTCGGGGCCGGTGAATGCTCTGGCCCAGCGTTGCGATTCGTGCGGGTCATTGAGGGAAGCGAGACGAGCTTTTGGGCAACCTTTTTTGTGCTCAGGCCTGGCTCTACTGAAGGCGTGAAAGAAATTTACAGCATTCTTTTTATCCCGATAGATACGAGACAAATGGTGGGTTGTGGTGGTGACACCAGAGACCGGCAACTCAGCTCATTGGTTGCCATCGCCATTGATTAAGATGTGCTTCGCTGAAAAGGGCAGGTCTAAAAAATGCGATGAGAAAGGGAAAAACACGACCTTTCGTTGCGTATCGGCTAATTTGAAAATTCACCCAGGGGTTGTATTTTACGTGCAAAAATCACACAACATGTTGTATAGTGAACCTCAGTGGAGCCACAATCTAACAGAAACGCTCGTCCACAACTCGCGCAAGACCAGAAATCTGGTTGTGTGCGGTGGGCGAATCATCCGCTGGATAGCGCATGATTCGAGGGTTTCTACCGGGATGGCTCCACTCTGAACTAAGGAGGAACACACATGACTGAACAAACAAAAACCTCCAAGAAGCCGGCAGCTAAGAAAGCTGCCGCCAAGCCCGCGGCCAAGAAGCCCGCTGCAAAGAAAACCACGGCGGCCAAGCCCGCTGCGAAGAAGGCTGCTCCCGCAAAAGCCGCTGCCAAGCCTGCGGCCAAGGCGGCTGCCAAGCCCGCAGCGAAAACCGCTGCCAAGCCTGCGGCGAAAGCTGCTGCGAAACCTGCGGCGAAGAAGGCTGCTCCTACGAAGACCGCCGCCAAGAAGTAGGCCCATACTCAGAACCGGCTCCGGTATGGAGCCGGTTTTTTTGACCTTGGTTTGGAGAAAGGCCCATAACGGTTTTCATGAGCGCAGCAGAAGCCACACCTCGCACCCGGTGAGGCTCTATCGCGCTCTTCACAGACGTGGCCGCCCACGAAAACGAGAAGGGACAAAGAGACGTGCCTCACCTCGGTGAGGCCCGCTTGTCTGCGTTGCGTCTGGGCCGAGACGCATGTGTTCGAGTTTCCAGGCGGCCACTGTTCTCTTGAGAACCAGGCTTTCTCAAACTCGAATGGCTCACAATATGTGAAGTGCGCTCTAGACAACCTTCAGCGCGATGTTTGCTGGATGGCTTCGACCGCCTGCGGATTCTCGAGGGCCGAGAGGTCGCCTGGGTTTTGTCCCAGAAAGGCAGCTCGGATCACCCTTCGCATCACCTTGGCGTTGCGGGTCTTGGGCAGGTCGGGGACAAAAATAATCTGGTCGGGCTTGAGGGCCTTGCCCAGCCGGGCCACGATGGTTTCACCAATCGCTTGCTCGAGCTCCTCACCCGGCGTCTGGCCCGGCCTGAGCACCACGAACACCACCGCGGCCTCGCCCTTGACCGGATGGGGAATGCCGATGGCAGCGGCCTCCTTCACCGCCGGATGCTCGACGGCGGCGCTCTCGTATTCGGCGGGGCCCACCCGTTTCCCGGCAATTTTGAGGGTGTCGTCGCTGCGCCCGTGGATCATCCAGTGGCCCTCACGATCCAGGATGGCCCAGTCGCCGTGTACCCAGATGTTCTCGAAGCGGCTCCAGTAGGTGTCCAGGTAGCGCTCGGGGGCCTTCCAAAAACCTTTGGTCTGTCCGGGCCAGGGCCCCAGCACGGCCAGCTCGCCCACCTCGTCCCGCACGGGCTTTCCGGTGCTGTCCAGCACCTCGGCGTGAATGCCCGGAACGGCGGTGTTGAACCCCATGGGCTTGATGGGCCGCCAGGCGGTGCAGCCCAGGATGCCCCCGCCAATTTCGGTGCCGCCGGAGTAGTTGATGATGGGCAGGCGGTTCTGGCCGACGGTTTTGGCAAACCAGAGGTAGGGCTCCAGGTTCCAGGGTTCGCCGGTGGAGCCCAGCATGCGCAGTTTGGACAGGTCGTGTTTGCGCACAAGTTCCTCGCCCAGGGGCATCAAGGCCCGCACCAGGGTGGGGGAGAGGCCCAGGTGGGTGACCCCGTGCCGCTCGCAGAGGGCCCACAACCGGCCCTCGTTGGGATGGTCGGGAGCCCCTTCGTAAAGCAACACTGTACCTCCGATGGTCAGGGCCCCCAGGATGGCCCAGGGGCCCATCATCCAGCCCATATCGGTGAACCAGAACAGGGTCTCGTGCTTTTGCAGGTCGAAGAGGTGGGCCATGTCCTGGGCGGCCTTGATGGGAAAACCCGCATGGTAGTGCACGGTGCCCTTGGGTTTGCCGGTGGTGCCGGAGGTGTAGATCAGCATGAAGGGATCCATGCTATCCATCGGCTCATAAGCGGCGGTGGAAGGCTGCTTTGGGACAATCTGATCCCAGGCCACCTCGTTTGGGGCCAGCGCTGCGTTCCCAAAGCGGCGCACCACCAGGAGCTTTTGCACACTGGGCGATAGGGCGGCGGCGGCGCGGGCGTTGTCCAGCAGCTTGACCGGGCTGCCCCTGCGGTAGAAGCCGTCGGCGGTAATGACCAGCCGGGCCTCGGCATCCTGAAGCCGGGTGGCGGCTGCCTCGGCGGCATAGCCCGAGAAGATGGGCACAAAAATCGCGCCGATTTGAGCCAGCGCCAGGGCGCTGATGGCGGTTTCGGGCAGCATGGGCAGGAAAAGGCCCACCCGATCCCCCTTGCCAATGCCCAGCGAACGGAGCGCATGGGCCGTCTGGGCCACGGCGGCCTCGAGTTCGCCGTAACTCAACCTCACCACCGCCCCATCTTCCCCTTCCCATACAAGGGCCCGGTCGTGGGGCCGGGTTTTGGCATGGTGGAGGGCGTTGTAGGCCAGGTTGAGCTGCCCCCCCACAAACCACAGGGGCCACTGCGGCCCCTGGGACACATCCAGCACCTGGCGATAGGGGGTAAACCACTCGATGCCCAGAAGCTTTAGGGTTGCCTCCCAGAAAGCCTCGGGCTGCTGGATGCTGAAAGCGTAGAACGCCTCGTAGCTGCTGAGGTTCAGGCGTTGCAGCATGGTTTCGATATGGCTGCCGCGTTTGTATTCATCGGATGGAAACCAGATGGGTTCGCTCATGTTCGGCCTCGCTTTGCTTGCCTCCAGTTTATCTGGAAGGGTGCGTCCACGAGTACCCACCACAGCGCTCCTTGCTATTTTGGGCACATTGCCTTCAAGCGTGAGGGGTAATGCAGAGAAGCCGGGCCGCACGCAGTATTCCTCCTGCTGCGGCTTTCGCTGTTTTGATTGCTGGAAGGAGCGCCATCAGCTCTCCGCTGCCTATTGCCCATGCGTGAAAGGCACGATTAGAGCGCTCTTCACAAATTTAGAGCCATTCAACTATCAGAAAGCTTTGTCCTGGACAGAACAGTGGCCGCCTGGAAACTCGAAAACATGCGTCTCAGCCCAGACGTAACGCAGACAAGCGTGCCTCACCTCGGTGAGGCACGTCTCTTTTCTCGTTTTCGTGGGCGGCCACGTCTGTGAAGGGCGCGATAAGAGCGTGCTTGGTGCGCTTCAGTCAATCGGAGGCATCGGAGGCCGCCCATTTACCCGTGCGTGCTTCCAGATTTTTCGTTGGCTCACGCCTCCTCAAAATTTGATGTTTTTGCCCGACACGATTGCCCCTGCGCCGTTGCCAGGGCGGCATTCTGTAGCTATGTGACTCGCGGAGCACCTTCGCTCTACCGCTTCCGGAACAGGCCGAACAAACCTTTACCCTTAGCTGGTTTTTCCTCGGCGGGGGTTTTGCTGGGACTGGGTTCGGCCTGGGGGGTGCCGCGCACGACCTGGAGAAAGGCTTTGGGGGTGGCGCGAATGGCCGGGTCTTTGGCCAGGAGGTTGCGCACGATCCGATCCAGGTGGGGAGGGAGGTTGGTCGGGGGGGGTAGTTTGTGCAGGTGGGCATAGGTAATCTCCTCGAGGGTCTCGCCCACAAACGGCCTTTTGCCCACCAGCAGCTCGAAGGCCATCACCCCGAATGAGTAGGCGTCCGAAGCGGGGGTGGCGGGTTCGCCCATGAAGAGCTCCGGGGCCATGTAGAAGGGGCTTCCCGCCCGTTCCAGGGGTTTGGGGTTTTCGCGGGTCTTGGCCACCCCAAAGTCGCCGAGCTTGAAGAGCAGCCCGTCAATGAAAATGTTCGAAGGCTTGACATCCTGGTGGATGATGCCCCGGTCGTGGAGATAAATCAGGGCCTCGGCGATTTGACACAGGCACTCGAGGGCCACCTCGCGGCTCAGGGGGCCTTTGTTGAGGCTGTCCTCGAGCGTCCCCTCCTCGAAATACTCCAGCGCCAAAAAAGCCCCTTCCCCCTCGGGTCGCCCCGAAAGCCCGCGCACCAGATTGGCGTGGTTGAGCGTCAGGGAAAGGGCTACTTCCTGGGCAAAGCGCTCGGTCAGGGCCCGGTCGGTGCGTACCTCGCGGCGGGGCACCTTGAGGGCCACCTTGGTGCCGTCGGGGGCATGGGCCAGGTAAACCTGCGACGACCGCCCCAAGCCCAGGAGCATCTCCAGCTTGTAGTGTTGACGGGTCAGTCGGCGATAGTCCATGTAAATCCCAGGTTCCTTGGCTATTTCAGCAAAGAGCGCGTTACGAAAGGGTTATGGACTCCCCCGGTTGAAGGGCCTTGCCACCTACCCCCAGAAGGCCGGCCCGCTGCACGAAGGCCGCGCCATCCTGGGCGATGGGGGGAAAGGTGTTGTAGTGCACGGGTAAAACCTGTTTGGCGCGGGTCAGCTCGAGGGCTTTGAGAGCATCGTCGGGCCCCATGGTGAAATGGTCGCCGATGGGCAGAATGGCCAGATCCGCATTATACGGGGCCACCAGCGCCATGTCGCTAAACAGGGCTGTGTCGCCGGCGTTGTAGATTCGCTTGCCGCCCAGTTCCAGCACAAAGCCCTGGGCTACGCCGCCGTAGGTTCCGTCGGGGAACGAGGAGGAGTGCTGGGCTGCAAACCACTTGAGCCAGCCGCCCTTGAACCGGTAGGTGCCCCCCAGGTTCATGCCCACGCCCTTGGCGCCATGCTTCTCGGCGTAGCTCACGATTTCGTAGTTGGAGACGATGGGAGCCCCGGTGCGCTGGCTGATGGCTGCGCTGTCGCCATAGTGGTCGCCGTGGGCGTGGGTGAGCACAATCAGGTCGGCTTCCACCTGGTCGGCGCTCAGGGCTGCCTTGGGGTTGCCGCTCAGGAAGGGATCAACCACAATGCGGGTGCTGCCGTCGCTGATGAGGAGCGCCGAGTGTCCCAGATAACGTACTTCAACCACGGTTCCACCTCCCAGTGCTTCCAGTATATGCCCCCTGCGCCTTCCTGATTTGTCCTTCGAGTGCCCTTGGGATCTTAAACCGGGTAGAGCCGATGTCCATGCCGGGAAAGGCTGAGGTCAGGCACGCCCAGGCCAGGCTCTGGCCAGCCGCCCCAGAACCCGCTCTACGTTGCGCTCGAAGGCAGCTTCGGCGAGCCGCCCCAAAGCCCGCCCCCCCCATTTTTCCCCCTGGGGCAAGGTGGCATGGATGCGGAGGGTCAGCTGGTAGTTGATCCCATTTTCTACAACGGCTCCGCTTCCCTCGAGCTCGGCCCAGAAGTTGGGGGGGTCGGGGAGGGGTATAGCCTCCAGACGGGCCGTGGAGCCCTCTGGGTGAATACGGCTCTGGAAAGGGAAATGGATTTCCCCAAACAGCGGGGCCTCGGCCACCAGGTAGCCCTGGAGGGTGGTGTCCTGGCGGGTCAGCTCGCCGAAGGGGGGCTTGCCAGCGAACACCTGCTCGGGCTGGAGCAGGTGTTCGGGGGGTTCGGCCAGGTGTAGTTGGAAAGATTTTTCCAGCACCATTTAGTTGACCCACTCCACCCGCAGTTGTCCGGCCTGTACGAGTTGCTCAATCTCATCATCGGTTACGTTTCGCAGACGGGCCAGGTGGCCGAACTCGGGGGCTGCCGAGGCCAGCCCGACTCGCACCACCAGCACCTCCTCGCTTTCGGCCTTGCCGATGCGCCAGACCAGATGATTTCCCAGCCGCTCGAGCAGGTCGTCCATAACCCATAGCGTATCGGCTGATGGGGGTTGGGTAAAGAGAGCCGGGTGACGAAGGGTAAACTAGGGCGGTGGAAGCCATTGTGTTGGCCGGGGGCAAAGCCGACGACCCGCTGGCCCAGAAGTTTGGCGTGGTGAGCAAGACCATGGTGCCCCACCGGGGCCGTCCGCTGGTGGAGCATACCTTGGGGGCCCTGGTTCAAGCGGGGCTGGAAGTGATTCTGGTGGGCCCTCCGGTTCCCTTGAAGCCCTCCCCCAAAGTAGCCCTGCCCGACCACGGTAGCCTGATTGCCAACCTCGAGGCGGGCCTCCAGGCGGCGGTGGGTGAAAAAGTGCTGGTCGCAACCGGCGATATGCCCTTTCTGAGCGTAGAGGCTGTGTGCTGGGTGCTGGAACATGCGCCCCAGGCAGGCTTCGTATACACCATCATCGCCAAACCCATCATTGAGCAACGCTTCCCCGGGATGCGGCGCACCTATGCGCGTGTCCGGGAGGGTTCTTTTACGGGGGGCAACATCGTTATTATCAACAAACAGCTCTTTTTCACGGCCCTTCCGTTGCTCAAACGGGCCCTCGAGCTGCGCAAAAAACCCCTGGCCCTGGCTCGGATGATCGGCTTTGGTACCCTGCTGAAGGTGCTTTTGGGCCGGGCGGATATTCCGGGGCTCGAGGCCAGGGTCTCGCAAATCATCGGGGTGCCGGCCAGGGCCCTCATCACCCCCTACGCCGAGGTGGGGGTTGACCTGGATAAAGAAGAGGATTTGCAGTGGTTGGGGTGAAAAGTGGCCGGGTTCGGAGGCTCCAATACCAACTTTGCTTGAACGCTTTGCATGCTGTTGAAGCGGCAAATCGAAGCAGGGTTTAAGGCGTGGGGAGGCAGGTGCCGGAGACCCACAACCTGCCGCCGACCGCCCATGCTCACCGGGTGTATCCCGGAAACTTGCTCATGCGCCTGACGTTGGTTCTATGCCATTGCGGCGAGAAAACAGGGGCGCGTCAGGGCTTATTTGGGAAACCGACCCTGGCGCACCACTTCGGCCAGCACCTCCGGCAACTCCCAGGCGGCCAGGTCGAAGGTAACCTGACCATAATCGTAGGGTAGCTTGAGGAAGCGATGATGGACTTCGCCGTGGATGTCGTCTTCCATAATGAGCACATCGGCACCGGGCTCCCCCCCCAGGCTGAGCCCAACCGAGCCGGGGTCGTAAACCACGCCTTTGTGTACCACCCGGCGAAAGGGGATGTGCTTGCCAGCGACCACCGCATAGCGTGAGCGGATGCTTTCCAGCATTTTCAAAATTTCTGCCGGGTGAGCATCGTTGAGATCTACCTTGTGCTCGGGGTCGTCTGGAGAGCCGTGGAACACCATCAAGCGTCCCCCAGGGGTTTCGTAGCGGTGGCGCGAACGAAGGTTGCGCAAAAAGTGCATCTCGCGCTGCCCCAGTTGTTCGCGGGTCCAGACGATGGTGGTCTCGGCAATGCCCTCGCGCGGGGGAGAGGGGAGGGCATAAGCCACCCGCAGGTCGGCGGCTCCAGGTACGCAAGGGATGCCTTCCCTGTCGAGCTTGCGAATCACCTGGCGCGGGTGCGGGCCATAGCCTACCAGATCCCCCACGGCCAGAACCTGATCAACCCCTTCTTTTCGAAGGGCTTCCAGAGCCACCTCGAGTGCCGGTAGGTTGGCGTGAATTTCAGCGATAATCCCGAGCCGCATCGCCAACCATTTTGACATGAAAGAGTCATTAGGAAAGCTTATTTGCCCCTTTTAGCGCTCTTCACGCATTATTGAGACATTCGACTCCAAGAAAGCTTTGTCCGGGACAAAGCAGTGGCGGCCTGGATGGGCGGCTTTATCTGGACTTGTAATGCCAGCGTTCCTTGAACACTTTGCGAAATGAGGAGCAGTGAAGCGGGCCGCAAGGCTTTGGGTATAGAAGGCAAGCCGTGGCGACCCACTACCGACCTCCGACCTCCCATTCCCACCTTGTGTATCCTTGAAAGTCGCTTGTAGGCAAACCTATGCCGGGCCTCGTATTTAGACATTTTTCAATGGAGCGGCGTATGCTTTAGCCGTGCAATGGTGGCCCCCACTCCTTCTAGGCGCCTTTCTTGCGGTTTGTCTGCCGCCATCGCCGCTGGGCTTTCTGGTTCCTCTACCCCTGATCTGGCTCTCGACCCAGGGGGGCTTTCGTTTTGGCCTGCTGGCCGGAGTTGGCTTCTGGGCAGTGCATCTGGTCTGGCTGCCGCTTAGTTTTGTGGTGCTGTTTGAAACGCCCTGGGGAGCGGTGCCCTATCTTCCGCTGGTCTTAATCAAGGCCGCTATCTGGGGGGTTGTGTTTGGTCTGAGCCGGGGCAAACCCCTCGCCCGGGCGGGGCTTTGGGTGGTGCAGGAATACCTCACCTCCCTGGGTGAAATTGCTTTTCCGTGGGGCTTTTTGGGTTATGCCCTGGTGGATGCGCCGGGGCGGGTGCTCTCGAGCCTTGGTGGGGTCTACCTGCTATCGCTGTTGGTTTTGTTGGTGGCTGTGGCCCTGTACTACACGGGAAGCCGCCTGATGCAAGAGCGGGTGGTTTTTTCCACGTACAGTCTGGGGTTGCTCGGTGTTCTGTTGCTGTGGGTGGGGCTGTGGGTTCTCCCACTACCCCCAACGCAGGGGAGCGCGACCGCCCTGTTGGTGCAGGGCAACATCAACCCCTTGCGAAAGCTCGAGGGGGTCTCTGCCGAGGAAACCTATCTGGAACTCACCTACCGGGGCCTGCAAGCCCATCCCGAGGCCCGGGTGGTGGTCTGGCCGGAGACCGCCGTGGCAACTTTTTCGCCCACCCTGTCTGCTTTTTTGGGCAGCCGAGAGCTTTTGAGCGGCCTCGAGACCGGTCTCACCAATCGGACGGTGCGGGTGGTGGGGGGTCAGATTACCCACTACTACGACAAAAACCGGCTGGTGCCCTTCGGAGAGTTCTTCCCCTGGAGCGAGGCCCTGCGCCCGGTGTATCGTTTCTTCTTTCGGGCATTCGGTTTCTACGGCGATCTGGGCAGCCGTACACCTGGAACCACCTATACCCCCCTGGACAAGTACGGCGCCTTCATTTGCTACGAATCGGTCTTCCCATCGGTGGCACGAAAGCTGGTTTTGAACGGGGCAGAGGTTTTGCAGCTCGGCTCCAACGACGCCTGGTATGGCCCCAGCTTTGGGGGCTTGCAGCACTTTCAGATGGGCCGCTTGCGGGCCGTCGAGACCGGGCGCTGGCTGTTGCGGGCCGGCAACGATGGGGTGACTGCCATTGTGGATCCTTTTGGACGGGTTACGGCCCGCATTCCCCAGCGGCAGGCCGGCTATCTGGCCGGGCAGTTTGCCCTGCTCGGGGGCCTTACCCCATACGTACGCTTCGGGGACTGGGCCGTGGTGCTGGCAGGGGCTTTGACGGTGTTCGGCTTGCGAATCCGTGCAAAAGGCACTATAGTTTAGTCTTGCTGGCGAGTGCGCCAGAACTTTTGTCCGCGTGCCGGGATGGCGGAATTGGTAGACGCACCCGACTCAAAATCGGACGGTTAACAGCCGTGTGGGTTCGAGTCCCATTCCCGGCACCAACAAGCGCCCCTGGAGGCTTAGCGTGGAGATACTTCAAAACATCCTGATTTTTCTGTACATCGCCGTGGCCGGATTCCTGGTCTACCTGGTGCTCTCACAAGAACCCAAACAGGGCGCAGGCGATATGTTTGGTGGTTCAACCGACCTCTTCAGCACCCGCGGTGTAACGGGCGGGCTTTACCGCATCACTGTAATTCTGGGTGCCATTTTTGTAATCCTGGCCTTTTCGTTCCGCTTCTTCAGCCGCTAACCGGCGGACTTGGCTCCCCACTCAATGACCACCCTCCATCCGCGCTGGAGGGGGTTTTTCTTTGGAACCAGGGGCCCCGCTGCCCGAACCCATCCACCGTTGGCTAGGCCCATCCACCGATTGGTGGATATGGCCAGACGATCAATTCACCCTTAAGCCCTTGACAGTCGCATGATGGCTATATAGCTTTGTACCAAGTCCATCTCGTTGTGGTTCCCCTAAAGCAGCGAGGGTGGTGAACTGTTCAAAATCAGGAGGCTTGAGATGAAGAAACTGTTGGCCTTAGGAATGCTCGCCCTGGCTGGACTGGCCCTAGCCCAGCCCAAGGTGTTCAAGGGTACCGAGCCGGGTCGGGCGGGGGGGGCTTACCGCGTGACCGCCATCTCCGACCCGCGCACCTGGAACCCCTTTGTGGCGCGTGAGACCTCGTCCACCGATATCATCGGGCTGTTTTTGCCCACCCTTTCGGGCTACAGCCCCTACACCCAGGCACCCGAGGGCAACCTGGCGCGCTCCTGGGAGGTGCGCAACAACGGTTTGACCGTTATTTTCCGCCTGCGCGAGGGGGCGCGCTGGTCCGATGGGCAGGCCATTGATGCCGACGATGTCATCTTCAGCGCAACGGTGCACGCCGATCAGCGGGTGAACTCCAACTCGAGGAGCCAGTTCATCCTCGACGGCCAGCCCATCGTCTGGACTAAAGTAGACCAGTTCACGGTGCGGGCCGACTTCCCCAAGCCCTACGCCCCGGCGCTGATCCAGGGCTGGTACATTGTGCCTGAGCACATCTTTGGCCCCGCCTACCGTGCAGGGGTGCAGCAGCTTCAGGCGTTGTGGAACCTGGACACTCCGCCGGCCCAGGTCGTCTCGGGGGGTCCCTTCAAGCTTGACAGCTACGTCAAGGGCGAGCGGGTGGTGTTGGTGCGCAACCCCACCTACTGGGGCGTAGATGACCGCAACAGCCCGGTGGCCTACTTGGAGCGCTACACCGTGCAGATTGTGCCCGACCTCAATGCGCAGCTGGCCCGCTTCCTGGCCGGGGAGGCCGATACCTTCTCGGCGGCCAACGCCGACCAGGTGGCCCAGGTTTTGGAGCGCATCCGGGGTAACCGTCTGCGGGCCGAAATCTTCCCCAACGTGGACGTCACTTTGGGCACCAACTTCATCGTCTTCAACTGGAACAGCAAAGACCCCTTCAAGGAAAACCTCTTCCGTCAGGTCAAGTTCCGCCGGGCCATGGCCCACCTGATGGACAAGAAGTCCATGATTGAGGTGGCCCTGGGCGGGCTGGGTCAGCCGCAGTGGAGCCCCATCTCCATCCCCAACAAGGCCTTTTTCACCGACGACGTGGCCAAGTTCGAGTTCAACCCCCAGCGGGCTTTGCAGCTTCTGGCCGAGCTGGGCTTCCGTACCAAGAACCGCGACGGCTGGTTGGTGAATGCCCAGGGCAAGGTGCTGGAGTTCAACCTGGTCACCAACCAGGGCAACAACGTGCGGGAGCGCATCGCCCAGATCTTCCGCGACGAGGCCCGCAAGGTGGGGGTCAAGGTGGAGTACCGCCCCATTGATTTCAACGAACTCGTGCGCCAGCTCACCACCCCCGCCGCCGATGGCACCCGCGAGTTCGACGCCATTCTGATCGGCCTCACCGGTGGCATCGAACCCGCCTTCAGCCGCAACGTGTGGGAGCTCAACGGCACCCTGCACGCCTGGAACCTGGGCACCGGCGGCAAGAACCCTGCCAAGGTGGAGTCCTTCGAGGTGCTCATTGACACCCTGATGAAGCGGGGGGCGACCACCCTCGACCAGGCCCAGCGCCGCCAGATTTACGTGCAGTTCCAGAAGGTCGTGGCCGAGAACCTGCCGCTCATCTACACGGTGGCTCCGGCCTACAACCCGGCCCGCCTGACCCGTTTGGGAGGTATGTTCCCCAAGGAACAAATCAACTCCATCACCGGACAGGCCCCCTACATCGAGACCATTTTTGCCAAGGAGTAAATGCCTTCGGGGGCAAGGGGTGGACGTCCACCCCTTGCCTTCATGCTGAGGTTCTATGTTTGGCTACGTTGTACGAAGGCTGCTCCAGCTAATCCCCACCTTCTTTGGCGCCACCTTGCTGGCCTTTTTGGTCATCCAGCTTGCGCCGGGCGATTTCGTGACCCGGCTCGAGCTCGACCCCACCCAAGACCGCGAGTCCATTGCCAATCTGCGCCAGCAACTAGGCCTCGACCAGCCCCTGCCGGTGCAGTATGCCAAGTGGCTTTCGGGCATCCTGCAAGGCTACCTGGGCCTTTCCCTCTCGTATAAAACCGATGTGTGGAACGTGATTGGCCAGCGCATCCTGAACTCTATGGTGCTGGTGGTGCTGGCTACCCTGATGATTTATCTGGTGGCAATTCCCGTCGGGGTTTACTCAGCCATCCGCAAATACACCTGGCCCGACCGAACCTTTACGGTACTGGCCTTTCTGGGTCTGGCCATTCCCAACTTCTTTTTTGGGCTCATCATGCTCTTTTTGGCAGTCTGGCTTTCCGACCTTACCGATATGCGAATTCTGCCCATCGGCGGCATGACCAACGAGTTCCTTCACCTGGGCAACATGACCCGGGCGGCCCAGATCCTTTTTCCGCCGGCCTTATTGGGCACGCTGGTTTTTGCCGGTCTGTTCTGGTGGCGTGTTCAGCGCAAGCAGGCGGCCACATTTGGCATCTGGGTGGGGCTGGTGCTGTTTGGCATGAGCGCTCTGCTGATGCTCTGGCCTTTGTTGCAGGGGCCGGGCCTGCCGGAACGGCTGCCCTACACCGAGTCGCCCCTCTGGGCCCGCATCACCAACGTGCTCTGGCACGCCTTTCCGGTGGTAATCGTGGTGGGTACGTCGGGCCTGGCCGGCCTCATGCGGGTTATGCGCGGCCAGATGCTGGACGTGCTTTCCCAGGACTATATCCGCACCGCTCGCGCCAAGGGTCTGAGCGAGCGGGTGGTGATTTACAAACACGCCCTGCGCAATGCCGTCATCCCCTTCATTGCCGGGATTGGGGGGTTGCTGCCGGGCTTGATTGGGGGTGCTGGGCTGGTGGAGGTCACCATGGCCTGGCCCGGCATTACCCCTGCCCTACTGGAGGCCATCTCGGCCATTGACGTGTATGTCATCATGGGCCTCATCACCATTACGACGGTTTTGCTGATGATTGGCAACGTGGTTTCGGATCTGCTGCTGGCCTGGGTGGACCCGCGCATCCGTTACAGCTAGGGGGAGACTGACATGATACGAAGAGCGCAGTTAAGCACCCCCCAGGCCAACCGGAGCTTTTTCCAGCAAGCCTGGATTCGCTTCAAACGCCATCCCCTGGCACGGCTGGGCGCTGCGGTGCTGCTGGTGTTCTACCTGGGGGCCCTGTTCGCCGACTTCCTGGCCCCTTATCCAGAAGAGAAGAGCTTCCGCGACTTTTCTTTTGCGTCGCCCACCCAAATTTTCTGGCGCGATCAGAATGGGCAACTGACCAGGCCCTATGTATGCGCTTCGGAGCGGCGCCGGAACCTCGAGACCTTCAAGGTCGAGGTCATCACCGATTGTGAAAAAGGCCGCTACCCCATCTACTTTTTCGTCAAGGGAGAGCCCTATCGTTTTCTGGGGCTGATTCCCGCCGATTTGCGCCTGATGGGCGGGCCCTGGCTGCTGGAAGACCAGGCCAAGCTCTTTTTGTGGGGTACCGACGACTTTGGCCGCGACATCTGGGGTCGCATCTGGTTTGGCGCCCGCATCAGCCTGACCATTGGCATCTTTGCGGTGGCCCTGGCCCTGCTAATCGGCATCTTCATGGGCAGTATCTCCGGTTTCTATGCGGGCCGGCCGGTTACCTTCAGTATCGGTCTACTGAACCCCCGTTTCTGGGAGTTTGTGCGCCGCAGCCGCTGGCTTGATCATCTGCTGGCGCTGGTCGGTCTGATTCTGATGGCGGCTCTGCTCTATGGGATGGGCCAGGGGTACGAACGCTACATCAAGCCCGACCTTCAGCGCGTGAGTACCCTGGCCCTTGGCGGGCTGGGCCTGGTGCTGGGTCTGGTGGGGCTGGGGGGTCTGATGTACTTCCTGGTCTGGCGCAGCCATCTGGCCAGGGCTCTCCTCTGGCTTTCGGCCTGGGGGGGGATGGCCTGGTTGCTCTGGATTACGGTCTGGGGCTTCTGGCAGAGCAGCCGGGGCTTGGAAGCCATCATTGCTGGTCTGATTGGGGCAGCGCTGCTGGGCGCCATCGGATACATTCTGCTCTGGCCGCGCATCGAGCTCGACCTGGACACCCTGATCATGCGTGCGGTGGAGGTGCTGGCAGCCATACCCGATTTGTTTTTGTTGATTATTCTCTCGGTGCTCATCCCCATGGAGGTGCCGCCTGCGGTGCGCTTCGTACTGGTCGTCACCATCCTCTCTTTTGTGAACTGGGGAGGGCTGGCCCGCATCATCCGCAGTCAGGTGCTGCAACTGCGCGAGATGGAGTTTGCTCAGGCTGCCCAGGCCCTGGGGGCGGGCGATGCCCGGATTATCATTCGACATGTGCTCCCAGGAACCTACACTTACTTAATCGTGGCGGTCACGCTGGCCATTCCTGGTTTTATTCTGGGAGAGTCGGGCCTTTCCTTCCTGGGGCTGGGTATCCAGGAACCAGCTACCTCCTGGGGGCTGATGCTTTCCAAGGCCCAGGCCACCGGCATTACGGCCTTCAGCGAGCGGCCCTGGCTTCTCATTCCTGGGGTTTTCATTCTATTGGCGGTGCTGGCCTATAACTTTATGGGAGATGGCTTGCGCGATGCGCTTGACCCTCGTACCAAGGTCTAGGGCGCTGGTTTTGATGAATCTGGCTCTGATGCCGCTATAATGTCGTAATCTGCTGTTGCAGTGCTTAGGAGTGGGAATGGACGAAAAAAGGTTGGTGGATGTAAAAGACCTCAAGGTTCACTTTTTCACCGACGATGGTGTGGTGAAGGCCGTAGATGGGGTGTCTTTCCACATTGACAAAGGCGAGACCCTGGCCGTAGTAGGCGAGTCGGGCTCTGGCAAGTCGGTTGCCAGTCTTTCCATGATGCGCCTGATTCCCAACCCCCCTGGCAAGATTGTCGGTGGGCAGGTGCTTTTTAGGGGCAAAGACGGCAAAATCCGGGATCTGGTCAAGGAAGACGAGGCCACCATGCGCAAGATTCGTGGCAACGACATTGCCATGATCTTCCAGGAGCCCATGACCAGCCTCAACCCCGTTTATACCGTGGGCGACCAGATTGCCGAGGCCATCGTGCTGCATCAGGGTAAGAGCAAGAAGGAAGCCCTCGATCAGGCCGCCGAAATGCTCGATCTGGTCGGTATTCCCGAGCCCAGAAAACGCCTTGCCAACTATCCGCACCAGATGTCGGGTGGGATGCGCCAGCGGGTCATGATTGCCATGGCGCTCTCCTGCAACCCTTCCCTCCTGATTGCCGACGAGCCCACCACCGCCCTGGATGTGACCATCCAGGCCCAGATTCTCGAGCTCATGAACAAGCTGCGTGAAGAGATTGGCATGAGCATCCTGTTCATCACCCACAACCTGGGCGTGGTGGCGGAGATGGCCGACCGGGTGGTGGTGATGTATGCGGGGCGGGCGGTGGAGGAAGCCGATGTGGTGCCCACCTTCAAGAAACCCCTGCACCCCTACACCATGGGTCTTTTGAACTCGGTGCCCCGCCTCGACCTAGCAGCCACCCACCAGCAACGCCTGGAAGCCATTCCGGGCAACGTGCCCAACCCGCTCAACCTGCCCCCGGGTTGCGCCTTCCACCCGCGCTGCAAGTTCTTCAAGCCGGGCCTGTGTGACCAGGACATTCCCGTCTTGCAGGATGCCGGAAACGGGCATATGGTGCGCTGCGTGCGCTGGGCCGAGATTCAAAAAGGTGAGGCGGTGGGAGCATGAGCGTGGCAACCCCTGGTACGACCACGGCCAACCTGGTTGAGGTGGCCAACCTCAAGAAGTGGTTCCCTATTCGTGGGGGCATTCTTTCAAGGGTGGTGGCCAACGTCAAAGCAGTGAACGACGTGAGCTTTGCGGTCAAGAAAGGTGAGGTGCTGGGCCTGGTGGGAGAGTCTGGGTCGGGCAAGACCACCGTGGGCCGGACCATCCTGCGCCTGATTGAGCCCACCGAAGGCACCATTCGCTTCGATGGGCAGGACATCACCCATCTACCCAAGAACCAGCTACGCAGCTATCGGCGGAAGATGCAGATTATCTTCCAGGATCCCTTTGCTTCGCTCAACCCGCGCATGACGGTGGGGGATATCATTGCGGAGCCGTTGGTCATTCACAACCTGGAAGGTTCGGCCCAGGGACGGGCCGAGCGGGTGGCCGAGCTGTTGCAGCTGGTGGGCCTCAACCCCGACCACGTGCGCCGTTATCCCCACGAGTTTTCGGGGGGCCAGCGCCAGCGGATCGGGATTGCTCGAGCCCTGGCAGTGCGCCCGGAGTTTATCGTGGCCGACGAGCCGGTTTCGGCGCTGGACGTTTCCATTCAGGCGCAGGTGGTCAACCTTCTGCAAGACCTCAAGGAGCAACTGGGCCTGACCATCCTCTTTATCGCCCACGACCTGGCGGTGGTGGAGTACATCTCCGACCGTGTGGCGGTCATGTACCTGGGCAAGGTGATGGAGCTGGCGCCTTCGCGCGACCTGTACTTGAAGCCGCGCCACCCCTATACCGAGGCTTTGCTGTCGGCCATCCCCACCCCCGACCCCACCATCAAGCGTGAGCGCATCGTGCTGCAGGGGGATATCCCCAGCCCCATCAACCCACCTTCGGGCTGCGTTTTCCGCACCCGTTGCCGCTATGCGATAGCCGAATGCGCGACCACTGTG
>NZ_JANWVH010000002.1 GCF_025056915.1 Meiothermus sp. | reverse complement strand
GGACCATTCACGGCGGCGGTATCTACTACCTGGAAAAATACAAAACCGCGCCCGTGCAGCTGCCCAAGTACCTGCACTGGTTCAAGTGGGACGCCTACCTGACCTGGGTCACTGGCTTTCTGCTGCTCATCATCGTCTACTACGCCGAACCCCGGGCCATTTTGCTGGCCCCAGGCAGCACCCTGCCGGACTGGGCCGCCATCGCATTGGCGGTGGGGAGCTTGCTTCTGGCCTGGCTGGTCTACTTGGGGCTCTCGAGCACCAAGCTGCTCTACCGCCCGGCCCTGTTCTTGCTGGTGGGGGGGGTGCTGGTGGCCGGGGCTGCCTACCTGCTGGGGCAGGTGTTCAGCGGGCGCGGCACCTTCATGCATATTGGGGCCATGCTGGGCACCATCATGGCGGCCAATGTGTTCTTCGTGATTATCCCCTCCCAGAAGAAACTGGTGCGGGCCGCGCAAAACGGCGAAACCCTGGACCCGCAGTTTGTGAACTGGGTGCAGTTTCGTTCGCGCCACAACAACTACCTCACCCTGCCGGTGCTCTTCACCATGATTGCCCACCACTTCCCCATGACCTACAGCGGGGGGGCTCAGTGGCTGATTTTGATTGTGCTGTTTGTGGCCGGGGTGGCGGTGCGGCACTTTATCAATGTGACCGAAAAAGAGCACCACAAAACCCTGGTGGAAGGCGGGGCCATGCCCTACCTGCTGGTGCTGGCGGCGGCTTTGCTGCTGGGGGCTTTTTACCTGACCGCGCCGCGCCCAAGCGCGGAAGCCCAAGCCCACCCGCCGGTGGCCTTCGCCGAGGTGCAGGCCATCATCCAGGCGCACTGCCAGATGTGCCACGCCGCCCGGCCCACCCAGCCAGGCTTCGCCTCGGCGCCGGGGGGCGTGATGCTGGATACTCCGGCGCAGATTGTGAGCTATGCCCAGAAAATCAAGCAGGTCTCGGTGGACACCCAGTACATGCCCCTGGTGGTGCCGGGGGTTTCCCCCCTGACCGCCGAGCAGCGGGCCAAGCTCGCAGCCTGGGTGGCCCAGGGGGCCAAAGGCCCTTAAAGCGCTCTTCACCTATTTAGAGCCATTCGACTATTTGTCCTGGACAGAACAGTGGCGGCCTGTAAACTCGAAAACATGCGTCTCGGCCCAGACGCAACGCAGACAAGCGTGTCTCACCGAGGTGAGGCACGTCTCTTTGTCCCTTCTCGTTTTCGTGGGCGACCAAGTCTGTGAAGGGCGCGATAGGATGAAGGTATGGCCCGACTTTCCACCCACGTCCTCGATACCGCCCACGGGCGCCCGGCAGCGGGGCTCGACCTCGAGCTCTACCGCATCGGCCCTGCGGGCGAGCGCACCTTCGTCACCGCGGCCAGCACCAACGCCGATGGCCGCACCGATGCACCCTTGCTTTCCGGCGAAACCCTTCCGGTGGGCCTCTATGAGCTGGTCTTCCACGTGGCCGCCTACTTCAAAGCCCAGGGGGTGGCCTTGCCGGAGCCGCCCTTTCTGGACGAGGTGGTGATCCGGTTCGGCATTGCCGATGCGAAGGGGCACTACCACGTGCCCCTGCTGGTTGCCCCCTACGGCTACAGCACCTACCGGGGGAGTTGAGCGGTGCAAACAGTACAATCTGCCCCATGAACCCCCAGGCCCTCGCCCACGAAGCCATTGCACGCTGCCAGCAGCTCGCCCGCTACTCGGAGGAGGCAGGCCGCCTGACCCGCACCTTTCTGTCGCCGCCCATGCGGGCGGTGCATGAGGCCCTGACCGGCTGGATGCTCGAGCTGGGCATGTCGGTGCGAACCGATGCCCTGGGCAACCTGATTGGCCACTACCCCGGCCCACACCCCGAGGCCCCGCTTTTTCTGATGGGCTCGCATGTGGACACGGTGCGCGACGCCGGCCCCTACGACGGCCCGCTGGGGGTGGTGCTGGGGCTGGCCCTGCTCAAAGGCCTGGAGGGGCGGCGGCTGCCGTTCGCCGTCGAGGTTCTGGCCTTCTCGGAGGAAGAGGGGGTGCGCTACGGGGTGCCCTTTTTGGGGAGCAAGGCGGTGGCGGGCCTTTTGGAGCCGGAGCTCCTATCGCTTCGGGATGCCGGGGGCCGCACAGTGGAGGAGGCCATCCGGGCTTTTGGCCTGGAGCCCGCCCAGATTCCCCAGGCAGCCTATGCTCGCAACCGGGTGAAGGGGTATCTGGAGTTTCACATCGAGCAGGGGCCGGTGCTGGAGGCTTTGGGGTATCCCCTGGGCATCGTGGAGGCCATCGCGGGCCAGAGCCGGCTGGAGGTGGCCTTTCGCGGCCAGGCGGGCCACGCCGGTACCACCCCCATGCACCTGCGCCGGGACGCCCTGGCCGGGGCTGCCGAGTGGATGACCCTGGTGGAGCGCGAGGCCCGCGAGGAGCCGGGCCTGGTGGCCACCGTGGGCCTGATTTCGGCCCTGCCGGGGGCCGCCAACGTGATTCCCGGCGAGGTGCAGATGAGCCTGGATGTGCGCCACCAGTACGATGAGGTGCGCAGCCTGGCCGTTGCCAACCTAATTACAAGGGCCCAGCAGGTCGCGCAGCGCCGGGGGCTCGAGCTGGCCTACCAGACCCGCTACGAACAGCCGGCGGTGCCCTGCCACCCTGGCCTCTGCGATTTACTGGCCCAATCGGTGGAGGCCCAGGGCTATCGGGTTCACCGGCTGGTCTCGGGAGCCGGTCACGATGCGATGATTATGGCCTCGCTCTGCCCCTCCAGCATGCTTTTCCTGCGCAGCCCCAAGGGCCTTTCCCACCACCCCGACGAATCGGTCTGGCCCGAAGACGTGGAGGCCGCGGTGCGGGTGGGGCTAGGATTTCTGGAAAAACTGGCCGAAAGCAGCTAGCCCAGCGCATCCAAGTATGACGCTTCGACCTGCGCCTCGCACCCGGCCCCCTTATCGCGCTCTTCACAGGCCTGGCCGCCCTCGAAAACGAGAATGCGTCTGGGCCGAGACGCATGTTTTCGAGTTTCCAGGCGGCCACTGTTCACCAGGCTTTCTCGAACTCGAATGGCTCATAATAGGCGAAGAGCGCTCTGGTGAAGTTTTGATGACCGGTTTTGTGCGGGGATTGAACCCGAAAGGCAGGAATCCAAGACCCATCGTTTCATCGGCCCAAACCTGTGATGGAGTCACCATGCTCGACCTGATTGTACGCGGTGGAACCCTGGTCACCCCGGAGGGGGTAGAGCAGGCTGACCTGGGGGTGCTGGAAGGACAGATAGTGCAGATGGCCCCGGAGATTGCCGAGCCAGCCCGGCAGGAGGTCTTGGCCCGGGGCCTACATGTATTGCCGGGTGGGGTGGATGTGCACGTCCACTTCAACGAGCCGGGGCAGGCCCACTGGGAGGGCATCGAGACGGGCAGCGCAGCGTTGGCGGTGGGGGGCGGCACGGTGTTTTTCGACATGCCCCTCAATTCGCTGCCCTGCACGCTGGATGCGGCGGCGTTTGACCAGAAGCTCTCGGCCATGCGGGCGGCTTCCTGCACCGACTTTGCCCTGTGGGGTGGGCTGACCCCGGCCAACCTCGAGCGCCTCCCCGAGCTGGCCGAGCGGGGGGTGATTGGCTTCAAGGCCTTCATGTGCAACTCGGGCCTGCCGGAGTTTCCGGCTTGCGACGATGCCACACTCTACGAGGGGATGCGAACCGCGGCCCGGCTGGGCCTGCCGGTGGCGGTTCACGCCGAGTCGGAGGCCCTGACCGCACACCTGACCCGCACGATGCGGGCTAAGGGGCAGTCCTGGCGCGAGTATGTGGCCTCGCGTCCGGTGTTCACCGAGCTCGAGGCCATCGGGCGGGCCCTGGTGCTGGCCCACGAAACCGGCTGCAAGCTGCACATTGTGCACATCAGCTCGGGGGCCGGGGTGGCACTGGCTGCCGAGGCCAAAGCGCGGGGGGTGGACGTGAGCCTGGAGACCTGCCCGCACTACCTGGCCTTCACCGAGGACGACCTCGAGCGCTTGGGGGCGGTGGGCAAATGCGCCCCCCCGCTGCGCGACGCCGCCGAGCAGGAGCGGCTCTGGGCCGAGCTACTCAAGGGTTCGGTGGACCTGATTGGCTCCGACCACTCCCCCAGCCCCCCCGAACTCAAGCAGGGCAGCGATTTCTTTGCGCTGTGGGGGGGCATTGCCGGGGTGCAGTCCACGCTTTCGGTGATGCTCGAGTGGGGTTACTTCCGGCGGGGGCTGCCCCTGGAGCGCATAGCCCGGCTTTTGGCCCATCAACCCGCCGAACGCTTTGGCCTGGGGCACAAAGGGCGGCTGGCGGTGGGCTGTGAGGCCGATTTTGTACTGGTTGACCTCTCCCAAAGCCACACCCTGCACCCCCAGGATCTGCGCTACCGGCACGCCCTCTCGCCCTACCTGGGCCAGACCTTCCGGGGGGTGGTGGAGGGCACCTGGTTGCGGGGTGAGCCGGTTTACTGGCAGGGTAAAATAGCCAAGCCCAGCGAGGTTCGCTTGCAGACGAGGAAACCATGAGCCTGACCGGATTCACCCGCACCCGCGTGGCCCCCGACCACGCCCTGCTCACGCCCGATACCTTCATCCGCGCCCCCTTGCCCGGCTGGCACCACACCGCCTGCATTGTGCATATCGCCCCTGAGCTGGGCGCCCGCTTCAAGATGTACACGGTGGAAATGCAGCCGGGGGGCAGCGGGGAAATGACCCTGCTGGACATCCAGCGCTTTGCCTATGTGCTGGAAGGGGAGGTGGCGCTCGAGGTCGACGGGGCCCGCCATGCCCTGGGGGCGCACCACTTCGCGTACTTGCCCGCCAACACCCCCCACCGCTTCACGGCCCAATCGCCCGCTCGCATGATAATTTTCGACAAACCCTACCAGGCCTTAGCGGGCGCAGAGATGCCGGGGGTGGTGCTCGGCTACGAGCCGGATGTTCCCAGCAGCCCGCTGATGGGGGACGAAGCCCTCCAGGTGCGGCTCTTGCTGCCCGATAATTTTTCCTTCGATATGGCCGTCAACACCATGACCTTTGCTCCGGGAGCCCACCTGTCGCTGGTGGAAACCCACGTGATGGAGCACGGGCTGTTGTTTTTGCAAGGCGGTGGCGTGTATCGCCTGGGAGACCACTGGTACACCGTGCAGGCTGGGGACGTGATCTGGATGGCCTCCTACTGCCCGCAGTGGTTCGGTGCGCTCGGCAAAACCCCCAGCAAATACCTGATCTACAAGGACGTGAACCGGCACTCCTTGGAGCTATTGTCCTAGCCGGGGCCGGCTGGTTCAGCCTCGGCACTGCTTTTTCCAGGCCTCCGTCCTGTGTCACCAGACCATGCAACCCGAACCCACGTTTTACAACACTCTGTGAACCTGGCCTGGAAGCGACTTTTGCCGGGGGCAAAGGGAAAGTGCAACGCGGCAGGCCCGCGCTTTTGCAAACCCAGTGGCTTGCGGCATAAACTACTATCACCGTGTTCGGCTATTTTTTCTGGAGCAAACCATGATTGTAAGACCGCTGGTAGATAAAGAGCGAATTATCCGCGAGCTCGAGGCCTTGGCGGAATTTTCCGAGACCCCCAAGCCGGCCATTACCCGAATCCTCTACACCAAGCCCGACCTCGAGGCCAGGGCTTACCTCAAGGGCCTGTGTGCCGAGGCGGGCCTTACCTTGCGGGAAGATGGCCTCGGTAACATTTTCGCCCGCTGGGAGGGTTCTGCCCCTGAGCTTCCGGCGGTGGGCACCGGCTCGCACTTCGACGCCATCCCTTACGCAGGCATGTACGACGGTACGGTGGGGGTGCTGGGCGGTCTGGAGGCCATCCGGGCCTTGCAGCGCAGTGGTTTCAAGCCGCAGCGCTCCATCGAGCTTCTGATTTTTACCGCTGAAGAGCCCACCCGCTTCGGAATTGGCTGCCTGGGCAGCCGGGCCCTGGCGGGGGTGCTGTCGCCGGAATCGCTGCGCCTGCTCAAAGACCAGGAAGGCCGCACCCTGGAGGAAGTGCGATGGGAGGCGGGCTATATGGGTCGCTTGGAAGAGGTGCAGCTCCCCGAGGGCTACTATTCGGCCTTTGTCGAGCTGCACATCGAGCAGGGACCGGTGCTCGAGCAGGAGAATGTACCGCTGGGGATTGTAACGGCCATTGCGGCCCCGGCCTCGCTGCGGGTGCTGCTGGAAGGAGAGGGCGGCCATGCCGGGGCCGTGCTGATGCCCGACCGTCGCGATGCCCTCTGCGCCGCCGCCGAGATTATCCTGGGCGTGGAGGCCTTTGCCCGCAACAGCGGCAGCATCAATACCGTGGCCACCACTGGCTTCTGTGAGGTTTATCCCAACGCGGTCAACAGCGTGCCCAGTCGGGTCAAGCTCGAGATAGACGTTCGCGATGTCGAACAGTCGCGCCGCGACCAGATTATTCGCAACATCATTCAGGGGGTGGAGCAGGTTTGCACCCGCCGCGCCATCAAATACAGCGTGGAAATCATCAACATTGACCCCCCCGCCAAATCGGGCTCGGAGGTGCTTAAGGCGTTGGTTGCAGCCTGCGGCGATGCCGGGGTCAAGTTCAAACTGATGGTCAGCCGGGCCTACCACGACTCCTTGTTCATGGCCCGCATTGCGCCCACGGCCATGCTCTTCATTCCCTGTCGGGAGGGGGTCAGCCACCGCCCCGACGAGTACGCTTCACCGGAGGATATCGCGCGTGGCACCTATGTGCTGGCGCTAACCCTGGCCAGGCTCTCGCAGGTCGAGGAAAAGACTGCGGCCAAGGAAGACCCGCTCATGCTGGGAGACTGAACACAGAATCGCAAACGGCTTCGGCCTGGTTATTTCAGTCTGATTACGTGATTGCGGCTGATTTGCCATTCAGCGAGATGAGGAACTGGAAGGAGGGGTTTGGGGTAGCAGGTGGAGTCCACCGACCACCCATGCCCCCTTGTGTATCAAGTTGCTACACCCATGAAAGTACGGCCTTGGCGTGGTCTTTGAGAGCCTTCATGCCGGGTTTTTCGCCGGTGGTTATCCGTTGGCAGCACCCAATGTTTTCGATTCAGTAGCCCCTGCGCGTGACTTTTGGATGTGGTCGGGATGGGTATCGTCGGGGGTGGGCCGCCAGTCCGCTATTTTTGCTCCGACCCGGCTTCGGGGTTGACAGAACCTCTGCATCTCTCTACACTCACTTCTAACCGCGCTGGGGCGCGGCCAAAACCAAAAAAGTTCTTTTATCCAGAGCGGCGGAGGGATTCGGCCCTGCGAAGTCGCAGCAACCCACAAAAAAGCCTTTGCTCATGACCAGAGGTTTTTTTGTAAGGTGCTAATTCCGGCTCGACTGTGGAAGGTTGTAGGCACACAACCTTCGAGGCTTGGCATAGCCTGGCAGTCGAGAAAGATAAGAGAAGGGAAGCACGTCCTGCCACCCCCTTCCAGCCATAAAAGAACGTCTGGTGGGGGGTTTTGCTTTCAGGCAAAACTCCTACCGATAGCGCCCCAAATCCCCCGCGGTAGGAGAGAACAATGTCGCAAAAACACCGCTTCGAGACCCTTCAACTGCACGCCGGCTATAGCCCCGACCCCACCACCGGTGCCCGCCAGGTGCCCATCTACGCCACCACCTCGTACCAGTTCAAGGATGCCGACCACGCGGCCCGGCTCTTCGCTTTGCAGGAGTTCGGCAACATCTACACCCGCATCATGAACCCCACCACCGACGTGCTGGAAAAACGCATTGCCGCACTAGAGGGTGGCGTAGCGGCGCTGGCGACCAGCTCGGGCCATGCCGCGCAGTTCCTGGCCATTACCAACATCGCCCAGGCCGGCGATAACTTTGTGTCCACCCCCAACCTCTACGGCGGAAGCATCAACCAGTTCAAGGTCACCCTGCCCCGCCTGGGCATCGAAAGCCGCTTTACCGACAGCGCCGAGAGCGTGGAGGACTTCATCCGGCTTACGGACGACAAAACCCGCTTTTGGTACTTGGAGTCGCTGGGCAACCCGGCCCTCAACATCCCCGACTTTGAGCTGATTGCCCAGGCCGCTCGGGAGCGGGGAATCGCCCTTTTCGTGGACAACACCTTTGGTCATGGGGGCTACCTCTTCCGCCCCATTGAGTGGGGGGCCAACGTGGTGACCCATTCCGGCACCAAGTGGATTGGCGGGCACGGAGCGGCCATTGCGGGCCTGATTGTGGACGGGGGCAACTTCGACTGGGCCAACGGGCGCTACCCCCTGGTGAGCGAGCCGCAGCCAGGTTACCACGGCCTCGAGCTGCCCAAAGCCCTGGGCAACCTGGCCTTCATTGTCAAGGCCCGCATTGACGGGCTGCGCGACCAGGGGCAGTGCCTGGGGCCCTTTGAGGCCTTCCTGCTCTTGCTGGGCCTCGAGACCCTCTCCCTGCGCTCGGAGCGCCATGTGGAAAACACCCTCGCCCTGGCCCACTGGCTGCGTGAGCAGGACGAGGTGGCCTGGGTGAACTACCCCGGCCTCGACGACCACCCCAGCTACGCCAAGGCCCAGAAGTATTTCAAAGGCCGGCCCGGCTCGGTGCTCACCTTCGGCCTCAAGGCGGGCTACGAGGCGGCCAAAAGCTTCATCAACCGGCTCGAGCTCATCTCCCACCTGGCCAACGTGGGCGACACCCGCACCCTGGCCATCCACCCTGCCTCCACCACGCACTCGCAGCTCTCGCCGGAAGAGCAGGCCAGGGCCGGCGTGAACCCCGAGTTGGTGCGGCTTAGCGTGGGCCTGGAGGCCCTGGACGACCTCAAGGCCGACCTCAAGCAGGCGTTGCGGGCCAAGGTGGGGGCCTAGCCGGTTTCGGCCCGGGCGGTGCATGGGCTCGGTGCGCTGCTGAACCCACGCCCGCTCCGCATTTCTCTGCGCTTTGTTCAAGCCAGGCGATTTGCGCCCAACCTTCCTGGAGCCAATCATGACCGACCTTCTGATTCAAGAAGCCTGGGGCGACCACGAAGCCCTGTTGATCAAGCCCCCCAAGAGCCGGGGCCGGGTGCCGCCCCCGGTGCCGGCCCAGGCCCTGGTAGCGGGGGGGTTTCGCCTCGAGTACGGCGGCACGCTGCCTGAGCTTCGTCTCCGCTACGAGACCTATGGCCAGCTCAACTTCGACCGCAGCAACGCGGTGCTGGTGTTTCATGCCTGGACGGGCTCGGCGCACCTGGCCGGCACCTACACCCAGGAAACCCTCAGCAGCCTGCCCCGGCTCGACCAGGCTTTTGGGCCGCATGGCTGGTGGGACGAGCTGGCCGGGCCGGGCCGGATGCTCGATACCGAAAAGTATTTCGTCATCTGCGCCAACCACATCGGCAGTTGCTACGGCTCGACCGGCCCCTTGTCGCTCAATCCGGAGACCGGACGGCCCTACGGCCCCGATTTCCCCAAACTGACCGTGCGCGACCTGGCCCGTGCGCAGGCCCGACTGCTGGACTTTCTGGGCATCGAGAAAGTGACCTTGCTGGGGGGCAGCCTGGGCGGGATGGTGGCCCTCGAGTTCGCCCTGATGTACCCCCAGCGGGTCGAGAAAATGGTGGTGCTGGCGGCCCCAGCCGTACACAGCCCCTGGGCCCGCGCCTTCAACCGGCTCTCGAGGGAAGCAGTGCTAAACGACCCTGGCTATCGGGATGGTCACTACACCGAGCAACCCCTGGGGCTGCAACTGGGTCGGGCCATTGCCATGCTTTCCTTCCGCTCGCCCGACTCTTTCCGGCTGCGCTGGCAACATCATCCGGAACGGGGCGAAAGCTATGTGCTGTATCAGGGGGAAAAGTTCGCCAAGCGGTTTGATGCCAACGCTTATCTGGTGCTATCCGAAGCCATGGACACCCATGATGTGGGGCGCGGACGCGGGGGTATCGAGGCCGCCCTGCGCCAGCTCAGGGGCATTCCCAGCTTGTTTGTAGGCATCAACACCGATGTGCTCTACACCGCTCAGGAGGTTCGAGAACTGGCCACCCTGAGCGGTGGCCTCTACCGCGAGATTCACAGCCCCCACGGCCACGACGCTTTTCTTATTGAAACCGACCAGGTTGAGCGTATTCTGGGCGATTTCCTGTAGTCCAGCACCGCATGGAGGCCTTCAGACGCCCCCTACCCCTTCAACCAGGAACCCTGCTGCCCTTCCTCTGCCCCGGTAGGGGAGGCCCGAATTTGATGCAGACCAGAGCCACACACAACCACCCGTTTGCGTGCAATGCTCGAAACTCCTCCCATTGCTTGTCACGCATCGCACGATCACGCTACCGCGGCCAGACGTGAACTGCCCGGCGCTGCAAAGGCTGCTGTGCCGGGTATTTAGCGCGCTCTTCGCATATTATCCATTCGAGTTCGAGAAAGCCCGGTTCTGAACAGAACAGTGGCCGCCTGGAAACTCGAAAACCTGCGCCTCTGCCCAGTCTGTGAAGAGCGCGATATGCAAAGCAGTCCAGATGTTTCGGGAGGCATTCAGGGATTCCCGGCCCGCTCAGCCTTCAGGTTATGTCGGCCTTTTGCCTATTTTCTGGCCCATGGCTCGAAAGAACTCCTCAAACATCTCATCTTGTGTTATCCTTGTGCCAGCAGCTTGAAGGCTCAGGGTGCATATTGCATTTGTGTGTGCAAATGTGCTACCATTACCCTTATGTTTTGTGGCTTGCACCCCCTGTGTGCTCCACAAAAAGCGTAAGAATCAGCCGCCGCAGGGAATTTTTCGCCTGCGGAAGAACCCTGTTAGCTTACGAAAACCCCCACAAGGCCCAGAGCAGATTCTCTCCGTGCCCAGCGTGCGGAGCAGCGCCCACGGGTTATGAGGTGTTTTGATGAAGATAGAGCGGTTCGGCAAGATTTCGGAAGTGATTCCCCTCCCACCCCTCACCGAGATTCAGGTTGACTCCTTCACCAAAGCTTTACAGGCCCACGTTCCCCCCTCCAAGCGGGAACCCATTGGCCTGCAAGCAGCCTTCAAAGAGACCTTTCCTATCGAAGAAGGGGAAAAGGGCCGGGGGCTGGTGCTTGATTTCCTCGAGTACCGGCTGGGGGAGCCGCCATTCGGCCAGGACGAGTGCCGGGAAAAAGACCTGACCTACCAGGCCCCGCTGTACGCCAAATTGCTGCTCGTCCACAAAGACACCGGCCTGCTCAAAGAAGACGAGGTGTTTTTGGGCGACCTCCCGCTCATGACCGAGGACGGCTCCTTTATCGTCAACGGGGCCGACCGGGTGATTGTTTCCCAGATTCACCGCTCGCCTGGGGTGTACTTTACCGCCGACCAGGCCCGCCCCGGCAGGTATGTGGCCTCGGTCATTCCCCTGCCCAAGCGCGGCCCCTGGATTGACCTCGAGTTCGAGCAGTCCGGCGTGGTGGTGATGAAGGTCAACAAGAAGAAGTTCCCGCTGGCGCTTCTTTTGCGGGTGCTGGGCTTTACCGCAGAAAGCCTCAGCAAGGAACTCGCGGCCTACCCCGACCTCCTCCCCGGGCTGCTGGAAGCCCAGTACCGCGGCAACAAGGCCCTCGAGATGGGCGTGGACGAGGCGCTTTTGAAGCTCTTCACCGAGCTGCGCCCCGGTGACCCTCCCAAGCGGGACAAGGCCATTACCTACCTGCACTCCCTGCTCTCCGACCCGCGCCGCTACGACCTGGGCGAGGCCGGCAAGTACAAGGCTCAGCAAAAACTGGGCATCCAGCTCTCGGGCCGCATGCTCATCCGGTTCGAGAACGGCGAGTTCAAGGACGAGGGGCTCTTGCCGGTGCTCAAATACCTCTTTGCTTTGCAAAGCGGTGAGCCCGGCTACGAATACGACGACATTGACCACCTCGGCAACCGCCGCATCCGCACCGTGGGCGAGCTCTTGGCGGATCAGTTCCGGGTGGGGCTTTCCCGCCTGGCTCGAGGGGTGCGGGAGCGCATGCTGCTGGGCACCCCCGAAAGCGCCACCCCAGCCAAGCTGGTCAACAACCGCCCGCTGGTCGCGGCCATTCGCGAGTTCTTCGGGCGCAGCCAGCTCAGCCAGTTCAAAGACCAGACCAACCCCCTTTCGGAGTTGCGCCACAAAAGGCGCATTTCCGCGCTGGGGCCGGGCGGCCTGACCCGCGAACGGGCCGGCTTCGATGTGCGTGACGTACACCGCACCCACTACGGGCGCATCTGCCCCATCGAAACCCCTGAGGGCGCCAACATCGGCCTGATTTCCTCGCTGGCCTCGTTTGGCCGCATCAACGACCTGGGTTTTATCCTCACCCCCTACCGCAAGGTGGAAAAGGGCCGGGTCACCGAGAAGGTCGAGTTCATGACCGCCACCGAGGAAGACCGCTATGCAATTGCCCAGGCCAACACCCCGCTCAAGCCCGACGGCCACTTCGACACCCAGCAGGTGGTGGTGCGCAAGAAGGGGGAGCCCATCGTCATGCGCCCCGAGGAAGTCGAGTACATGGACGTCTCGCCCAAGCAGATTTTCTCGGTCAACACCAACCTGATTCCCTTCCTCGAGCACGACGACGCCAACCGGGCCCTGATGGGTTCCAACATGCAGGCCCAGGCGGTGCCCCTGCTGCGGGCCCAGAGCCCGGTGGTCATGACCGGGGTGGAAGAGCGGGTGGTGCGCGACTCCCTCACCTCGCTTTACTCCAGCGTGGATGGCGTGGTGGAGTATGTGGACGGCACCAAGATCGCCGTGCGGGGCGATGACAAAGGGCTGTACGAGTTCACCCTGCGGCGTTTTACCCGCTCCAACCAGGGCACCGCGCTGGACCAGCGTCCAAGGGTCTCCAAGGGTCAGCGGGTCAAGAAAGGCGACCTCCTGGCCGACGGCCCGGCCTCCGATGAAGGCCGCCTGGCCCTGGGTCAGAACGTGCTCCTGGCCATCATGCCCTTCGATGGCTACAACTACGAAGACGCCATTGTAATCTCCGAAGACCTTCTGCGCCGCGACTTTTACACCTCGGTGCACATCGAGCGCTACGAGATCGAGGCCCGCGATACCAAACTTGGGCCTGAGCGTGTGACCCGCGACATTCCCAACCTTTCCGAAGCCGCCCTGCGCGACCTCGACGAAGACGGCGTGGTGCGCATCGGGGCCGAGGTCAAGGCCGGGGATATCCTGGTGGGCCGCACAAGCTTCAAGGGCGAGACCGAGCCTACCCCGGAAGAGCGGCTCTTGCGCAGCATCTTCGGTGAGAAGGCCCGCGACGTGAAGGACACCTCGCTGCGGGTGCCCCCAGGCGAGGGGGGCATCGTGGTGCGCACCCTGCGGCTGCGCCGGGGCGACCCTGGGGTGGAGCTCAAGCCCGGGGTGCGGGAGGTGGTGCGGGTCTACGTGGCCCAGAAGCGCAAGCTGCAGGTGGGCGACAAACTGGCCAACCGCCACGGGAACAAGGGCGTGGTCTCCAAAATCCTGCCGCCTGAAGACATGCCGCACATGCCCGACGGTACGCCGGTGGACATCGTGCTCAACCCCCTGGGCGTGCCCAGCCGCATGAACCTGGGCCAGATTCTGGAAACCCACCTGGGCCTGGCGGGCTACGAGCTCGACCTGAAGTTCATCACCCCGGTCTTCGACGGCATCGCCGAGGACGAGATCAAAGAAATGCTGGGCAAGGCCTTCGACAAGAAATGGGAGGCCCGCTTGAAGGCCGGCTTTGGCCTGGACAACCGTGAACGCGAGGTGCTGGCACGGGCGGCCAAGCTGGGCCTGGTGGATGGGGAAAAAGACCCCGCCGAGCAACTGCGCGAGGTGGCCCAACAGGGCAAGAGCGTGCTCTACGACGGGCGCACCGGCGAGCCCATCGAAAGCCCCATCGTGGTGGGGGTGATGTACATCATGAAGCTCTACCACATGGTCGAGGACAAGATGCACGCCCGTTCGACCGGCCCTTACTCGCTCATCACCCAGCAGCCCCTGGGCGGCAAGGCCCAGTTTGGGGGGCAGCGCTTCGGCGAGATGGAAGTGTGGGCGCTCGAGGCCTACGGCGCGGCGCATACCCTGCAGGAAATCCTCACCATCAAGTCCGACGACATCGAGGGCCGCAATGCGGCCTACGAGGCAGTGGTCAAGGGCGAGGATGTACCCGAGGCCAGCGTGCCGGAAAGCTTCCGGGTGCTGGTGAAGGAATTGCAGTCGCTGGGTCTAGACGTCGAGACCTACGACGAAAACTCCAAAAACCTGGACATCTTTGAAGGACTGGCCAGCCGCCGATGACGATTGGGCGTGCCAAGACAACCCCACCGACTGGCCTGAGACCCCTGTGAGACCCGAGACAAAAGTTCACGGAGTGAACGATGATTAAGCGAGAAGTCCGAAAAGTTCGAATCGGCCTGGCCTCCCCCGAGAAAATCCGGAGCTGGAGCTACGGGGAGGTCGAGAAGCCCGAGACCATCAACTACCGCACCCTCAAGCCGGAGCGCGACGGTTTGTTTGACGAGCGCATCTTTGGCCCCCAGAAGGACTACGAGTGCGCCTGCGGCAAGTACAAGCGCCAGCGCTTCGAGGGCAAGGTGTGCGAACGCTGCGGGGTGGAGGTGACCAAGAGCATCGTCCGCCGCTACCGCATGGGGCACGTGGAGCTGGCCACCCCGGTAGCCCACATCTGGTACGTGAAGGACGTGCCCAGCAAGATTGGCACCCTGCTCGACCTTTCGGCCCAGGAGCTCGAGCAAGTTCTGTACTTTGCCAAGTACATCACCATTGACCCCAAGGGGGCCATGCTGGGCGGTGTGCCGGTGCAAAAGCGCCAGCTCCTGACCGACGACGAGTACCGGGAGCTGCGCTTTGGCAAGCAGGAGACCTACGCCATTCCCGCCGGGGTGGAGACCTTGGTCAAGGATGGCGACGAGGTTCGAAAGGGGCAGGAACTCGCACCGGGGATTGTCAGCAAGATGGACGGTCTGGTGCTCTTCCGCTTTCCCCGCCGCATAAGGGTTGAGTACGCCGACCGGGAGCGGGCCAGCCTGACCCTGCCCAAAGCGGCCTGGATCGAACAGGAAACCTACAAGCCCGGCGAGCCCATAGCGGAGCTCGAGGCTTCCTACCAGATCACCAGCGAGGACTCCGGCGTGGTGGATGTGGAGGAGGTGGGCGACGGGGCCCTGGTCAAAATCCTCGACCCCGATTCCAGCGTGGTCAGCGCCATGTACCTGATTCCGGCTGGGATGCACCTTAAGGTGGGCCAGGGGGAGCTGGTGGGCAACGGCGATGTGCTGGCCCAGGGCAAGGGCCAGCTCCGGATGCCCAAGGGCCTCAAGGTGGCAAAAGTCGAGGCTGAAACCGCCAAAAAGGAAGTTCATCTCAGCTTCACCCTGGAGCGCCCCCGCGTGGCCGACTACCCCCTCCAGCCCCACATGCACGTGCTGGCTGCCGAAGGGATGCAGGTGCGCAAGGGCGACAAGCTGGTGGGCGCCATCGAACCCGAGGAAGAGGTCTATGCCGAGGCCGATGGGGTGGTGCACCTGCACGAGCCGGCCTCCATCGTGGTCATGAAGGCCAAGCTCTACCCCTTCGAGGACGACGTGGAGGTGACCAACGGCGACCGGGTCTCGCCGGGCGATGCGCTGGCCGACGGCGGCAAGGTGACCTCGGAGATTTATGGCCGGGTGGAGGTGGACTTCATCCGCATGGCCGTGCGGGTCATCGAGTCTTATGACATTGACGCCAAGATGGGCGCGCAGGCCATCCAGGAGCTCTTGAAGGAGATTGACCTGGCGGTGCTCGAGGCCGAGCTGGTGGAGGAGATGAAGCACCCCAGCCGGGCCCGCCGGGCCAAGGCCCGCAAGCGCCTGGAGGTGGTGCGGGCCTTCCGCGACTCCGGCAACCGCCCCGAGTGGATGGTGCTCGAGGCCGTTCCGGTGCTGCCGCCCGACCTGCGCCCGATGGTGCAGGTGGACGGGGGCCGCTTTGCGACCAGCGACCTCAACGACCTCTACCGCCGCCTGATCAACCGCAACAACCGGCTGCGCAAGCTGCTCTCCCAGGGGGCTCCCGAAATGATCATCCGCAACGAGAAGCGGATGCTGCAAGAAGCGGTGGACGCCCTCCTGGACAACGGGCGGCGCGGAACCCCGGTGACCAACCCCGGCAGCGACCGGGCCCTGCGCTCCTTGACCGACATCCTCTCGGGCAAGCAGGGCCGCTTCCGGCAGAACCTGCTGGGCAAGCGGGTGGACTACTCGGGCCGAAGCGTGATTGTGGTGGGGCCCCAGCTCAAGCTGCACCAGTGCGGCCTGCCCAAGCGCATGGCCCTGGAGCTCTTCAAGCCCTTCCTGCTCAAGAAGATGGAGGAAAAGGGCATCGCCAACAACGTCAAGAGCGCCCGCAAGATGCTGGAGCGCTCCCGCGACATCAAGGACGAGGTCTGGGATGCCCTGGAAGAGGTCATCCACGGCAAGGTGGTGCTTTTGAACCGGGCGCCCACCCTGCACCGCCTGGGCATTCAGGCCTTCCAGCCGGTGCTGGTGGAGGGCCAGTCCATCCAGCTGCACCCCCTGGTCTGCGAGGCCTTCAACGCCGACTTCGACGGCGACCAGATGGCCGTGCACGTGCCGCTTTCGAGCTACGCCCAGGCCGAGGCCCGCATCCAGATGCTCTCCTCGCACAACATCCTCTCGCCGGCCTCCGGGGAGCCGGTGGCCAAGCCGGCCCGCGACATCATCCTGGGCCTCTACTACATCACCCAGCTGCGCCGGGAGAAAAAAGGTCAGGGCCTCGAGTTCGCCACCCCCGAGGAAGCCCTGGCTGCCCACGAGCAGGGTAAGGTGGCCCTCAACGCAAAAATTAAGGTTGCGGGCAAGGAAACCAGCGTGGGCCGCCTCAAGTTCGTCTTCAGCAGCATTGACGAGGCGCTTCTGGCGGTGCAGAGCGGGGTGGTGGACCACCAGGACGTGGTCACGGTGCGCCTGGGGGATAAGCTTCTGGAAACCTCGCCGGGCCGGATGCTCTTCCTGCGCATCGTGAGCGAGGCCATCGAAGACCCCGAGAAGGCCCAGGAGCTGGTCAACCTCGAGGTAGCCCAGGAGAAGAACTCGCTCAAAGACCTGGTCTACAAGAGCTTCCTGCTCCTTGGGATTGAAAAGACCGCCAAGCTTCTGGACGCCCTCAAGTACTACGGCTTCGTGCTCTCGACCACCTCCGGCATCACCATCGGCATTGACGATGCGGTCATTCCCGCCGAGAAGAAGCAGTACCTGCAAGAGGCCGACGCCAAGCTGGCCCAGATTGAGCAGGCCTTCGAGCTGGGCCTGATGACCGAGGAGGAGCGGTTCCAGCAGATTTTGCAGCTCTGGAGCCAGACCACCGAGAAGGTGACCGGGGCGGTGTTCAAGAACTTCGAGGAGAACTACCCCTTCAACCCGCTCTACGTGATGAGCCAGTCGGGCGCCAGGGGCAACCCTCAGCAAATCCGCCAGATCTCGGGAATGCGCGGCCTGATGGCCAAGCCTTCCGGCGAGACCTACCCGGTGCCGGTCAAGGCCTCCTTCCGCGAGGGGCTTACCGTGCTGGAATACTTCATCTCCACCCACGGGGCCCGCAAGGGCGGGGCCGACACCGCACTGCGCACCGCCGACTCGGGCTACCTGACCCGCAAGCTGCACGACGTGGCCCACGAGGTGATTGTGCGGGAGCAGGACTGCGGCACCCCCGACTACATCTCGGTGCCCCTTTTGCAGTTCGACGAGGCCTTCCGCAACAAGCGCCTGCGCAAGAAGAGCGACATCGAGTCGGGCCTGTATGGCCGCACGGTGGCGCGCGAGTTCGAGATTAAGGGCCGGCTCTTCGAGGAGGGCCACCAGCTCAGCCTGGATGATGTCAGCTTCATCGTGAAGGCGGCGGAGGAGCGCCTGATTGAGGAGGTACCGGTGCGCTCGCCCCTCACCTGCCGCACCCGCTACGGGGTCTGCCAGCACTGCTACGGCTGGGACCTCTCGGCGGCCAAGCTGGTCTCCATCGGCGAAAGCGTGGGGGTGGTGGCGGCGGAGTCCATCGGCGAGCCGGGCACCCAGCTCACCATGCGGACCTTCCACACCGGCGGGGTGGCCACCGGCACCGACATCACCCAGGGTCTGCCCCGTGTGATTGAGCTGTTCGAGGCCCGTCGGCCCAAGGTCAAGGCGGTCATTGCCGAGATTGACGGAACGGTTCACATCGAGGAGCACGAGGACAAGACCAGCATTGTGGTCAGCAGCGAGGGCTTCTCCAAAGAGTACAAAGTGCCCAAGGAAGCCCGCATCACCGTGAAGGAAGGCGAAACCGTGGAGGCCGGCCAGCCCCTGACCCGCGGGGCCATTGACCCCCACCAGCTTCTGGAGGCCAAGGGCCCCGAGGCGGTCGAGCGCTACCTGACCGACGAGATTCAGCGGGTTTACCGGGCCCAGGGGGTAAAGCTCCACGACAAGCACATCGAGGTGATTGTGCGGCAGATGCTCAAATACGTGGAGATCACCGACTCCGGCGACAGCCGCTACCTCGAGGGCCAGGTCATCGAGAAGTGGGATGTGGAGTCGGCCAACGAGGCCCTGATGGCCGAGGGTAAAACCCCCGCGAGCTGGAAGCCCATGCTGATGGGGGTGACCAAGAGCGCCCTCTCCACCAAGAGCTGGCTCTCGGCGGCCAGCTTCCAGCACACCACCCACGTGCTCACCGAGGCCTCCATCGCCGGGAAAATGGACGAGCTCATCGGCCTGAAGGAAAACGTGATTCTGGGCAAGCTGATTCCCGCCGGTACCGGTTCGGACTTTGTGCGAAACACCCAGGTGGTGGACCAAAAGACCCTCAAGCGCCTCGAGGAAGCCCGCCGCGAGGCCGAACAGGCACCCGTGGGGGTGCCCCGCCGGCCCGGTGTGCGCCCGGAACAGCCGGGGCGGGAAGCCTAGCCCTGGGCTGGAGGCGCTGGCTTAAGGCCAATGGCCCTTGCCCCTGGGCGCCCTGTGGGTCGCGCCCTGAACTCTCTGCTACCAACCTTGGGCCCACAGGCAACTTTCGATGAAATAGAGGAGTGGGTGGTCGGAGGTGGGTGGTGGGTCTCCAGCATCTGCCTCCTACGCCCTGACCCCTGCTCAAACTCAGAAGGAAGCGGGGGGTCGTGGGTTTCTACGATTTGCTTCCTGCCCCCAGACCCCTGCGCCCTGCCTTTAGTCTGGAAGGTGCTCAAGCCAGGAGAGTAGCCCGCCCATGAAGGCCCGACTCTTTCTCGCGTTTCAACAGGTGGGAGCCGACCTGTTTGCCGCCGGGTTGGCCTCGGCCACCTCGGGCAACTATTCGGTGAGGGAACGGGAGGGACTCTGGATCACCCGCTCGGGCGTCCAGAAAGCCCACCTGACCCCGGACGACCTGCTCTGGCTGCCCCTGAAGCCCGACCCCGAGCGCGACCAGGGCGCCTCGGTGGAGCGGGTGATTCACCGTGCCGTCTACCGCGAGACCGATGCCACGGCAATTGTTCACGCACACCCCCGGCACGCCATTGCGCTCTCGTTTCACTTAGGGGCCATTCTGCCCATTGACCTCGAGGGGCGCTACTACTTCGACCAGATTCCCGTCGTGGCCCCCCCCACCACCTCCGGCACGGAAGAGGCCGCCCGCGCGGTGGCCGAAGCCCTGCGAAGCCACAAAGCCTGTGTGGTGCGCGGCCATGGGGCTTTTACCAAGGGCACCCAAGAGGCTCCGGAAAAAGCGCTTTTACAAGCCTATTCGCTGATGACCAGCCTCGAGGAAGCCTGTGAGGTCAAATTCCTGGAACGCCTGTGGCGAGGAGACAGCGGCTGAGCTTCCTCGAAACAAGCGGGCGAAAGGGAGTCCCCGAGTGTGGCAGGCCACGTTTGGGCGCACAACCTTGACCCGAGACGATTCCTGGCTCAAGACTTGTCGCCGCACCAGAAGATAAAGTATAAGCCGATGAAGGTGCTCTTTGTGGAGGGTCGAAACCTGGAAGCCCTGCGGCAGCTGGCCCGGCGGTTTCCCCATCCCTATCGGCTGCTTTACCGGGCGGAGCAGGAACTCTATCTGCTCGAGGTCTGGGCCCATGCCGCCCAGATGGAGCAGGCGGCCTCGGAGCTGGAGGGGTTTCGTAGCTGGAGTTTTGAGCTGCTGGAGGAGGGGAGCCGGCAATCCGGCTAGGGCCCCGCTTTGAGCTTTTGGCCGACAAGGAACCTTATGCGTGAAGAAATAGACTTGATTGCGGTGGCGGACGGCGTCGAGGTGTACCTCGAGGACACCGGCCCCCTCGAGGCCCCGGCCATTGTGGTGTTGCACGGGGGGCCAGGGGGCAGTAGCTATGCCCTGCGGGAAGGGCTGGAAGAATACCTGGACGGCTTCCGGGTGCTTTACCTCGACCAGCGGGGTGGGGGGCGCAGCCCCGCGCTGCCGGAGGAGCCCGGCCTCTTTACCATAGATGCCCTGGTTGGCGATTTGTCCCACCTGCGCGATCACCTGGGCCTCGATACCTGGTGTTTGCTGGGCCACGGCTTTGGGGGGTTGCTGGCCCTGGACTATGCCCGCCGATTCCCCCAGACTGCCGAGCGATTGGTGCTGATCAACCCCTGGACCAATTTTCCCTGGCTGGCCACTCAGCTTTACCGGGCCTCGCTGGGGCTGCGGGGCCTGGCAGACCAGGCGGACGAGCCAAAGGTGCCGGAGGATGGCGTTCGTCTGTTGCAGGAAGCCTTTGCCCACGTGGAGCCCAAAGCGGCGTTCGACAGGCTCATGTTTCCCAGCCAGCATAGCCGCATGGAGTACGAATGGGTGGCCGAGGGTCTGAACATTGTCGGGGCCGACACGCCGGGGCGGATGTTTGTGCTGAACGGGTTGTGGCGACTGGACTATACCCCGTTTCTGCTCGAGGTTCACACCCCCACCACCGTTCTGCTGGGCTCACTCGATGGAACCAGCTACCCCGAAGCCCAGACCATCACCGACCTGGTCGGTGGGCAGCTCGAACTAATCGAGGGGGCCGGGCATTACCCCTGGATTGACCAGCCCTATGCTTTTGCGGAGGCCCTCCAGAGCGCACTGCATAACCTCTAAACAATCCTGGCTGGAAGCCGGCAACGGGTTCGGCGCGAACGGGGTTTGTAAAGCGAGCCTCTACCAAACCCAGTTTCGATACCAACTTCGGGCGCACAAGCGACTTTGCAGGGCCCACAAGGTGAGCCTGAGCGGAGGTTGGTCGGGTGTCTCCCCCTATATCGCGCTCTTCAAAGACGTGGCCGCCCACGAAAAACGAGAATTCGTCTTGGTTATCAGGAAACATTCGGCCTGCAACCCCTGCCTTTGGTGAACCGGCTGGGTGCCCAATCACCCTGCATTCTGTTGCCAACAAAATGATTGTGATACCCTAATCTAGGAGTATGCTGGAACGCCTCGAGGTGCAAAACCTGGCGGTGCTGGAGCGGGTGGCGCTCGAGTTTGGCCCCGGCCTGACGGTGCTCACGGGTGAAACCGGCGCAGGCAAGAGCGTGCTGGTGGATGCTTTGTCGTTGCTGCTGGGCGAGAAGGCCGAGGGCCTGATGCGGCCCGGGGCCGACACCCTGCTGGTTACAGCTTTCTTTGATGGCAAGAGCCTGTCGCGCAAGGTTTCTCAGGGGCGCAGCACCCCACGCATTGAGGGCGAGGTGGTGAGCCTCAAAGAACTCAGCGAGGAGGCCGCGCAGCACCTCACCATCCATGCCCAGCACGCTGCCCTGGCCCTGTTCAGCCGCAAGGCCCAGCGCAGGCTGCTCGATTCGCAGCTGGAGACGGGCTTGCTGGAGCAGTATCAGCAGGCTTACGCCCATTATCAGGCCATCCTGAGCGAGACCGAACGCCTCGAGGCCGCCGCCCGCGAACGCGAGCGCAAGCTGGATATTCTGCGCTTTCAAACCAGCGAAATAGACCAGGCCCGACTGGAGGTCGGGGAGGACGAGCAGCTCCTGCAGGAGGCCGAGCGCCTGCGCCACCTCGAGACCCTACGCGAGCGGGTTTCAGCCGCCATTGCGGCCCTCAGCGGAGATGGCGACGCCCTGGGGCTGGTCACGCTGGCCTCGCGGGAGGTGAAAGCGGCGGGGCGCCACGATGCGCAGCTGGAGCCCCTGGGCCGGGACCTCGAGAGCGCCCTGGATGGCCTGCGGGCGGTCAGCCGTGAACTGGAGGACTATCTGGAGGGCCTCGAGGCCGACCCCCACCGCCTCGATGAAGTCGAGGCCCGGCTGGCCCTGATTGAGAAGCTGGGGCGCAAGTACGGCGAGGGCATCCCGGCGATTCTGGCCTTTGCCGAGGCCGCGCGGCGCGAGCTGGCCGAGCTCGAGGGCGCCGAGGATCGCTTGGCCGAGCTCCACGCCCAAAAAGAAACGGCCTGGAACGCCCTGCTGGCCGCAGGCAAGCGGCTTAGCGAGGCCCGGGCTCAGGCCGCCGATCGGCTTTCCAGAAAGGCCAGCGAAGAGATTCGCGCCCTGGGGATGCCCGCTGCCCGCTTCCAGGTAGCGCTGCTACCGCTGGAAAAACCTGGCCCCGAGGGGCTGGAGGAAGTCCAGTTGTTGTTTTCGGCCAACCCCGGCCTGGGTCAAGCGCCCCTCGAGAAAGCCGCCTCGGGCGGCGAGCTTTCCAGGGTGATGCTGGCGCTGGCCTTGCTCACCGGCTCCGAGGCCGATACGGTGGTTTTCGACGAGATTGATGCGGGGGTTGGGGGCGAGGCGGCCTGGCAGGTGGCCGAGCGGTTGGCCCGTCTGGCCGAGCACCGCCAGGTGCTGGTGGTCACCCATCTTCCGCAGATTGCGGCCAGGGCCAAAACCCACTACCGGGTGGTCAAAAGCGGCCCGGCGGTACAGGTGGAGCGGGTAGAAAACGAAGAGCGGGTGCGCGAGCTGGCCCGTATGCTCTCGGGTAGCTACTCCGAAGCAGCCCTCGAGCATGCCCGTGAACTCTTGTTGGGTTCGGTCACGTGACCCGTTAAAGCCCATTGCATAGAGGAAAGGGCGCCCATACACTGAGTTAATATTTTCGAGTTCGTTCGCCTATGGATGCGACTGCTCCTCCTCTCGAGCCAGAAACCCTGACCTGGCTTAAGCACCTGCCGGAGGCGGTGGTGTGGCTGGATGAAAAGGGGCAGATGGCCTGGTACAACCCGGCAGCCGCCGCCCTCTTTCCCGACCCCAAGCCGCTTGGCAGGCGGCTGGAAGACTGGTTCCAACCGGCGGTGAACGAGTCACGCCTGCAAGAGCTAATCAACGCCGGTTGGTGGCAGGGCCACCCTCAGCGCAATCTGGTCGGCCTTGCCGGCAAGCGATGGCGCTGGTTTCAGGTGACCCAGGCCCCGTTCAAAAACGGCCAACTATGCATCCTGAACGAGGTGACCCGTGAGTACAACCAGGCCCTGGCCTACCACTCTTCCCTCGAGGTGCTTTCCAGCCTGCTGACCCAGGAAGAAAAGCTCGAGGCCCTCTTCATGCGGGTGCTGCAAACCGCGGTTGCGGTGGTTCCAGGGGCCGAGGCCGGGAGCCTGACCTTGCTGGAACAGGGCGAGTTTCGCTTTGTGGCCCAGATTGGCTTTGCTGAGGAGCTGACCCGGCATGCTCTGAGCTACAACCACGAACTGGCCTGGTACGGACTTGGAGAAGAGGCCTGGCTGCTGGGCAAGCCCCGGCTGCTGGTGGCCCCCCACATCCAGGAGCGAACACAGCAATACATCTCCCACGAGCTCGAATTGTTTGAGCAGGCCGGAAAGCTCCAGGAACTAAAAGCCACCATCACGGTTCCTATTGTTCTGCAGGGCCGGGTCATGGGCACCCTGAACCTGGACTCGCTCAGCTCTACCGAGGCTTTTGGATCCGAAAGCCTGGTGATTGCCCAGACCTTTGCCTTGCAAGCCGCCACGGTGCTGTACGGCTTGCTTACGCGCCGGAACCTGTCCGAGCGGGCCCTGAGCGACGCGCTCACCGGACTGGGCAACCGCCACGCCCTGGAAGAGAACTTTCCCAAAGTAAAGGCCCAGGCCGAACGCCTGGATATGCCCCTGACCCTGATTTACTGGGATATGGACGGCCTCAAGCGGATCAACGACCAGTACGGACATGCCGCAGGCGATCAGGCCCTCAAGATTCTAGCCACCACCCTTCGCAGCGTTTTCCGTCAGGAAGACCAGATTTTTCGTATTGGGGGCGACGAGTTTGTGAGCCTGCATCTGGGGCTGCACCTTGCCGATGTGCCGGAGATGGTTCGGCGGGTGCGCTCGGCCATCCACGTGGAGGTGAGCGCCGGAGCGGTGGCAGTCTCCGCCCTGCAGGATTTGTCGGCTGCCCTCAGCCAGGCCGACCAGGCCATGTACGTGGACAAGCGCCGGGTGCGCAACTCACTCGAGCTTTAGCAGTACACGCACCCCATCGGCCACATACTGCACCGCCAGCGCGGCCAGCAAAATGCCCAGAACCCGCGTGATCACATTGATACCGGTGCGGCCCAGCGAGCTCGAGAATTTCAGGGCGGCCCTGAGCGACCAGTAGGTGATAAAGAGCACCAGTGCTGCCATGGCCAGCACCAACACGAACCCACCAACGCCCTGGGGGGCGGTTCCGGCCAGAATCAGCACCCCGGCCAGGGTGCCCGGCCCGGCAATCAGGGGAATGGCCAGGGGAAAGACCGAAATGTCGGCCCGGGTCTGCGACTCGGCATGCTCTTCGTCGGTTTCGCGCTCGAGCTGGGCGTTGATCATGTCCAGGGCAATCTTGAAGAGCAGCAATCCGCCGGCCACTTTCAGGGCCTCGAGGCTGATGCCCAGGTAGCGCAATATCATTCCGCCCAGCAGGGCAAAGGCCAGCACCAGGAGGCCCGCCACCAGGGTAGACCGGAGCGCAATGCGTTTTTGCTCCTGGTAGCTGCGGCTACCGACCAGGGCCAGAAAAAGCGGAATCAGGCCGATGGGATCAATCAGCACAAATAGGGTAAGGAAGGCCTGCAGGGCAAATTCAACCATGGCGATTCAAGGAAGGGGTGCAAGGGGTGGAGTTACCGGCTAGGTCGCTCGGTTGCGGGGAATAGCATTTCTTCGAATTCCTCCTGCAAGGCTTCTGCATCCCGAACCGTGCGGCCCACCACCAAAATCGAATCCTCCCCGGCGATGGTGCCCACAATATCGTCCCGGCGCAGGCGGTCAATCAGCAAGGCGATGCCCGAGGCGTGGCCTTCGGACACTTTGAGCATTAGGATATTCTCACCCCGGTCTACATCCCGCACGAAGGTCGGGAAAATACGCCGCAGCTCTTCCATGACATCTTCGGCCAGGTTGAGCTGGGCCAGGGCATACTTGTGTTTGCCCCGCCCCAGTGGAACCCGCACCAGGCGCATTTCGTTGATGTCGCGGCTCACGGTGGCCTGGGTCACCTCGTAGTTCAGCTTGCGCAGCCGTTCTACCAGCTCGGCCTGGGTGGATATGCTCTCCCGGCTGATGATTTCCTGGATGGCTCGATGCCGCTGTTCTTTACTTGCCATAGCCTCTTTTTCTCCCGGTCCCAATTCGGGATTATACAGGGCGCCGGGCTATTGTTATACGGCTGGAAACAGACGGCTTCCCAGCGTAAATGCGCGATGTGAACGGGTGGGTGGCCACCCTTCTGGCCCGCTCGACCCCTGCATGAAGATGCGGGCTTATGCGCCGTCTGGTCTCGGCAGGTTCAGTCCGAAGGTTCGATCACCTCGCGGGGGTACATCTGGTCGAGGAGCTTGGTCAGGCGATCCTCGGCCATCAGGTTTTCGCCAATCTGAAGACGCCGGGTCTGGAGCTCTTGCATGGCCCAGGTGACCGCGTTGGGATCGGGTTTCTCGCCCTCCAAAGTGCGCATGCGGGGTATTTCGTCGTTGCTCAGCACGGTATTCTTGAAGTCATAACGCAGAAGCTGCTGGGCTCGCTTCGCCGTGACCACTGTCAGACGGTATTTGGAGTCGGTTAGGGCCAAGAGGTTGTCAATGCCAGGTTCTGCCATAGGTCTACCTCTGCAACTAAGCTCCGATTGTACATCAGAGTGTGAAAAATGTTTACTTGCCTTTCTGCTCGCCGGCCTCGAGCCGCCTGCGTTCCAGCTCATCGAGTTCGCGTTCCAGCACGGGGTCTTTGGAGAGGGCTTGGGCCAGTGCCTCGCCCATACGCGGTTGCAGCAGCCGCTCGGCCTGAATGATGGCGGCAAAATCAGAGACGGCCTTGTCGAGCTGGTCGTTGACCAGCACGTATTTGAACTGGTCGGCCATGCGAATCTCTTCTTCGGCCCGCTTGAGCCGTTTATGAATCTTGGCCAGGCTGTCGGTTCCCCGCACCAAGAGCCTTCGGCGCAGCTCCGAAAGGGAGGGGGGGATGATGAAGACCAGGATTGCATCGGGCATGGCCTGCTTGACCTGCAAGGCACCCTGCACTTCGATTTCGAGGATGACATCCCGTCCGTTGGCCAGGGCTTCCTCCACCGGCTCGCGCGGGGTGCCGTAGTAATCGTCCACGTATTGGGCCCACTCGAGGAAGCCGTTTTGAGCGATTTTGCTTTCAAACTCGGCCTTGCTGACGAAGTAATAGTCCACCCCATGACGCTCCCCCACCCTGGGGGGCCGGGTGGTCATCGAAATGGAGTAGTACATGCGGTGATATTCCAGGAGCCTCCCGCGGATGGTGCCTTTGCCCACCCCCGAAGCTCCGGTCATAACAAACAGATTCCCACGCGGCATAACTGGGGCATCGTATCATACCGAACCCACCTTGTCCCGCTCGTCTTCTTTATCTTGCAGCCGCCTCTTTGCAGAGGCCCTCAAGCCCTGGCCCCGCTCGGCAAGGCCACCGCAACGGCTGAAAAGGGCTGTCCTGGCAGCACATAGGGTAACAAATCAACCAAAGATTCCCCCTTCGTTTTGAGGTATAGAGCGCTCTTCACAAATTATGAGCCATTCGAGTTCGAGAAAGCCTGGTTCTGAACAGAAAAGTGACCGCTCTGGAAACTCGAAAACATGCGTCTCGGTGAGGCACGTCTCTTTGTCCCTTCTCGTTTTCGTGGGCGGCCACGTCTGTGAAGAACGCGATAAGCCGAGAGACGTGTAAGGCGCGGGGCCAGGCGTGGTGGCTGACCTGCCAGCAGATGGGGGGTCTTGTCCGAGACCCTCCCCGACCCTACCTGCGCGGTTGGTAGGGGCTTGAGGGCTATCATTCTTTGGAATCTGTGGGGGTGTATGGGTATCTATCTGCGAACATCGAACCTGCGTTGGCGGGTGTGGCCGCCTGCGCCCAAAAAGAAACTGGGAAACGAACAAAGCTTGTTCGGCAGGGGAAAAGGCCACCCTGTGAAGGGCCCATCGGTGGCGGTGTGAATCGCGGCGCTTTGGGGTACGGCAGGTTCTACATCAGCGATGGAGCCTATCGCAAGCACATTGCGAACCTTTGCAAATATCCCCATAACGAATTTCTGTTTGCTTACACTTGAGATTTTGCCTGTAAGGTTTAGACTAACCCCTGGCAACGTGCAAGCGTTTTCTTGTGGGAGCTTGGATGACACCAGAGTGGGTCAAAGACGCAGTTTTCTATCAGATATTTCCAGATCGTTTTCGCATTGGGGCCGGGCCGCCGGCCAGCCCTGCGCCGGTACACAGCGGTTTTGAAGCCTGGGACGCTCCGCCCACCTTGCGCGGCTTTAAGGGGGGCAATCTGTGGGGCGTGATCGAGAAGCTCGACTACATCAAGGAGCTGGGCTTTAGTGCACTTTATTTTTGCCCCATTTTCAGCTCGACCGCGAACCACCGCTACCACACCAGCGACTATTTCCAGGTAGACCCCATGTTGGGCGGCAATGTGGCCTTGCGGAAGCTGGTCGAGGAAGCCCACCGGCGAGACCTGCGGGTGGTGCTGGATGGCGTTTTCAACCACTGCGGGCGGGCCCACTTTGCTTTTCAGCATGTGATGGAAAACGAGGCCGCCTCGCCCTACCGCGACTGGTTCCACATCTACAGGTTTCCCCTGAACGCCTATGCCAAACACGCCAACTACGCGGCCTGGTGGAACAACCCCGAGCTGCCCAAATTCAACACCGCCAACCCCGAGTGTCGGGCGTATTTGCTGTCGGTGGGGGAATACTGGTTTCAGTATGGCATTGATGGCTGGCGGCTGGATGTGCCCAACGAAATTGACGACGACGAGTTCTGGCGCGAGTTTCGCCGCCGGGTCAAGGCCCAGAACCCCGAGGCCTACATCGTGGGCGAAATTTGGGACGACGCAAGCCGGTGGCTACAGGGTGACCAGTTCGATGCGGTGATGAACTACCCGCTGGGGCGGGCCATTCTGGGTTTTGTGGGGGGCGAGGTGCTGGACAAAGACCTGGCTGCCAGGAGCGGTCTGGGGCGGCTGGAAACCCTGGGGGCTATGGCCTGCCACAACCGCCTCGAGGAGCTTTTTCGCCGCTACGACTGGGATATCGTAACCGCCCAGATGAACATCATGACCTCGCACGACACGCCCCGCATTTTCAGCCTCCTGCGGGGGCAGCTCGAGCGGGTGCAGCTGGCTTTTGCCATGCTTTTTACCCTGCCGGGGGCGCCCACGGTCTATTACGGCGACGAAATAGGCATGGCCGGGGGCCACGACCCCGACAACCGCCGGGGGATGATCTGGGATGAGGCCCGCTGGCATAAACCCCTGATGCAAACCATTCAGCGGATGGCGGCCCTGCGGCAGTCCTTGCCGGTCTTGCGGCGGGGCCGATACCAGTACCTTTATGCCCAGGATGCCCATCTGGCCTTTGCCCGCACCCTTGGACAAAGCAGCGTGGTGGTGACCATCAACGCCTCGCCCGAGCCCTGGCGCATCAGCGTTCCGCTGCACGGCCTCTGGCCTCGTGGAGAGCAGGCCACAGACCTGCTATCGGGCAAGGAGGGCCGGTGTGTGCGGGGTTATCTCGAGGACGGCGTTCTGGAGCCATTCTCGCTGGCGGTCTGGCAGACCCTTCAGGTTTGAAAATTTCGAGGTGGAGCCAGCAATGCGCTCGAGCCCGCAAAGTGTTCGGGGGGGGCTGGTGGATAAAAACCGGCTCTTTACGTAAGCGCTGCTCGCTTACTGACGCGACATGAATTTGGACACTAAGGCCCTGTTTGCTCATAGCACCGAAGTAAATCTGAAGCCAGTTTCTGAACATAGCAGAATAGATTTGACCGACAAATACTACGTATAGTAGTATCCATTGCCCTAAATCCTAAATATATGTGGGCTCGAGGCTTGATTATTTCTTAGCTTTTACAGTATTCTGCCTGTACCAAAATCAAAACCTCTTGCCAAAAACATACAACAAGTAGTAGCATCTAACCCGAAACCCCCCATATCTTGTGCCACTTAGGTGGCTGGGGATTTCTGGTTCACATTGGAGGACATCATGAATAGCTTTTCGCCCGCACCGTTTGATGACCACGCTCAAGCCATCGCCAAGCGCCAGTACATGCAGCCAGGCGATGGGGACGTGTTTGGCATGTTTCGCCGGGTGGCCAACTGGGTGGCCTCGCCTGAAAAATCTGACCAGGACAAAAAATACTGGGCCGAGCAGTTTTACCAGTTGATGGCCTCCAAACGCTTCTGCCCGGGTGGGCGGGTACTGGCAGGGGCGGGCACCCAGCATGGCAACGTGCTCAACTGCTTCGTGCAGGGAGCGACCGAGCACGAGCCCAGCAGTTTTGATGGGGTGCTGGAAGTGGCCACCAAGCTGGCCCTGGTCACCAAGGTGGGTGGGGGCAATGGGGTCAACCTCGACCCCTACGTCTCGCGCAAGAACGCCGGTTCCCGCGGAACCGTGCGTGGTTTTGCCTACATTGCTGCCGATCATGCCGACGTCGAAGACTTCATCAAGGGCCTCATGCGCCCCCCCATCAACCCCGATGGCGAAAAGGAAAACATCACCGTGCGTAACTGGACACGGGTGGTCTATGGACTATTGAAGCCGGAACTGGCCGCACTGGCCCGGCGCAACGGGGTTATGACTGTGCGGGAAAAACCCAGCGACGTGCTGGGGGTGCCCGATGATATGCGTGGCATTATCGAGGCTGCCAAGGCCGCCCTGAGCCTGGCGGTCAAGGGCCAGGAGCCGCACGTGGATTTCAGCAGCCTGCGCCCCGAAGGTGCTGAGATTAAGGGCAGTGGGGGCACCAGCAGTGGCCCGGTGAGTTTTCTAGTGGAAATTTTCGACAACTTTCTGGAGTGGGCCAACCTGGGGGCCGAAAAAGCTGGCCCCGTCGCCACTCTGCGTTACGTGTACGCCCCGGTGCTGCGGGTTGTGCGCCAGGGTGGCACCCGGCGGGGAGCCGGCATGGCCACCATCGCCATTGACCACCCCGACCTGCTCGACTTCCTGACCGCCAAAGACCTCGACCGTGAGGCCAGCGAGGGCGATATCTCCACCTTCAACATCTCGATCCTGGTCACCGAAGCCTTCTGGCAGGTATTGCAGGCCGATGGTCTGTGGGCGGTCGAACCCTCCGAGGTGCCGGGCAAGTACTACCCTCATCCCGTGCAGGGCGCGTACAACGGGGTTTTGCCCGACCTGCCCGAACGCGCCCAGGACGGCGCCCGTCCCATTCCGGTTTACGGTGGTAAGGTGCCGGCCAAGTGGCTCTGGCACGAGATTGCCTGGCACGCCTGGGCCACCGGCGAGCCCGGCCTGATCTTCGTGGATCGCATCAACGAGCTTTCAGCCCTCAAGAACCTGGGGCCCCGGTATCAGATTCGCTCCACCAACCCCTGCGGTGAGATTCCCCTCACCGTGGGCGAGCCCTGCGACCTGGGGGCCATTAATCTGGCGGCTTATGTAGAAAACGGCGAGTTTGACTATGCGGCCTTCCGCAAAGATGTCCACACTGCCATCCGCTTCCTGGACAACGTGCTGGACGTGAATGTGTTCGCCCTGGAAGACAACCGCGTGGCCAGTCAGACCCTGCGCCGCCTGGGCCTGGGGGTCATGGGCCTGGCCGACATGCTGATCAAGATGGGGCTGCCCTACTCCTCAGAGGCGGCCCGTCGGGTGGTGGCTCAGGTGATGAACGTCATGCGCGAGGAGGCCATCGCCGAGTCGGAGCGGCTGGGGCAGGAGCGGGGCGTGTTTCCGGTCTATGAGCAAAACCGTGCAGCCTTCGAGGCGCTGGGCATCCGCCCCCGCCGCAACGTGGCGGTGCTGACGGTGGCCCCCACCGGCACCACCAGCATGCTGATGGGGGTTTCCAGCGGTATAGAGCCGATGTTCTCCCCCTTCATGTGGCGGCGTATTGGCGGTCAGTACAAGGCTTTATTGCACCCTTTGTTTGTGGAGATGATGGAGCAGTTCCCCGCCGAGGGGCGGTTTGCCAAGAACGGCGCCTGGGACTGGGATGCCATTATTGAAGCCATTCAGGCCCACCACGGCAGCGTGAAAGGGCTGGAGGGCATCCCCAGCGCCATTGGCAATGTGTTTGAAGGCGCTCACGACGTGCCGCCGCTGGATCACGTGCGTATGCAGGGGGTGGTGCAGACCGCCTTCGACGCTGAGGGCTACGCGGCCAACTCGCTCTCCAAGACCATCAACCTGCCCAACCAGGCCACCGTAGAGGATGTGGAGGCGGCCTACACCGAGGCCTACAGAACCGGTTGCAAGGGCATCACGGTTTACCGCGATGGCAGTCGCGAATACCAGGTGCTCTCGGTGAGCAAAGAAGAAAAGAAAGCCGAGGATAAAAACCAGGAGACCATAGCCGTGCAGCCGGCTTTGCTTGAGGTCCCCTCGAGCCCTGCGACCGAGCATGGGGGTCAGCTCCCGGCCCGCCCCATCTTCGAGCGCACGGGCCGCCTGGTCGGGTACACCGACATGGTCAAGCTCACCGCCGCCGATGGCACCCGCAGGGGCTTTCTGGTTACGGTGAACATGCAGGGTGAGCATCCGGTAGAAGTCATCCTGACCTCAGGCAAAGCCGGAGATGAAGCCAACGCCGACAGCGAGGCCCTGGGCCGCATCATTTCTAAAGCCCTGCAATATGGGGTGCCGGTGGCCGAGCTGGTCAAGACCCTGCGCGGCATCAACGGCGGCCTGTATGGCAGCTACCAGGGCCGGTTCGTCACCAGCAAGGCCGACCTGATTGCAGTCGCCCTGGAGACCACCAGCAAAATCCAGATTGCAGAAGGCGAGCGCAAGGCCGCCCAGATGCCCCTGGACGACAACAGGGTGCCCCAGGCCATGCAGCGGGCCATGACCGCACCCATCCACAACAGCCCGTCTGCCAGGGGCAACACGGGCCTGGGCAGGTGTCCAGAGTGTGGCGACGAAAACCTGGTGCGCGAGGAAGGATGCACGAAGTGCTATAGCTGTGGGTATAGCAAGTGCGGGTGATACCATCCCGTAGAGATGCTCTAACCGCGCTTTTCTCCATTAGCCTTGCCCGGACGGCGCATGGTGTGCCGGTCAGCAAAGGCTGTACCGGGTAGGGCCCTGCGGATGGTCTTACCGAAGGGTTGGATGGGGTCGTCCGAATCCACAGGCGAGCCGTTATCCTGGACTGGTGGAGCCTCGACTGGATCAGGTGCTGGTCTGGCAGGAGCAGGGCCGGGCCGTGGTGCAGGTGGAGTTTTTCGACCATCTGGGCCGACTGCGGCGCGAGGTCTTCTACCGGCCCACCCAGAACCTCAAGCAAGCCCTGGAAGCAGTAGCGCGGGAACTGGCTGAGCGGGGGATGCGGGGACAGCCCAGGGTGCGGCGCAAGCAGGGCAGCCGCCTGATGACGGCCCCGGAGTTGCAGCGAAGCTTCTGGGAAGCCCTCAACGAATAGCCGGTCATGTGGGCTGGTGGGTGGGTTCACAACAGCCCACCTTGCCCCAAACCATCGCTCCCTGCCTGACGGCTCCCACAGCTGGCAAAGGGTTCGAGCAAAAACCCCCTCCCTGGCTTCTGGGAGGGGGGTTGTTTTTCGGGCCCTAGGCGCCCGCGCCGGGTTGCTGGCGGTTGTCCGAGGGTTGAACCACAGGGGGCATTACGGGCTCGGGCAGCAGCAGGTAGGCCAGCACCTCGCCCACGTCCTCCACCAGCTTGATTTCTAGCCCTTCCAGCACTTCTTTGGGCAGATCCTCGAGCTGGGGCTCATTGTCTCTGGGCAGCACAATCTTGTGAATGCCGGCCTGGTGGGCGGCCAGGAGTTTCTCCTTGACCCCGCCGATGGGCATCACCTTGCCGCGCAGGCTGACCTCGCCGGTCATGGCGATGTCCATGCGGACAGGGCGGCGGCTGAGCGCACTGGCGATGGCGGTGGTCATGGTGATGCCGGCGCTGGGGCCGTCCTTGGGGGTGGCCCCGTCGGGGACGTGCACGTGCAGGTCTACCTTGTTGTGGAAGTCTTCGGGAAGGCCATAGGTGCTGGCGTGGGCCCGCAGGTAGGTGAGGGCTGCCTGGGCCGACTCCTTCATGACCTCGCCGAGCTGGCCGGTCAGCGAGAGTTTGCCGCTTCCGGGAACCGCAGCCACCTCGATGGTCAGCAGGGTGCCGCCCACAGGGGTCCAGGCCAGGCCCTGGGCGGTGCCCACCTGGGGCTCGGTCTCGGCCTTGTCGGGGCGGAACCGGGGGATGCCCAGGTAGGCAGGCACGTCGGGCGCGTCCACCGTGCGCAGGCCTTCCCAGCTGCCCTCGAGCCAGAACTTGGCCCCCTTGCGGGCAATCTTGCCCAGCTCGCGCTCCAGGCCCCGCACCCCGGCCTCGCGGGTGTATTCGTTGATGACCCGCATGATGGCGGCGTCGGTCACTTCGATCTTGCCCTCCATGCCGGCTTCCCTGACCTGTTTGGGCCAGAGGTACTGCCGGGCGATGGCGGCTTTCTCGAGGTTGGTGTAGCCGGGAATCTCGATGACCTCCATCCGGTCCAGCAGGGGGCGGGGGATGGTTTGCAGGGTGTTGGCGGTGGTGATGAAGAAGACCTTGGAAAGGTCGTAAGGCACGTCGAGGTAGTGGTCGGTAAAGGTGTTGTTCTGCTCGGGGTCGAGCACTTCCAGCATGGCGCTGGCGGGGTCGCCGCGCCAGTCCGAGCTCATCTTGTCAATCTCGTCCAGCAGGATCACCGGGTTGACCACCCCCACCTGCTTCATGGCGTGAATCAGCTTGCCCGGCATGGCCCCGATGTAGGTGCGGCGGTGGCCCCGGATTTCGGCCTCGTCGCGCACCCCGCCCAGCGAGATGCGGTGGAACTTGCGGTTCATGCTCCGGGCGATGCTGCGCCCCAGCGAGGTCTTGCCGACCCCTGGCGGCCCCACCAGCACCAGGATGGGGGCCTTGTTGCGCACCTCGAGGTGGGCGGTCATCTGCCGCACCGCCAGGTACTCCAGGATGCGCTCCTTGACATCCTTGAGGCCGAAGTGGTCTTCGTCCAGTATTTGCCGGGTGTGGTTGATGTCCAGCACCTCGGGGTCGGCTTTGGTCCAGGGAACCTCGGTCAGCCAGTCCAGGTAGGTGCGGGCCACGGTGGCCTCGGGGCTGCCCTGCTGCATGCGCTCGAGGCGATCCAGCTCCTTGAGGGCCTTGGTCTTGACCACCTCCGGCATGCCCAGCTCTTCGATCTTTTTGCGGAGCGCCTCCAGGTCGTTCAGGCCATCCTCGCCGCCCAGCTCCTTCTGGATGGCTTTCATCTGCTCACGCAGGTAGTACTCGCGCTGGTTGGTGTCCATCTGATCCTTGACCCGCTGAGCGACCCTCTTGTCGAGCTCGAAGCGCTCGAGGTCGCGGCTCAGCAGTTCAAGCACCTTTTTCAGCCGGGCCTCGAGGTCGGTTAGCTCGAGGATCTCCTGCTTCTCGGCCACCGTCCAGGTGGCATGATAGGCAATGGTATCGGCCAGTACGGCGGGGTCGGTGGTGCCTTTGACCGCCTCGAGCTGGTAGCGGTCGAGCCGCAGCGACTTGTGGTTTGCCACGTATTTATCGAAGGCATCCTTGAGCTCTTCGACCAGTACACGGGTTACGGTCTCGTCGGCGGGAAAGGCTTCGGCGTAGACTTCGCCTCGAGCCCGCAGGAAGGGCCCGGCGATATAGTCCTTGATTTCAGCGCGGGCGCGGGCCTCCACCATCACCTGCAAAGTACCGTCGGGCAGGCGCATGGCCTGCTTGACCACGGCCTGCACCCCCCATTCATACAGGTCGTCCGGGGTGGGGTCGTCCACTTCCGGGTCGCGCTGTGCGACCAGGAAGATCAACCGGTCGGCGCCCATTGCCTCTTCAACCGCCCGTTTGCTTTTGGCACGGCCCACATCCACTGGCGTAGTGGTATGCGGCAGGATTACAGTATTTCGCAGTGGAATGACCGGCAGTTCTAAGCGCATAGGGTATCTATCTCCTGAGTTCCGCCTGGGGTTCGTCGCTCTCTCGGCGGGATGGGAGCGATATATGGTTTGATTTTATAAGGTGTTGCTCCATGGATAGGGTCAAATCTTACACTTAGGCTACTTGAGCATACCGCACTCAAGGTTTATTCTGCTGTCTCTCGAAACTCCGGCATCCCGCCAATCACGAACCACCCTCAGGAGCCGTGATACGCTGCACGTCCCAACCCATTGCCCCGTACAAGTTCAACCTCCTGGTGCACACTCGAAAAGATACCCATAGCCTTGCACAGATTCCAAAACGTGATAGCCCTCGAGCCCCTCCCTAACGTGCAAGTAGGGTTGGGTGAGGGTATCGGACAGAACCCCCCACCTGCTGCCAGGTCGGCCACCCTACCTGGTCCGGACGGAACCGAGCGAGTCCAGGCAAGGATTGACTTATACCAAATCTCGCCCATAGCGAATCTCCCTCATAGCGACACCTAAAGCCAGAATGGGGCTATGTAAGGTGTCATTTCGAGCGCAGCGAGGAATCGGATGCGCTACCGTCCCCCCGCCTTCACCACCCCTGTGCAGTATCAGATTCTCGCCACACTGCGTGCTCCTCGGAACGACAGCACAAATACCAAATCTCCCTGAAAGAGAGGCCTAAAGCCACAATTGGGCGATACGACCTTCAAGGAGCAGGCAGAACACTAAAGGCAATGGGTACCCTTGGCTGGAGCCCCAACGCCTTCTGCCGAGTGGCATCTCGTCCAGCTTGCCAGGGTCAGATAGCTCCAGGGTCAGATAGCTTTGGTTCTGGTCTTGGATTCAGGAGGCTTTATGTTACCTCGTCTGTGGATTCGGTATTATTTCGCTCACCAGGCAGGAAACCGCCCTGTGAATGCTGGCGATGTGAGATACAAGAGCCCAGGGTCTCGAGCACCACGGTATTGGTTAGTGGGCTCCATGAGGAAAACAGTGTGGTCAGCTTCAATCAAACCGGACAAATGTCCCCCATGCAAGCCTACGGGTTCTTCAGGCTCAGCTCACCGGAAAATAACGCCGGCACGGATCAACTTGAGCCAATGCTTAACCGTGTCCTGGGGTGATTCCAGACTCTTTACTTCGCATAGGATTGTAGTAAGATACCGATTGACGCAGAAGGCAGAGGGTTGCAAATTGACGTATGGAACGTCGTGGAAACGCTGCCATAACTGCCGTCGTGGCTCAAATCCCGGGTATGGCCCCGGGCATGGCTTGAAACGAGGAGGAGAACATGAAAAAAGGTCTACTGATCGCAGCCGTAGCGGCCCTGGGTATGCTGGGCTCGGCTATGGCGCAGGGCAAGCTGACGGTCTGGACGCACTACGGGGGCCCTGAACTGGCCTGGCTCAAGCAAACCGCGGCCAGCTTTAGCAAGAGCAGCGGAACCCAGGTGGAGATTGTCGAGGTGCCCTTTGGCGATATCCAGAACAAGTTCATCCTTGGAGCGCCCCAAGGCCAGGCCGCCGATCTGGTGGTGAGCATTCCCCACGACTGGGTGGGGGCCATGGCGGCGGCAGGTGTGCTCGAGCCCATGGGCAAGTACGCCACCAGCAGTTATTTGCAAGGCCTCTCGGATGTAGCGGTGGAAGCCCTCACCTTCCGCAACCAGCTCTTCGCGCTGCCCATGTTTGCCGAGTCGGTGGCCCTTATCTACAACAAGAAGCTGGTCAAGGAAGCTCCCAAGACCTGGGACGAGTTTCTAAAAATTGCCCAGGACAACACCAAGGGCAATTCCTTCGGCTTCCTCTACGACCTGGGCAACCCCTACTTCAACTACGGCTGGTTTACCGCTTTTGGCGCCTCGGTGTTCGGTCGCACGGCCCAGGGGGTGGACGCGAGCCAGACCCGGCTGGGGGGTGAGGCGGGCAACCGCGCGGTCAGCTTCATCAAAGACTTGCGCTACCGCTACCGCCTGATTCCCGAGGGTGTGGATTACGGCGTGGCCGACAGTGCTTTCAAAGAGGGAGCCCTGGCCATGATTCTCAATGGCCCCTGGGCGATTGGCGACTACAAGAAGGCCAACATTGACTTTGGCATTGCCCCCTTGCCCAACCCCCCAGGTGGTGGGCAGTGGCGTCCGTTTGTGGGGGTGCAGGGCGTGGCCATGAACGCCTACTCGCGCAACAAGACCGCCGCCGCCAACTTCGCCAAGCTGCTGGTCAGCACCCAGAACCAGATTGCCTTCAACAAGGCCGGTGGCCGTCTGCCGGTTTCCAAGCAAGCCGTTCAGCAACTGCGCAACGACCCAGTGGTGGCGGGCTTCTCGGCCACCATTGCCCTGGGTTCGCCCATGCCCAACATCCCGGAGATGGGCAAGGTCTGGGGGCCCTGGGGGAACGCCCTTTCGCAGGCGGTTCAAAAGGCCGACACCAACGTGGCCCAGATTGTGACGGCCATGGTCAATGAAATTAACCGGGGTCTTTCGGGCCGATAAACAGCACTCACGGCGATTCCCCGAGTCCCCGCTACAGCCGCCATTGCTGCGCTGAAAAGTTCATCGCGCCCTTCACAGACGTGGCCGCCCATCCAGGCGGCCACTGTTCTGTTCAGAACCAGGCTTTCTCAAACTCGAATGGCTCACAATATGTGAAGAGCGTTCTACGTCCCACCGCGAAAGGTGCGAAGGCGTGAACCCTGGCCAGAACCCCCTTCGGTTGAAGGGGGTTTGAATTGCGGGGCAGATGAGAGGAAAAAGTGTGCGTTCCGATATCGAAATTCTGGGCCAATAAGCTACTCTATTTTTCATAGCTGCGCCCTGGCGCACGAACAGGAGTCCTTCAATGCGGCGTTCCTGGTTGATTTTCGTGGTATTGGCCTACCTCGGCACACTGGCTGCGGTGATTCACGCACAGCCGGTACAGACCCCCCGCACCCTGAGCGCCGAGATGCGGAGCGCCCTCGAGCCGGTCTACACCCGCGCCCTGCCGGCAGCGCTTCGCATTGAAACGGTTCCCGAAGGCACGGGCTCCGGCTTTTTTATCAGCGCCGATGGGCTGGTCATGACCGCATACCACGTGATCGAGGACACCCGCAGTGTTCGGGTGGTCAACTCCAGGAACGAATCGTTCCCTGCCGAGCTGTTGGGCTACGATGAGTTCCGCGATATCGCCATTTTGCGGGCCCGGGTCAACGCCCCGGTGCCCTTTCTGACCCTCGAGACCGAGCAGGGCCCCCGCGCGGGTGAACCATTGCTGGCGATTGGAAACTCGAGGGGGGCCTTCATTGCGCCGCGCTACGGCCTGGTCAATACCGTTGAGCGGGACATTTTCCCCTTCTTCAACTCCATTGCCATCTCCACGACCATCCCCCTGGCGCCCGGCGACTCGGGCGGCCCGGTGCTCAACCAGGCCGGAAAGGTGGTTGCCGTGGTGGTGGCGATTGGCCAGCCCAACGGCGTTTTTGAGAGCTATTTGTCGCCCCTGCTGGGGCTGAGCGAGGTGATAAGCCAGCTCCAGGCGGGTCGCAAACGCGATGTGCCCTACATTGGTGTGCAGCTTTTCCAGATTGACGACGAAACGGCTGCCACCCTGCGCATCCCCAAAGAAGGCGTTTTGATTCGCGGATTGCTGCGCGGGGGGGCCGCCGAGCGGGCCGGTCTGCGCGGTTTTGTGGTTCGCCGCGAAAACGGCCAGGAAGTCTACGATTTTGACGTGATCCTCGAGGCCGATGGCCGGGCCTTCAACGATGTCACCGCCCTGCAAAGGTACATCCGCAGCAAAGAGGTGGGCGAGAGCGTGACCCTGACGATTCGCCGGGGCAGCCAGATTCTAAAAATCGAGCTGAAGCTGACGCCCAACCCGTTGCGCAGCAGCTAGAGCGCTCTTCGCATATTATGTGCCATTCGAGTTCGAGAAAGCCTGGTTCTGAACAGCACAGTGGCGGCCTGGAAACTTGAAAACATGCGTCTCGGCCCAGACGCAACGCAGACAAGCGTGTCTTACCTAGGTGATGCACGTCTCTTTGTCCCTTCTTGTTTTCATAGGCGGCCACGTCTGTGAAGAGCGCGATATGAAGGGTTGGCCGGACGGGGCCTTTTGCAAGATGCGCTCATGGGTCAATATTTCATGCTCCGAACAGCACAACCGAGATTTCTAGCTGCCCCAGGCTTGGCCCCGACGGTTCTTTTAGCCACTGACCGCCGGGACTTGCTTTTAAGTTTGAAAAAGATTTTTTGAAAGCTAAGAAATCCTTATGACTCTTGGACATATTGTCCATTGCATGGGGTGGGGTGCGGCCCTACCATAATCACAAAGCCAAGAAGGAGGCTCAGCGTGGAACGCACATCCAAGGAAGTTATCCAGGAGAACCGCGACTACACCTTGTTTTCGTGGTCGGTGCAGAGCACCTCGAACCCCATCCACATGGTTCGCTCGCAAGGGGTGTGGTTCTGGGACGGCGAGGGGAACAAGTGGCTGGACTTTAGCAGCCAGCTCATCAACATCAACGTGGGGCACCAGCACCCTAAGGTGCTCGAGGCCATCAAGAAGCAGGTGGACGAACTCTGCTTTGCAGGCCCCAGCTTTGCCACCGAGCCCAGAGGACAACTGGGCCGGAAACTCGCTGAGGTCACGGGGCTGGCCAAGTCGTTCTTCTGCCTGGGGGGGGCCGAGGCCAACGAAAACGCCATGAAGATAGCCCGCCTCTACACGGGCCGCGACAAAATCATCACCCGCTACCGCAGCTACCACGGGGCCACCATGGGTTCCATGACCGCCTCGGGCGACCCCCGGCGCTGGCCGGTGGAGCCGGGCATTCCCAGCATTGTGCGGGCTTTCGACCCCTACTGCTACCGCTGTCCCTTCGGAAAGACCCCGGACAGCTGCCGGCGGGAGTGCGTGAGCCACATCGAGGAAATCATCCAGATGGAAGGCCCCCACACCATTGCGGCCATCATGGTCGAGGGCATCACCGGCTCCAACGGGCTATTGGTGCCCCCGGACGACTACTACCCCAAGCTGCGGGCCTTGTGCGACAAGTACGGCATCCTGCTCATCACCGACGAGGTGATGAGCGGTTTTGGCCGCACCGGCAAGTGGCTTTCCACGCAGCACTACGGCATCATGCCGGATATCGTGACCTGCGCCAAGGGCCTGACCAGCGGCTACATGCCCCTGGGGGCGGTGATTGTCTCCAAGCCGATTGCCGACTTCTTCGAAGACCACATGCTCTGGGGGGGCCTGACCTACTCCGGCCACCCGGTCTCCTGCGCCGCTGCGGTGGCCAACCTCTCGGTTTACGAGGAGGAGCGCCTGTTTGAAAACACCGAGGAACAGGGCCGGTACCTAGGCGAGCGCCTCGAGGCCATGCGCAAGAAGTACGCCTGTGTGGGTGATGTGCGCTATATCGGGCTTTTCAGCGTGCTCGAGCTGGTCAGGGACAAGGCCACCAAATAGCCCCTGTCCACCTTCAACGGCACCTCGCCCGAGATGCAAAAGCTGGCGGGCTACCTCAAGTCCAGGCATATCTACGCCTTCAGCCGCTTCAACATGCTCTGGGTCTGCCCACCCCTGGTCATCAACCGCGAGGAGCTAAAATACGGCCTGGACGTGATTGAAGAGGGCCTAGCCCTGGTGGATGAAGCCCTGGGCGTGGTGGGGGCGGCTGCCGACTAGGGCGCTCTTCACAATATTTAAAGCCACTCGAGTTCGAGAACGCCTGGTTCTGAACAGAACAGTGGCCGCCTGGAAACTCGAACACATGCGTCTCGGCCCAGACAGAACGCAGTTAAGCGTGCCTCACCGAGGTGAGGCACGTCTCTTTGTCCCTTCTCGTTTTCGTGGGCGGCCACGTCTGTGAAGAGCGCGATATGTGTTACCTCGTCGTAGATTTGGTATAAGGGCAGGCTTGGCCAGAAGTCTGATTGCATGATGTGCTTCTTCAGGAAGAGAGGCATGGGGTGTCTTCCGCTGTAGAAGCGCTTCCATCCTGTGCCCAGGTGGGATAGACTGGTCTTACTATGCAAATTGAGCGCTCGTTTGGGATTTTGCTCCATCCCACCAGCTTTCCGGGCCGATGGGGGATTGGGGCTTTGGGCCGTGCCGCTGAGCAGTTTTTAGACTGGTTGGCTTCTGCCGGGGCTAAGTGGTGGCAGGTCTTGCCGCTGGGCCCCACCAGCTACGGCGACTCGCCCTATCAGTCTTTTTCGGCGTTCGCCGGGAACCCCTATCTGGTTGACCCGGAAATGCTCATAGAAAAGGGTTGGCTGGAAAAAACCGAAGAGCCCCCGCAGTATCCTGCCGACAGTGTGAACTACGGCTGGCTTTATGAGACCCGCTGGCCCCTGCTGCGGCGGGCTTTCACCGGGTTTTTGGCCCGGGCTACCGAGCAGGACAAAGCCATGCTGGAGGCTTTTATACAGGCCGAGCAGTCCTGGCTGGAAGACTTTGCTCTTTTTATGGCCCTCAAGACCCGTTTTGGCGGCAAACCCTGGAACGAGTGGAGCCCCGAGCTGCGCGACCGCAAACCCGCAGCCCTGGCCAAAGCCCGCGAAGAGCTGGCCTATGAGGTGGCTTTGCACGAGTGGGTGCAGTGGTTGTTTTACAGCGAATGGGACAAGACCAAGACCTATGCCGAGTCCAGAGGCATTCGGATTATTGGAGATATGCCCATTTTTGTGGCCTTCGACTCCTCCGATGTGTGGGCCAACCAGAGGTATTTCTACCTCGATGCCAGTGGCAACCCCACCGTGGTGGCGGGTGTACCGCCCGACTACTTCTCCGAAACCGGCCAGCTCTGGGGCAACCCGCTGTACCGCTGGGAAGTGATGGAGCAGGAGAACTTTGCCTGGTGGATTTCCCGTATCCGACAGGCGCTCAAGCAGTGCCACCTGGTACGCATTGACCACTTTCGGGGTTTTGAAGCCTACTGGGAAATTCCTTTTGGCATGCCCAATGCCGTGAAAGGCCGGTGGGTCAAGGCGCCGGGCGAGAAGCTCTTCCAGGCGGTGCGGGCTCTGCTGGGGGAGGCCCCGATTGTGGCCGAAGACCTGGGGGTCATTACGCCTGAAGTGGAGGCCCTGCGCGATGGTTTTGGTTTTCCCGGCATGAAAATTTTGCAGTTTGCTTTTTCCGATGAAACCAATGTGTTCCTGCCGCACAACTACCCCCCGCACGGCAACGTGATTGTGTACAGCGGAACCCACGACAACGACACCAGCTTAGGGTGGTTCCGCACTGCCCCCGAGGCCGAACGGGCCTTTATGCGCGACTACCTGGCCCGCTCTGGGGTTCGCTGTCTGTCGGAGTACGAGGTGGCCGGGGCCTTGATTGAGCTGGCCTTCAAGAGCCCGGCCCGGCTGGCAGTGGTGCCTTTGCAGGATGTGCTGGGGCTGGGCCCCGAAGCCCGGATGAACTTCCCCGGCAGGCTGGGGGGCAACTGGGCCTGGCGCTATGCCGAAAAGGCCCTCGAGCCCGGCCTGGCCGCCGGACTGAGTGCCCTGGCCAGAGCCAATCGGCGGGTTTAGCGAGGGTTTAGATGAAGATTGCGGGGGTGCTCGAGACCTGCCTGTACGCGCCCGACCTGGAAGCGGCCAAAAGCTTCTACCAGGGGTTGCTGGGCCTCGAGCTTTTCGCCGAGCAGCCGGGGCGGCATCTGTTTTTTCGTACCGGGTCAGGGGTCTTTCTGGTCTTCAACCCCGAAGCCACCCGGCAGGAAACCGCCCTGCCGCCGCACGGCGCCGCGGGCAGCGTGCATGTATGCTTTCGCGTGGCCGCCGAGGAGCTGCCCGGCTGGGCCGCACGCCTCGAGGCCCACGGCTACGCTGTCACCTGGGCCAAGTGGAAAGCGGGCCAAAGCCTGTACGTGCGCGATCCCGCCGGAAACCTGGTCGAGCTGGCGCCTGCGGCGATATGGGGGTTGGGGGAGGGCTAGCGATTCATTGTCAATGGTCTATCGTCTAGGGTCGGTTGTGGGGGCCGGCTCTGGGGCGGAGATGGGCGGCGCGGCTTTTGGATGTGCGCAAACCCGTGCCTCACGCGTGGGAAAACCACAAAAAGAACCGAGTCGTTCAAGCGCCCATCACCTGATGGGGGGTGGCCACCAGGTCTACCGTACGCTCCGGTGGGCAGGGCAGTTTGTCAAAAACCATCAGGGTATGGGCCAGGGTGGCCCAGGGGGCGGCCACCTGGAGGTCTTTGTAGGGAAAACCGTAGCCCTTGCCAATCCAGTTGCGCTCTTCGTCCACGGCCACGCAGCCCACCAAAACCAGGTCAATGGCGGTCAGGCTTAGTTCTATGGGTTTGCCCAGCTGGGCAACTTCCCGCACCCGCTTGAGCTGATGGGGCAGGAGGCCCTCCAGGCTCAGATACCGCCCGGCTTTGTCCGGGTGGGGCATGAGCACCAGTTTGCCCGACTTTAGCGCAGCCTCCCGCAAGGGCTTGAGCACCTGATCCGGGCCGGAAAGCACCACCCTGGCCTGTTGCCAGAGTTTCAGGCCCATCAAGCGCTCGGCGGCCCGGCTGGCCCCCACGAAATTGGGATGGTGTCCGTGGGGCGGGGTGGGGTAGGTGGCGGCCCGGTGCTGCGCCAGGGCGCTCCAGACCATTTCGCGTACTTCACCTTGCGTCACGAGCGCAGTGTATCGCATGACGATTCATACTGATTTGGAAGCCACAAGCTTCCACTGGCTGAAGGTCTGGCCCAAACCATCCATCGCGGTGAACCTGGCTGCTTCGGGGGTTTGCCGGATGATGGAGCGCTTCGCACATCTGGAGTGGATTGGCCGGAGAGGACCGGTATCAGGGCTGGCCGGTCAGCAAGAGGCGCAGAAATGTGGCGTCTGAAAAAGCGGTTCGACGCCCAGCAAGGCTTTCGACAATGCCCTCGGCCTGCCGGACCACCACCAGTCGGAGCTGGCGGCTGAGGTAGAGCCGCTGGTCGCCGGCTCCCGCCGCAACCGCCAGGTCGTCGGGCAGGCCCGGGGTACCCCCCAGCGCGTCAATCTCCCGCCCCACCCGCCCAATGGCGGCCCGCTGCGCCGGGCTGATGGGGCGGCCCAGCCACCAGGTCAGGCCGTAGATGGGGTTGACCCTTGAGGGTTCGAAGCACCTCTCCAAAAGCCCAGCATCCAGAAGGCGCTGTCCCTGCCAGACCCCCTGGTTTCGCAGCAGCTCTCCAAACCGGGCCCAGTTGCGCGCGGTCAGGAAAGCCCCGGAGGGCAGGTGGGGGTGGCCGTCGGGCCCCCGGCGCCAGAAGGCGTACTCGAGGCCAATCGGCTCAAAAATGCGCCGCTCCAGGTAGCGAAGGGGGTCGCCCTTCAGTTTTCGCCGCATGAACTCGCCAAAAATCTGAAAGGGAATGGGGCCGTAGGAAAACCGCGTGTCGGGGGGGGCCTCGGCAGGGGTTTGAATGGCGGCCTGATAGGTCGGGGGGCGGGCCAGGGGGCCGCCGGGAATGCCGCTGGTCAGGTGCAGGAGCTGGCTCAGGGTGATTTGCGAGCGCAGGGGGTCGTTCTGCCACTCGGTCAGGGTCTGGGCCAGCGGCTCGTCCAGCACGAGCAGCCCGTCCTGTGCTGCCGCCACCGCCATCACCCCACAAAAGCTTTTGGTGCCGCTGGCGAGTTCGTGGGCGCGGGTCGGGCTGCCTCTTCCGGGGTAGTCCTCGAACACAATCTGGCCGTCCACCATCACCAAAAGGGCAAGGCCCCGGTTTTGGGCGGAATAGGCGGCGGCTCGCTGGTGAAACAGGGGGTTGTTGGGCTGGGCTGCGTGGGCGAACCCCCTCGAGGCCACCCAGGCAGCGAGACCCTTGAGGACGGTGCGGCGGTGCATGGCTTTAGCCTAGGGGCCCCGGCTGAAGTTTAGCTGAAGCGGAGGGGGGTGAGCTTCGGCAGGTTTTGCAGGTGTTCGCGGAAGGCCTCGAGGGTGGCTTTGCGCTCGGCCTCGCTCATCTCTCCGGGCCCGTAGGCAATGAAGGGAGGCAGCACCTCCAGGCCGCAGTAGGCCAGGATGCCGTAGTGGATGGGCTCGAGCACCCGCATCAGGTCGCGCTGGGGGGCCTCGCGGTAGTAGTCTGCGCGGGCCCCCACGGTCAGACTCAGCATGGCCTTTTTGCCCTTCAAGAGGCCATTTTCAAAAGAATGCTCATCGTCGTAGGCAAAGCCAAAGGCAAACACCCGGTCTATCCAGCCTTTCATGATGGCGGGCATCCCGTACCACCAGTTGGGAAACTGAAACAGCAGCAGGTCGGCCCGGCGTACCTTGTCCATCTCGGGCTCTATCTCCTGCAAATCGCCCTGAAGCTCCTGGGCGCTCAGCACCGGGTTGAAGTGCATGGTGTAGAGGTCTGAGAGCAAAATACTGTGTCCCTCACGGCTCAGGGTTCGAACCGCCGTATCCCGCAGGGCCGCATTGAACGAATCAGGATTGGGATGCGCGTGGATAATCAGTACGTTCATCGGCTCAAAGCCTACGGCTAAAGGCCCCAGGGCTGCAACGGGCGCCTTTATCGGTACAGTTCCCGGGCAATCACCAGCTTTTGAATTTCGCTGGTGCCCTCGTAAATCTCGGTAATCTTGGCGTCGCGGTAGTAGCGTTCCACCCGATATTCGCGGTGGTAGCCATAGCCGCCCAGTATCTGCACGGCCTGGCGGGTTACACCGACAGCCACGTCGGAAGCGAAGAGTTTGGCGGTGGAGGCTTCCAGGGTGTACTTCTCCTCCCGGTCTTTCTTGGCGGCGGCCTCGAGCACCAAAGCCCGCGCCGCGGCAATCTGGGTGTGCATCTCGGCTAGTTTGAAGCCGACCCCCTGGAAGGCCCGAATCTTCTGGCCGAACTGGGTGCGCTCATCGGCGTACTGCTTGGCAATCTCGAAGGCCGCACGGGCCATGCCTACGGCCTGGGCTGCAATCCCGATGCGCCCGGAGTCGAGCCCGGCCAAAGCCTGGGCCAGCCCCCGGCCCTCCTCGCCGAGCAGGTTTTCTTCGGGCACAAAAACCCCTTCCAGGCGCAGCTCGCAGGTGTGTGCGGCGTGGAGGCCCATCTTGTCCTCGGGGCGGCCAAAGCTGAGGCCAGGCGTGTCCTTCTCCACAATAAAGCTGCTGATGCCGCCCTCGCTCCGGGCCATCACCACATAAAGCTGGGCCTGACCCCCCGAGGTCACCCAGCTTTTGAGGCCGTCGAGCAGCCAGCCTCCTGGCACCTTGCGGGCCGAGACTTTGAGCGAGGCCGGGTCGGAACCGGCGTGCGGCTCAGTGAGCGAGAAGGCCCCAATCCACTCCCCCCTGGCCAGCGGCACCAGGTACTTCTTTTTCTGGGCCTCGGTGCCAAACTTGTTCAGCATGTACTGAGGTAGGCCCGAAGTTACCGAAAGGATTACCGCCACACTGGGGTCGGCGGCTGCGATTTCCTCCATGGCCAAGGCCCAGGTGACCGAGTCGAGGCCGGCCCCGCCCCAGGCCTCCGGGGTGGTCATGCCCAGCAGGCCCAGCTCGCCCAGCTTTTTCAGTTGGGGCCAGGGGTACTGCCCCGTGCGGTCGTACTCGGGCGCCAGGGGCCACAACACCTCGCGGGAAACAGCCCGCACCATGTCCAGCACCATCTTTTGGTCGGTGGTCAGAACAGCCATAAATATATCGTATCATGCGGCTTGTGTTGAAAAAGCGTTATGAAACCAGGTGTCTGAGGCGCAAGCCAGGGAGCCGAAAGGTTTCGTAAGATTGGGAAGATGTGGACGCAAACAAAGCGATTGCTCATAGCGGCGGGGTTAAGCCTGCTGCTGTTGCCGATTGGACTCATCATCAATCCCGACATTGGGCTCGGGCCATTGCTGGGGCTTTGGCTGGGGGGTACGCTGGCGGGTTTGTTCGGCCCGACTTTTCGGATTTTGCTGCTTGGGAGTGGGCTTTGTGCCCTGTTGGTGGCCGCAGTGGTCTTTACCCCGCTGACCAAGTGGCTCACAGACTGGCTGGTCGTGCAGGAGGCTCCGCAAAAAGCCGACCTGATTGTGGTGCTGGGGGGTGGGATGCATTGCGGGGCGGGGGAACTCGAGGCCTCCTCGCTGGCCCGCTTGCAGAAGGGCCTCGAGCTCTGGCGGGCTGGCTTTGCCCCCCGCATCAGTCTCTCCGACACCGTGGGCGAAATTTTCGGCGATGCCCGCTGCCCTTCGCTGGGCCTCGAGGCCCGTGCGCGGGTGCAGGCTTTGTACGGCGCGGAAGGCCCGGAGATTGTGCTGCTGCCGAAGATGCGCACCACCCGCACCGAGGCCCTGGCGGTGGCCGAGGTGGTCAGGGCGCGGGGCTGGAAGCGAATCTTGCTGGTGACCACCCCGGCCCATAGCCGCCGCTCGGTGGGGGCTTTTCGAAAGCTGGGGCTGGACGTGGTGAGCGTGGTCTCGAGCGAACCCCGCTTCGACCTGGCCCTTGCCGCCCCTGCCGACCGATTACAGGCCCTCACCCCCCTGGCGCGGGAGTATCTGGGGTTGCTCAAGTACCGCCTGAACGGTTGGATCTAGCCGGAAAGCCTCCGAGCGCCTACTAGCGGTAAGCCTGCAAGAACGCCTCGAGGCTCTCCCTGCCGGGCCGCAGTTGCTCGGGGGGGAGCTGCGCCAGCGGGGTGTGAAGCTCCTCGACCTCGGCCAGGCTGGGCCGGTCGGGGTTGTAGTAAATCAGGCCGGTGATGAACTCGCCGGTTTCCTGGGCTCTCTGGAGGCGCTCGAGGGCCGCGAGTTTGTGGGTGGGGTCGTAGTCGCTGTCCAGGTTGCGCAGGCTGATCAAGGAGCCGTCGTGCAGCCGGACGGTGCGAAGCTCGCCCGGCTCCATGGGCGCAATCTGGATTTCCTCCGCATAGGGGATAAAGCCAAGCTCGTGCAGGGGCTTTTCGTGTTTGGTGCCGTAGCCGTAGCTTTTGGGGCTGTCGTCTTCGTTGTTGAAGGTCACGCAGGGGCTGATGATGTCCAGCAGTGCCGTACCCCGGAAGGAGAGGGCCGCCTTGAGCAGCTCGCGCACCTGTTTGGCATCGCCGGCAAAGCTGCGGGCCACAAAGCCACACCCGGCCACGATGGCCTCCATGCACAGGTCTATGGGGGGAAACTCGTTGTGCCCGGCGTATTTGAGCTCGAGGCCCTCCTCCGCGGTGGCCGAGAACTGGCCTTTGGTCAGGCCGTACACCCCGTTGTTCTCCACGATGTAGACCATCCGCACATTGCGGCGCATGAGGTGCTTGAACTGGCCCATTCCAATGCTGCCGGTGTCGCCATCGCCCGAAACCCCAATGGCTTTGAGGGTATGGTTGGCCAGCAGCGCGCCCGTGGCCACGCTGGGCATCCGGCCATGCAGGGCGTTGAAGCCGTGGGACATGCCCAAAAAGTAGGCGGGCGATTTGGACGAGCAGCCAATGCCCGAGAGCTTGATGAGTTCGTGGGGCCGGAGGTTCAGCTCGTAGCCGACCTGCACGATCTGGCTGGAGATGCTGTTGTGCCCACAGCCCTTGCAAAGGGTGCTGGGGGCGCCGTCGTAGTCTTTCTTGCTCAGGCCCACGGTGTTGAGCTTGAGCGGGGTGCGTTCGGAGGTCAACGGGTTTTCCATGGCGATTTCCTATCTGAGACGGGCCTCTTCCTGTAGCAAGCGCTTCTGCACCCACTCGGCGGTGAGGGGCAGGCCGTCGAGGTGGGCTACCGAGAAGAGCCGGGCAGCATACTCCGGCATCTCGTTTTGCAGGATGCTGTGCAGCTGGCCGTCGCGGTTGAGCTCGATGACGTACACCCGTTCGTGGGCCGCCACAAACTCCCGCACGGCCTGGCCCATGGGCAGGGCCCGCAGACGCAGGAAGCTGGTGGGGAGCTGCCTTGCCAGGCGGTCGCGGGCCTCCTCGATGGCGTAGCGGGTGGTGCCGTAGGCAATGATGCCAACCTTGGCCGAGGGGTGCAGCTCGACGGCGGGTTCGGGCACCAGGGAGCGGGCGGTGGTGAATTTGTGGGCCAGTCGGGCCATCAGGCGTTCGTAATCCTGGGCCCGTTCGCTGTACTGGGCCTGTTCGTTGTGGCCGCTGCCCCTCGTGAAGTAGGCGGCCAGGGGGTGGGGGGTGCCGGGCAGCGTGCGGTAGGGGATGCCATCGCCGTCCACATCCTTGTAACGGGCGAAGCCCCCCAGGGCCTCGAGCTGCGCCGCATCGAGCACCTTGCCCCGCTCCAGGGGCCGGTCGGGGTAGTCGAAGGGCCGTCCCATCCAGTTGTTCATGCCCAGGTCGAGGTCGGAGAGCACAAACACCGGGGTTTGCAACTGCTCGGCTAAGTCGAGCGACTTCCAGCCAAACTCGAAGCACTCCTCAATCGAGGAGGGGAACAAGACCGGGTGCTTGGTGTCGCCGTGGCCCAGGGTGTAGGCAAACGACACATCGCCCTGGCTGGTGCGGGTGGGCAGACCGGTGCTGGGGCCGACCCGCTGGATATCCCAGATCACCGCGGGAATCTCGGCGAAGTAGCCATAGCTCACGAATTCGGCCATCAGGCTGATGCCAGGGCCGCTGGTGGCGGTCAGGGCCCGGGCCCCTGCCCAACCCGCGCCCATCACGATGCCGGCAGCGGCGAGTTCGTCCTCGGCCTGAATCACGGCGTAGGTGGGGTGGCCGCCAGGGTCTTTACGTAGCTTGGGCAAAAACTCGCGCAAAGCGTCCATGAAGCTGGTGGAAGGGGTGATGGGATACCAGGCCGCCACGCTCACCCCGCCAAACACCGCCCCTAAAGCCCCGGCCTCGTTGCCGGTCATGATGATGAGCCCCTCGGTTTTGTTCATGGGCTCGAGGCGATAGGGGTCTTGCTTGCGGAGGTTCTGGGTGGCCCATTCATGAGCCCTCCGCACCACCTGCAGGTTGCTCTCGATGAGCTTCTGGCGGTAGCCAAACTGCGCCCCCAGGGCTTCTTCCACCACCTCCAGGGGCAACGCCAGCATCCAGGCCAGCACCCCCACGTAGGCCATGTTGGCAATGTAGGGCTTGCGCTTGACCGGCACTTCTACCCCGGCGATCAGCTCGTTGACCGGAACGGGGTAGTAGATCAGGTCATCGCGTTGGGGCAGGTTCTTCAGGTCGGCATTGTAAACGCAGACCCCCCCAGCCGGAAGCTCCCTTACGTCCTCGGCAGCGGTGGCCGGGTTGAAGGCCACCAGAATTTCAGAGGTTTTACGGGCGATGTAGCCCTTGTGGCTGACCCGGATGTGGTACCAGGTGGGCAGGCCCTGAATATTCGAGGGAAAAATGTTCTTGCCGTGTACCGGAATGCCCAGCTTAAAAAAAGACCGCAACAGGGTGAGGTTGGCGGTCTGACTGCCGGTACCGTTGGCGGTTGCCACAACCAGGGAGAAGTCGTTGATCACCGGTGAGCGCGTGGCATAGCCCGCCTCTTGCTGTCGTTCCAGAACGCTCATGGCACCTCCTAGTGCTTGGTCAGGCCAGCATTGGTCTGCTTCACTATCCTATCGGAATTTGGGCGGGTGCTTGAGTGACTTTAGGCCCTATTTCATGGGAAATGTGGCACAAGATGGATGGGTTCAGGATAGATTGCATCTTTTTCCTCCGATGCCTTCCCAGCGGCGCGACCAACAACGGCCAGAGGGATGGTTTCTGCACGCTCCGAGCGATAGACTGACGCATGCCTTCCATCACGCTGCTCCAAAATGCGACGGTTCTGGATGTTCGTTCGGGTCAGCTTTTGCCGGGTCGTCGGGTGGTCATCAAAGACGGCAAGATTGAGCGCCTCGAGCCCATGCAGCTTGAGGCCCCTGAGGCCCGGGCAGCCGAAGCGGTGACGCTCGACCTGAGGGGCCTGACCCTGCTACCCGGTTTGATGGACGCTCACGTACATGTGATGGCCTGGACGGCCAATCTGCGTGAGCTCTCCAACGCTTCGCCGCACTACAACGCCCTGCAAGCGGCCAGAATCATGCACGAGATGCTGCTGCGGGGCTTCACCACTGTGCGCGACGCTGCCGGGGCCGACTTTGGCCTCAAGCGGGCTGTGGAGGAAGGGCTTGTAGTGGGGCCCCGGCTCTACATCTGCGGGCGCGCCCTGAGCCAGACCGGGGGCCATGCCGACAGCCGGGCGGCGGGGGAGACCCGGGTTGAGACGGTGAGCTCGCCTGTGGCCTTCGGAACGGTGGTGGACGGGGTGCCCGAAGTGCGGCGGGCAGCCCGGGAGGAGATTCGCCGGGGGGCCGACCACCTCAAGCTGATGCTGGGGGGAGGGGTTGCCTCGCCGACCGACCGCCTGACCAACGACCAGTTTTCCAGGGAGGAAATCCTTGCGGCGGTTGAGGAGGCCGAGATGGCCGACCTTTACGTGATGGCCCACACCTATACGGCCCGCACCGTCAACCGGGCGCTAGAGTGCGGGGTGCGCAGCCTCGAGCACTGCAACCTGATTGACGAGCACAGTGTGGAGCTGTTCTTGAAGCACAAAGCCTGGATGGTACCCACCCTGGTCACCTATCAGGCGCTGGCCGAGGAGGGGGTCGCGGCGGGCTTGCCCAAAGAGGTGGAGCACAAAATTTACCTGGTTCTGGACAAGGGTCTGGCCGCGCTGGAGATGGCTTCCAGGGCCGGGGTGAACCTGGCCTATGGAACCGACCTGCTGGGGGCCATGCACCGGCGGCAGCTCGAGGAGTTCACCATTCGGGCGCAGGTGCAACCCAACCTCGAGGTCATCCGGGCCGCCACCCTGTACGCCGCCCGACTGCTCCGGGCTGAGGGTCAGTTGGGGGAAGTGGCTCCAGGAGCCTATGCCGACCTGATAGCGGTGGAGGGGAATCCCCTCGAGGACATCCGGATTCTCGCCCGCCCCGAGCGCCACCTGAAGCTGGTGATGAAAGCAGGCCAGGTGTTTCACTCCGCGGGCCTGCCCCAGCCCATTGGCTGAAACCCGGTGCTACACCAGAGGCCCCAAGCTCTGAGCGCCCTCCGCTTACCCAGTTCAAGAAAGCTTTGTGGCAGAGCCTTGGCTTTCTGGATACTCGAAACCCAGGCACCTGTGGGCCGGGCCCAGCCCCCGCTTGGGTGCGTAACCTGCGGCTCGGCCCAGGCGCAACGCAGACGAGCGTGCCTGACCTCCGTGAGGCCTGTTTGCTTGTCCCTTCAGGTTTTCGCGGGCGGCCACTTTGCACGCTATTGGGAGCGGTGAGGCAGAAAGCAGGGGTTTGGGAGTCGGGGCAGGTGTTCACGTCCCACCCACCACCTTGTGTATTCTTGAAGGTTGATTGGAGGCCATCAAGTGTATTTTTCGCCGCGAACCACCTCTACGTTCTCCACGAACGCAATCACGGCGTAGTTGGGAAAATACACCTCAGCCAGGCGGTTCAGGATTTTTTCGGCCACGGCAGGGCTCACGATGGTCTCGAGGCGGATGTTGTTTCCCTCCCACTCGCTGGCCCGCACCCCCCGGCTGCCCTCACCCCTGGCAGGGGTGATGGTATAGCCTTTGGCGCCGAGCTTCTTGACCTCCCGGACGAGCTTCTCTTCCAGAAAGCCTTCCGCAATGATGGTGACCAGTTTAAGTGAGACCAGGGCCATTAGCTACCTCCGTGCAGCCAGCGGGAAAGGGCGAAGTAGAGGGGGATGCCCAGCGTCAGGTTGAAGGGAAAGGTAACACCCAGCGAGGCAGTGAGGTAGTAGCTGGGATTGGCCTGGGGCAGGGCGATGCGCACGGCGGCAGGGGCCGCAATGTACGAGGCGCTGGCCGCCATGGTGCCCAAGACCATCGCGCCCCCCACCGACATGCCGGCCAGGCTCCCCAACCACACGCCCAAAAACCCCTGTACGAGGGGCATGCCTATGCCAAAACCAATCAGGAAAACCCCCACCTTTTGCAAATCACGCAGGCGCTTGGCCGCCACCATGCCAAGCTCGAGCAAAAACAACACCAGCACGCCGCGAAAGGGGTCTACGAACACCGGAGCAATTTGCTTGAGGCCCTCCGGGCCCGCCAGAAAGCCCATCAAAGAGCCCCCCACGAGCAGCAGAATGCTTTTGCCGGCGAAAATCTCCCGCACCGCCTCGCCCAGCGAGCCTTCGCCCAGGCTTCGGCGGGCAATCAGCAAGGCAATCACAATGGCCGGGACTTCCAAAATGGCCACCAGCGTAGGCATAAAGCCCTCCACCGGTTGCTGGGCTGCCTGCATAAAGGTGGTGGCCGCAATGAAAGTCACCGCCGAGACCGAGCCATAGTGGGCTGCTATGGCCGCCGCATTGACCACATCAAAACGCCCCAGGCGCCTTAGCACAGCGTAGGAGAGGAGGGGGGTAAGAACACTCAACAGCAGCGTAGCCAGGGCCGGTTTCCACAACTCGGCCAAGGGCGTGGTGGAAAGGGCGGCCCCGCCTTTGAGGCCGATGGCCAGCAGCAGATAGATCGAGAGGGTGGTGTAGAGGGCATCCGGGATTTTGAGGTCGGACTTGACCAGGGTGGCGGTGATGCCCAGGGCAAAAGCCAGCACGGCAGGGGAGAGCAGGTTGATGCGAAGCAGTTCCAGCGTGTCCACTGTCCAGGATTCTACTCCTTTCCTTGCGGGGTCGGTGGATACTGTGTTCCATGAAAGCCCATGCAACCACACCGCACGCTGAGCGAATCATCGCGCTCTTCCCAGACGTGGCCGCCCACGAAAAAGGGACAAGCAGACGTGCCTCACCTCGGTGAGGCACGTCTGTCTGCGTTGCGTCCGGGCCGACCCATGTTTTCGAGTTTCCAGGCCGCCACGGTTCTGTTCAGAACCAGCCTTTCTCGAACTCGAGTGGCTCCTAATATGTGAAGTGCGCTCTAAGTCAATCCTCGCCTGGACTCGCTCGGTTCCTCCCCGACCTCGCAGGGTAGGCCAGGTGGGGTTGCGGGCCTGGCCTTTCACGCCACCAGCAGATGGAGGGTCTTGTCCGATACCCTCCCCAACGCGGTCGGGTGGGGCTTGTGGGCTATCGCTCTTTGGAATCTGTGGGCGAGCAGGGGTATCTTTACGGCTGGGCAGTGAATAACGCCCTGGTTGGTTTTACTGCCCCTGGCCCAGCGAATACCCCGGCTTGCCATCGAAGTTGTAGAGGTGTTCAGTTTTGATGAAGTCCATTCCGGCTGCGGCAATTTTGCCCATCAGTTCCACAATGTCGTGGTGGGTGGGGGTATCGTTCTGGGCCATAAAGCGCCCGCGCCAGTGGTCGGTGCGGAAGGTCTCGGGGAAGCCTCCCGGCCATACCTTCACCCCCCGGTTGGTGATGAGCTGGAGCTTGAGCTTCTCGGTAGAAAGGGGTTCCAAAAGCCGGGCCAGCTCCTCCGGCTTGGTGCCGCGCCAGTTGAAGAAAACGTCAATGCCCACCAGCTCCTTGCGGGCCGGTTTGGGGTTGCGCACCATCAGCGGCACCATGGGCTCCTTGCTGGCCTCGCCAAACCGAGCCGGGCGCAGGCGTTCGGGCAGCTGGCCCAGCCGCTCAATGACGGCCTGGGCGAAAGCCTCGGTGCCCACCTTTTGCTCGCTCACCCGTTCGTCGTAGATGTCGGCGGTGTGGATGCCGTCTTCCAGGGTTTTGAGCCAGGCGTTCTTGATGCGGGCGGCGGCCTCGGGCTGCCCAATGTGCACGAGCATTAAGATTGCGCCCTGCAAAAGCCCGGAAGGGTTGGCGATGCCTTTGCCGGCAATATCCGGCGCGCTGCCGTGGACAGCCTCGAACATGGCGCAGTCGTCGCCCACGTTGGCCGAGCCGGCCAGCCCCACCGAACCCGCGACCTCTGCAGCGATGTCGGAAAGGATGTCGCCATACAAGTTGGGCGCCAGAATCACATCAAAGCGCTCGGGCATCTCGGCCAGGCGGGCCGCGCCGATGTCCACGATCATGTGTTCCTTTTGCAACTCCGGGTATTCGGCCCCAATCTCATCGAACATCCTGTGAAAGAGACCGTCGGTAATCTTCATGATGTTGTCTTTGGAGATGCAGGTAACCTTTTTGCGCCCGTTGCGCCGGGCGAACTCGAAGGCGTAGCGCACGATGCGCTCGGTGCCCGGCTTGGAGATGAGCTTGAGGGCCATGGTGACCTCGTCGGTCTGCTGGTACTCGATGCCAGCGTAGAGGTCTTCCTCGTTCTCGCGCACAATCACCAGGTCAATGGACTTGTGCTTGGTGGTCACAAAGGGCTCGTAGCTCTGCACCGGGCGCACGTTGGCGTATAGCCCCAGGGTTTTGCGCACGGTCACGTTGAGGCTTTTGTAACCCCCGCCCTGAGGGGTGGTGATGGGGGCCTTGAGGAAAACCTTGGTGCGCCGCAGGCTCTCCCAGGCGCTCTCCTCGATGCCGCTGGTGTGCCCACGGCGATAGACGCTCTCGCCAATCTCGATGATTTCGGGCTCTAGCTGTGCCCCTCCGGCCTCCAGAATTTGCAGCACCGCCCGCATGATTTCCGGGCCGATGCCATCGCCAAAAGCGACTGTGATGGGTGTCTTGCTCATTTTTTCTCCTTGCGCCGTTGGGCGCTTGCCGTCAATCTAGGTCAACCCGGTTCAAGAAAAATCGGGTTGTGTTATGGTCAATTTCTGCTAAACTCCATTTATCCTGGGAAATAACAGCATTTTTGCGGAGCGCCTGTTCCACAGACGTTCCCCCTATGGCCCCGAGAGTTGGCTGTGAGGGGTGAACCCGCTGCCCCCATCCCGGGGGGCCGCTTCGCAAGGGGCGTCCTGCAGGGTTGATGGCCGGCGAAGGGCCCTTTTCTGGAAGCAGGCGCCGAAGGGGTTTGGGGCAAAAGGATTGGCGATGGGGTGTGAAGGCTGTTACCTGGATTCGGGGCACAGGATAGACGGGGCACCAAGCCCTTTGCGCTAAACTGCTATGCAATGAACCTGCCCGATTATCCCCTGGTTGGAATCATTATGGGTTCTAAGTCGGACTGGGAGACCATGCAGCATGCTGCACAAACCTTAGAGGAACTCGAGGTTCCTTACGAAGTGCGGGTGGTTTCGGCCCACCGAACGCCGGATCTGCTGTTCAGGTATGCCGAAGAAGCTGCCGCGCGGGGCCTCGAGGTGATCATCGCCGGGGCCGGTGGGGCCGCTCACCTGCCGGGCATGACCGCTGCCAAAACCAGCCTTCCGGTGCTGGGGGTTCCGGTGGAATCCAGAAGCCTGAAGGGGCTAGATTCCCTATTGTCTATCGTGCAGATGCCGGCTGGAGTGCCCGTAGGCACCCTGGCCATCGGTCGGGCAGGTGCGGTCAATGCGGCCCTGCTGGCCGTTAGTATCCTGGGTAACAAATATCCTCAATGCAAGCGCGCCCTGGAGCAGTACCGCAAAACCCAGACCGAGTCCGTTTTGGCCGAGCCAGACCCCCGTCCAGGAGGGTGATATTGCCAGCAACAGGCAGTTTTTAGCAAAGCCTGCATAGGTGTTGTCTTAAAATGAGCAGGGTGAACATGAGCAAACAAGCCTACCGGTGGGCACCAATGGCAGTTGTGCCGGCAGGGCTTTTGTTTGCGGGATTTCTACAGCTCCCCCATCCCTGGGACTTGTTGCTGGCGATTTCGCTTTTTTTTGTTCTGGTAGCGCTTTTGTACTTGCAGTTGAGAGGGCTCGAGCGCAAGTACCGCCTTTCCGAGCGACAGTCGGAGGAAGTTTTTCAAAATGTAGATCTGCTGGTTGTGAAACTGGATCGAGAGGGCCGGATCATTTTTTGCAACCGGTATTTGCTCGAGCTCACCGGCTGGACATGGCCCGAAGTCGCCGGACGCAACTGGTTCGAGGTGTTCGTTCCACCCCAGGAGCGCGGCCAGGAGGGTTATGCGAAGGTCATAGCCCAGGCCGAAGTCGCGCCCCAGCACAAGACCCACATTTTGACCCGGCAGGGCGAACAAAGGCAGGTTTTGTGGAATATCTCCCTGCTGCGAGATGAGCAGGGCCGGGTGGTCGGAACCACCGCCATCGGGCAGGAAATTTCGGCCTATGAACGGGCCGAAGAAGACCGCCTGAGAAGTGAGAGGATACTCCGCCAGATTGCCGAGACGGTGCAGGATGTGGTGCTGCTAACCGACGCTGAGGCCATCATTCAGTACGCGACTCCCTCGATTTTCCCTGTGGCGGGTCTGAAGCCAGAGGATTTGATAGGTTGTTCAGCTTACAGTGTGCTAGACCCCGAGCAAGCCCGCATTTTTGAGCAGATGATTCGTGACGCCACGCCACAAAAGCACACGGCGCAGGCGGGTTTTGTGTATCAGCATCCCGACGGCCGACCGCGGGTTTTGGAGGCTTCCATTAATTTTCTCTTTGGGCCGGAGGATGTGTTTCAGGGGGCGGTCGTGGGCGTGCGTGATGTGACCACGCGCTATCAGGCCGAGCAGGCCGTGCGTCAGAGTGAACAGCGGCTACGCGAGCTGACCAACTCCATGCGCGACGTAGTTTTGCTGCTCGACCTGGACGGCAGGATTGAATACGTCACGCCTTCAGTCAAGGCCGCGCTCGGCTACGACCCCGAGGAACTCCTGGGCCGCAGTGCGTTTGACTTCTTCGACACAGAAGACCAACCATGGGTGTTGGAGGCGGTGCGGGCTGCACGCGAGGAAAGACGCTCGTTGCGGCTGGAGTATCAACATTGCCACCGGGAGGGCTTCAGGGTCTGGCTCGAGACCAACCTCGATTTCATCCACGACCCGGAGGGCCGGCCCGTGCGGATGGTACTGGGTGCTCGCCAGATTCAAGACCGCCGCGAGGCTGAGGAACAACTGCGGCGAAGCGAGCAGATGCTGCGGCAGATTACCGACGCCATTCAGGATATCGTAATGCTGACCGACGAAAACGCCATCGTTCGCTACATTACCCCCTCGGTGCAGAAAGTGGTGGGCATGGCTCCTGAGGCCATCCTGGGTCGCTCGGCTTATGACCTGCTGGATGCCGAACAGTCGCAGCGCTTTCGGGATCTGTCGGCAGCCGCAACCCCTGAACAACCCCACGCCCAGTCCAGCTTCACTTTTGTGCGACCCGATGGCCGCGAACTCCATATGGAAGCCTCAATCAACTTCCTGTTCGACGCCCAGGGCCGCGACCGGGGTGCGGTGACGGGGATTCGAGATGTCACCGAACGCTACCAGGCCGAGCAGGCGGTGCGCCAGAGCGAACAGATGCTGCGGCAAATTACCGATGCCATGCAGGATGTGGTGGCCTTGACCGATCTGTCGGGTTATTTTCGCTACGTTACGCCCTCGGTGGAGCGCTTGCTGGGCTACAGGCCGGAAGAGATGCTGGGCCGCCTGGCCTTCGATTACCTGGTTCCCGAAGACCGGGCCAAGGCCATGCTTCTGGCTGAGCGAAGCCTTGCGGGGGAGAGATCGTACCGCCTCGAGGCTCGCTATTTGCACGCGGAGGGTCATTACCTCTGGATTGACACCCTGGTCAACTTTATCTTCGATGGGCAGGGAAACCCCATTGGCAGCGTGGTCAGTGGCCGCGATGTCACCGAGCGGCGCCAGGCTGAAGAAACCCTGCGGGAACGGGAGTACCGCCTGCGCCAGATCACCAACTCCATCCAGGATGTGGTGTTGTTGCTGGACCCGAAAGCAACCATTCAATACATCACGCCATCCGTGAGGCAGGTCTTGGGCTACACGCCCGAGGAGCTGATGGGACGGCGTGTCTCAACCCTGGTTGCAGCCAAGGATTGGGGCCGCTTGAGGCAGGAGGCCTTTCAGGCCATACGAGAGCGACGTGCTTTCAAGGTGGAGTATGAATGCCTGCATAAAGACAAACACCCCATCTGGATTGAGGCGCTGATCAACTTTGTTTGGGACGACACCGAGGCATTGCAGGGAATTGTGGTCGGGATGCGCGATATCAGCGAACGAAAGCGGCAACAGGCCTATGTCGAATATATGGCCTACCACGATGAGCTGACCAAGCTACCCAACCGCCGGGCCTTGCGGCGGGCAGCCGAGGAGTCGCTGACCAGAGCGGCCTTGCAGGAAACCCCGGTAAGCCTGCTCTATCTCGATCTGGACAATTTCAAAACCGTCAACGATACCCTGGGGCACGATGTGGGCGACGAGCTGCTGGTGGAGGTCTCGCAGATTCTGAGCAAACAGCTTCGTTCCGACGATGTGCTGGCCCGGCTGGGAGGCGATGAGTTTGCTTGTATTCTGTACAACACCGACGCAGAGCAGGCCCAGCAAGTCGCCTTTCGTATGTCCAAGGCAATTCGCAGCACCCTGGGTGTGGGCAACTCCTCGCTCAACCTGCCCAGCCTGGGGGTGAGCGTGGGCATTGCCAGCTTCCCCAAGGATGGACGTTCGTTTGTCGAACTGCTCAAGGTCGCCGATATCGCCATGTACCAGGCCAAGGACTCCGGCAGCCGGGTGGTGATCTACGACCCTTCCAAAAGCCCTTACACCGATGAGCGACTGCAATTTGAGGGGGATTTGCGCAAAGCCACCCAGGAGCAACAGCTCCAGATGCTATATCAGCCAATCTGGCACCTCAAGAAGCGCTGCATCGAGGGAGCGGAAGCGCTTTTGTGCTGGCCATATCAGGAAAAAGTGTTGAGCGCCTCGGAGTTTGTACCCCTGGCCGAGGAGGTTCATCTGGTCGAGCAGATGGATCTGCTGGCTTTGCGAAAAGGTTTAAAGCAGCTAAGGCAGTGGCATCAGCGCAAACAACCGTATCGCCTGTCGCTCAACATCTCCACCCAGTCGCTGGTGCAGCCGGAGGTGGTTCGGGAACTGTTGCAGCAACTGACCGAGGCCCAGGTAGACCCCCAGTGGCTCACCCTGGAAATTACCGAGAGTGTCCTGCTGCGCGACCCCGACCAGGCCCGCAGGGTGCTCAGCGTATTCAAGGCCCTGGGGGTTCGGGTGGCGATTGACGATTTTGGCAGCGGCTACGCATCGCTGGGCTACCTGCGCCAGCTACCCCTGGATCGGCTCAAAATAGACCGCAGCTTCATAAGCTATCTGGGCAGCAGTGTGCGGGATGAGAAACTGGTTCGGGCGGCCATAGACCTGGCGCATAGCCTCGAGGCCGATGTGGTGGCCGAGGGTGTAGAGACCTTCCAGCAGCTCGAGTGGCTGCACGAGAACGACTGCGATCTGGTTCAGGGGTATCTGGTGGGCCACCCCGTCCCGATTGAGCATTGGCCGCCGGCGGAGCCCAACGAGCGACTGCTGCTCACCTCGCTCGGGCCGGATCGCTAGGGGCCGGACGGTGGGCCTATTCCAGGCTATATTCTCGCTGCTGCGGTCGGGTTGCCAAAGGACCTGCAACCTGGGGCCCCACCGGGCTCCGGGCGCACCAGGCCAGCGCCGGAGCACAAACCCCTCCGACCATGCCTGGCTGTGCTATTGGGCTCTTGAACCAACCTCGAGTAGGCTATTGGCGTGCGAGTAGGCGTTTTGGGAGGTGGACAGCTGGGGCGAATGCTGGCGTTGGCCGGGTATCCCCTGGGGCTTCGCTTTCGGTTTCTGGATTCGGTGGCCGAGGCCCCGGCGGGGCCGCTGGCCGAGCTGCTGGTAGGCGATTATACCGACGAGAGCTTGCTGGCGCGCTTTGCCGAGGGCCTCGAGCTTGTAACCTACGAGTTCGAGAACGTGCCGCTGGCCGCAGCGACCTGGCTGGCCGAGCGCCTGCCGGTCTACCCGCCGCCCAGGGCGCTCGAGGTTGCCCAGGATCGGGTTGCCGAAAAGACCTTTTTTCAGGGCCTGGGCATTCCGACCCCGCTGTTCTACCCGGTACAGACCCACAACGACCTGCTGGATGGCCTGGAGCGCACCGGCTTTCCGGCCCTGCTCAAAACCCGTCGGCTGGGCTATGACGGCAAAGGCCAACAGCTCCTGCGTTCGCCTGCCGAGGTGGAAGCGGCCTGGGCCCAGCTGGGGGGGCAGCCCCTTATTCTGGAAGCCTTCGTGCCGTTTGAGCGTGAGCTTTCGATCCTGTCGGTGCGGAGCCGAAGCGGCCAGGTGGGGTTTTATCCGCTGGTGGAAAACCACCACGCCGGGGGCATCCTGCGCAAAAGCCTGGCGCCCGCCCCGGCGACCCCGGCCCGCCTGCAACACGAAGCCGAAAGCATCGCCCTTCGGGTGATGGAGAAACTGGACTACGTGGGGGTACTGGCTATCGAGCTGTTCGAGGTCGAGGGTGCGCTCTGGGCCAACGAGATGGCCCCCCGGGTGCACAACTCCGGCCACTGGACGATCGAGGGGGCCGAGACCAGCCAGTTTGAAAACCACCTGCGGGCGGTGCTGGGCTGGCCCTTAGGTTCCACTGCGGCCAGGGGGCACGCGGCCATGCTCAACCTGATTGGAGAGCGGCCCGAAGCAGCAAAGGTGCTGGCGGTTCCAGGGGCGCACCTCCACCTGTACGGCAAGGAACCCCGTCCCGGCAGAAAGGTGGGGCACATCACCCTGCGCGCCGATACCCCCGAGGCGCTCGAGGCCCACCTGGGCCGGCTCGAGGCCATAATGACGGACGTTACTGGGGAGTGAGCGGTTTCCTGAACAATGGCCGCTGGATGGGCAGGCACGGTGCGGCGATGCAGACCACCGCCGAAGAGCACTCTGGTCAGAGGTTGAAGTAGCGCGCCGAGGGGTGATGGGCCACGATGGCGCTGGTGGACTGCTCGGGGTGGAGCTGGTACTCCTCGCTCAGTTCCACGCCAATCTCCTGCCACTGGAGCAAATCCTGGAGGTGTTTCTGGTCCTCCAGGCGGGGGCAGGCCGGGTAGCCAAAGCTGTAGCGGCTGCCCTGGTAGCCCTGGCGGAAGAGTTCTTCCAGGCTGGTGGCGTCGTCCTGGGCGATGCCTAGCTGCTGGCGGATGCGCTTGTGCCAGTACTCGGCCAAGGCCTCGGCCATCTCCACCGAGAAGCCGTGCAGGTAGAGGTAATCCTGGTAGGCATCGGCCTTGAATAGCTCCTGGGCCACCTGCGAAACCTTGCGCCCCATGGTGACCACCTGCGCGGCCAGCACGTCCCGCGCGCCGTTGGCCCAGGCCGCCGGGGGAAACCACGAGGGCTCGTCTCCGATGGGCTCGGCGTGGCGGGGGCGGAAGAAGTCGGCGATGCAGAGGTGGCGGGAGCCCGCGCCCATCTGACGGGGAAAGTTGAAGCGGAAGAGTTCTAGACCTGTGTCCGGGTCGAAGACAATCAGGTCGTTTTTGTCCGAGGCCACCGGCCAGTAGCCATAGACCACGGCGGGCTCGAGCCAGCCCTCGCCCATGGCTTGCAGCACCATCTCCTCGAACATGGGCTCGGCCAGCCGCTCGAGGTAGGCCTCGTACTCCGGCTGGCTCATCTCGCCCCGGCGGAAACCCCACTGTCCCCGGAAGAGGGCGTTTTTGTTCACGTAGCGCGAGATAACCCCAATCTCGAGTTCGCCTGCGTCCACCACCCGCCGGCCCCAGAAGGGTGGCCTGGGGATGCGGGGGGCGGGGGGGATGTTGGAAGGGATGTACTCCGAACCGGCCATCAGCTTCTCCTGCAGAATCTCGTAGGCGGTTTTGTATTTGTGTCCGCTCACCTCGCGGCTGGTCAGGCGGGGCGGGGCATGACCGGTCAGCTCCTCCATGATTTGCAGCCCGTCGAAGGCGTCGGAGGCGTAGTAGACCTGGCCGGTGGTGTAGGTCTGGCGCAGGTCGTTTTCCACATAGTGCCGGTTGAGCGCGGCCCCGCCCAGCACCACCGGGATCTGGTAGCCCCGCGCGGCCATGTACTCGAGGTTTTCCTTCATGACCACGGTGCTCTTGACCAGCAGCCCGCTCATGCCCACCGCGTCGGGCCGGTGCGCCTCCACGGCGGCCAGAATCTCCTCGATGGGCTTCTTGATGCCCAGGTTCACCACCTTGTAGCCGTTGTTGGAGAGGATGATGTCCACTAAGTTCTTGCCGATGTCGTGCACATCGCCCTTGACCGTAGCCAGCACCATGGTGCCCTTGTGGACGCCCTCGAGCTTCTCCATGCGGGGCTCGAGGTAGCTGACCGCAGCCTTCATGGTCTCGGCGGCCTGAAGCACGAAGGGCAGCTGCATCTTGCCCGCGCCGAACAAATCGCCCACCACCTTCATCCCCTCCAGCAGAATTTTGTTGATGATTTCGACGGGGCTGTACCGGGCCAAGGCCTGCTCGAGGTCGGCCTCGAGGCCCACCTTGCGACCCTCAATAATCCGCTTTTGCAGCCGCTCCTCCAGCGGCAGCCCGGCCAGGGGGTCGCGGGTCTGGGCCCGGTCGCTCTTGTGCTTGGCGAAATAGTCCACGAAGGCAAACAGGGGGTCGTGGGTCACCTCGCCCGCAGGCCCCCACTGCCGGCGGTCGTAAATCAGGTCGAGGGCCAGCCGGTAGGGCTCCTGCGGGATTTGGTGGATGGGCAGAATCTTGCCCGCATTGAGGATGGCGGCGGTCAGACCGGCCTGGATGCACTCATCCAGAAAAACCGAGTTGAGCACCACCCGGGCCTGGGGCGAAAGCCCGAACGAAACGTTGGAGACGCCCAGGATAAAGCCCACCTCGGGCAGCTCCTGGCGCAGGCGGCGGATGCCCTCGATGGTCCAGAGGGCCAGCTTGCGGGTGTCCTCGTCGCCCTGGGTGATGGGAAAGGTGAGCAGGTCGAACAAAAGCGACTCCCCCGGAATGCCGTGCACCTGGGTCAGGCGCTCGTACATGCGGAGGGCAATCTCCACCTTGCGCTCGACCGTTTTGGCCATGCCGGCTTCCTTGTCTTCGTCAATGGTCAATGCCACCAGCGCGGCCCCGTGGCGCTTGGCTAAGGCCGCCACCCGGTCGAACTTCTCCAGGCCATCCTCGAGGTTGACCGAGTTCAGAATGGCCCGCCCGCCCAGGTGCTTCAGGGCCTCCTCCATCACCTCGGGCTGGGTGGAGTCAATCATGATGGGAATGGGCACGCTGGTCGCAAAGCGCTTGAGCACCTCGCGCATGTCGCGCACCTCGTCGCGCCCCGTCCAGGCCACCGAGACATCCAGCACATGGGCCCCTTCGGCCACCTGCTCGGCGGCCAGCTCGCTCATCCCGTCGAAGTCGCCCGCAAACAGAAGCTCCCGAAACTTCTTGCTGCCGGTGGCGTTGGTGCGCTCCCCGACAATCAAAATGCCGGTCTCCTGCCGCAGCGGCACGCTCTGGTAAAGGCTGGCCACCAGCCCGGCGGGCCGGGCTGCGGGGGCGGGCGCGGCGGGCTTTTTCAGGCCCTCCACGGCCCGAGCCAGCGCCGCGATGTGTTCAGGGGCGGTGCCGCAGCAGCCGCCCACCGCGTTCAGGCCGTACTCCTGCACAAACTTGAGCTGCCAGCGGGCCAGCTCGGCGGGGGTCAGGTCGAACACCGCCCGGCCCCCCTCGTTGCGGGGCAGGCCCGCGTTGGGCAGGCAGCTAACCCAGCGGGTGCTGTTTTGGCAGAAGTGGCGGATGTGGGAGTCCATCAGGTCGGGCCCCACGGCGCAGTTGATGCCCACCACATCCACCGGCAGGTTTTCCAGCACGGTCAAAGCTGCGCTGTCGTCGGTGCCGACCAGCATGGTGCCGGTGGCCTCGATGGTGACCTGCACCTGCAAGGGCACCTCCCGGCCCACATCCTGCATGGCCTGCCGGGCGGCCAGCACCGCACAGCGCACCTGCAGGATGTCCTGGCAGGTCTCGATGAGGAGCAGATCCACCCCCCCGCGCACCAGGCCCCTGGCCCCGGTGCGGTACGACTCAAAAAGCTCCCGCCAGCCAATCTGCCCCAGGGAGATGAGCTTGGTACCCGGCCCCAGCGCCCCGGCCACGAAGCGGGGCTGCTGGCCGTGGGCTTCTGCCACTTGCCGGGCGATTTGGGCCGCCGCATAGGCCAGGTCTTCGGCCTCGGCCTCCAGGCCGTATTCCGAGAGCACGTGGGGCAGGCAGCCGAAGGTGTTGGTCTCGATGACGTCGGCGCCGGCCTCGAGGTAGCTCCGGTGAATGGCCGCAATCACATCGGGCCGGGTGCGGTTCAGAATCTCGGGGCAGCCGCTGTACTGCTCGCCCCCATAGTCGGCGTCGCTCAGGCTGTATTTGAAAATCTCGGTGCCCATGGCCCCGTCGAAGACCAGCACCCGCTCGGAGAGGGCTTTCAGGTAGGGGAAAGCCTCGGCCCGGGCGGCGCGCTGGTAGCCCTGGGCGGTGAGGGGCTCGAGTCCTTGCTCGGCGAAGAAGTCACGCGGTGCGCTCACACTCACAAGGGCCATTGTAGGGCATGGTATACCAGGGTCAAAAGCCCGCGCGCGCCGGGTTTCCGCCCAGTGCAAGGCGCGCTTGGCTTGTGCAAGTCCAGCGGCGCCCGCGAAGAATGCTGTCCGGGGTCACTCGAGCCTGTGCGAATCAACGGGGGCCTGCGCTGGTCAGAGCACCGTTCTCGTCAGGTTTTTTGCCCCGTACGGGGCGTTGGGTAAAGCCTCGCGGGCTTCACTTCGGGGGGTGCTGCTCGGCCTCGAGTTCCCACAGCAAATCGCGTAAGATCCAGCCCCTGCCAGCGGCTTGCAACTCGCCGCTGCTGATGCGCTCAATCAAATAGTCCCGCACCCTGGCAATCGGTAGACCGGCCTGGATCAGCTCACCCAGATTACGGCTGCCATCGAGCAATACCGTCAGGTCCTTGGGGTCTCGAATGCCAGCTTGCGTGCGGCGGGCCGAGGGGTGGCGGATGCGCAGGGCAAACCAGGCATACTTGCGCAGCCTGGTCAGGTCGCCCTCGCGCAGCCCGCGCCAGGCCCGCTCGGTGGCGATAATCAGCGGAACCCCCCAGCTCTTGGCCGCTGCGCGCACGCTTTTGCCCCCCACAAACACCGCAAACGGCTCCACCGCCCGGGGGGTCTCCAGCACCCGGCTGGGGGAGTCCAGGACGCTGCGAAAACGGGCCCACTGGTCGTTCATCCGGGCCCACTCGCCCATAAAGGCCTTGAAGGGCATCAAGGGCAGACCCTTGACCTGGCCCGCCTCGAACCTGAAGCGGCCCTGCTCGGGGTGCAGCGGAAAGGTTGAGATGGCCTCGAAGCCCTCCCAGTCCAGGATGCCTCCCCCCACCACCTCGCCCTCCTCGAATTGCAGCTGCAAGGGGAGTTTGCCGCTGGTCAGGTGCAAGACCCCGGTTCCACGGTTGGCGTGAACCATCTCCAGGACATCGCTCAGTGGGATGGTACTGAAACTGCCTTCCACCGCAACCCCTCTCCTAGTCCTAGCACCAGGGTGGAGCCCTGGCCCACATAGCCCTGCATGGCCCGGCGAATGGCCTCGATATGGCGGGGTTCGGTCAGGGCCGCCAGGGTTGGGCCGGCCCCCCCCACGAAGGCCGCCAGCGCACCCGCCGCATAGACCTCTTCGAGGGTCGCCTCGAGGCCCGGCATCAGGTGCGCCCGGTAGGGCTGGTGCAGGCGATCCCGTGCAGCCTCGCGCAAGGCCTCCCAGCGCCCCGCGTACAGGGCTGCCGGCCAGAGGGCGCTGCGGGCCAGATTAAAGACCGCATCCGCATGGGGAATGGTTTTTGGCAACGCCGCCCTGGCCAACGGAGTCGGCACCTCGTACGCGGGCACCCCCAGCACAAACAGCAGCCCTTTGGGGGCGGGCAGGGGCAAGGCCAGGGGGGGTTCGGCCAGTGCGGCCACAAAGCCCCCATATACTGCCGGGGCCACATTGTCCGGATGACCCTCCAGCGCCGCTGTCACCCGAAAGACCCCATCCAGGCCCAGCTGCCGACCCGATAGGGCATCGGCCAGTGCGGCTCCGGCCACCAGGGCCGCCGAACTGCTGCCCATGCCCCGCGCCAGCGGGATGGGGTTGTGGGCGTGAACAACAAGCGAGGGCGGATTGGGTTCGCCCAGGGCCTGCCAGGCGGCCCGGTAGCCCTGGTGGATCAGGTTGTCGGGGGTATTGGGCACCTGCCCCTGGCCGGTGTAGTGCAGCTGGTCGGTGGAGGCTGGCGAGGCGCTGACCTCGAGGTACAGGTCAAGTGCGACCCCCAGGGCGTCGAAGCCAGAACCCAGGTTGGCCAGGGTGGCCGGAACTTGGACGTACAAAGTTTCGTCGGACATATTTCTCCCGCCCAGGGCGACTCCTGACATCATAACCTCTGAACGACCTGTGGAATGCTCAAAAAATGGGGACGAAGTTCTCTACAGCCAAAGCCGTGCTCCGGTCATAATCCCATCGGCCCACGTGGTACACTGCCAGTTAGCTTACTGTGGACGCCAAAGCCCCTTTCACATTGCGTGCGCCTGGTTGCGGGCCAAGAAATGGCCTCAAGACCGAGACCTTTTCACCAGAACCAGGGCGAGTATGAAGCACCTTAAGCAGGGTAGTGGCCTGGTTTTGTTCGGTATGTGGACGGTAGCGCTCCGCTGGTATTGGGTCTCCTACCGAGGGGCAATTTGTACTTCCTCGCCAAGTCGAGCATCGCTGCAGGGGGCCGTGTGAGCGCAAACCGGGGCTTGCTCGAGCACATCTCGCCGGCGCTGATGGGCTACTTGCTTAGCTTTTTGCCTCAGCAAGACCCCCTGGCCGAGAGTGTGCCGGGGGGCCTGTTGACTTCTGAACTCGTCGAGCGGCTGCGCAAGGACAATTTTTGCGGCTATGCATTGGTCCGTTTTCCAGGGGAGGAGCGGGGCTGGCTGGCGTTTTACCGAGGGCGGCTCCTGGAGGCCTGGCGACAGACCACCTACGGCCACCTTTCCGGCACCACCGCCTACCGAGCCTTGCAGCGTGAGCTGGGACAGGGAACGCTCTCGCTCTACCGCCTTCAACCCGACGACCTGCCCCCGGTGGTGGCCCTCACCCAGGGGTACCTGCGCAGGACGGACGGGGCCGCCAGCGCTATAGTGGCCGACCTGGTGGACTTGTTGGTGCGCGAACAGTTTACCGGTGCGCTGATCCTGGAGGATGGCCTGGTGGGACGGGCCTGGTTTTTTGCTCGAGGGAAGCACCTTTTTGGTGGGGTGTTGCCCTCCCAGTTTCGTGAGGGCCGACTGCATTTGGTGCAGGCCCCCAGCAAGGCGCCACCCGACTTGCTCGAGCAGGCCCGGCAGGAGGACCAGGAGCAGCGCAGGGCCCGCCTGAATGTCGTGTGGAACGCGACCCAGGAAGTCCTGCGGGAATACATGGGACGCGGTGCGCCCGCTGCCCTCGAGCGCCTCCAAAGAATCCACACCACCGACGACCCCGCCCTGCTGGAGAAAGACCTGCGCCGCTGGATGAACGAGAGCCTCGAGCCCAACGCGGCCACCCTTTTTGACCGGCTGCTCCGTCCAACGCTTTAGTGCAAAGTCGTACGGGGTCGGGAGGGGGCGAGTCGCGGCCAGGATTGACTTAATCCGCTCGCCGTGCGGGTGTATGTTGTACGGGCTTTTGTGCGACACAGTTTAGAGCGCTCTTCACATATCATGAACCATTCGAGTTCGAGAAAGCCTGTTTCTAAACAGAGCAATGGCCGCCTGGATGGGCGGCCACATCTGTGAAGAGCGCGATAGAGCGCTTTCCACCTGTTATCGGCCATTCGACTGCGGGAGGGCTTTGTCCTGAACAGAAGGAAGGCGGCCAGTTCTGTAAAAGGCCCAACGAGGCGGCCTGCGGATGAACCAGACCGCGAGCCTGGCAACACGAAGTCGCCGGGTTGCTGCTCTTGACAGGTAGCTCGCACCGGAGGCGTATGATAACGGGGTTCATGGTGATTACGGGACTGCTGGGCTTGCTGTGGTTGATGTGGTTGGGAGGGCTGCTCACCGACACCTTTGTGCGCAGCCTGGCCGTCAGCCTTTCTAACTTTGTGGGGGCCTATGCGCTCTGGCAGGCGGCGGCCCGCTCTCCTGGAATCCTGAAGCGGGCCCTGGGGGGTCTGGCAACGGGGCTGCTTTTTTTAGGGCTGGGCGATCTGCTTTTTACATACAACGTGGCCACCGGCGTCAGCACCCAGGCTGTGCGTGAGGGAATCTATCTGGCAGGGGTGGCCTTGTTTCTGGCTATGGGAACCCTTCTACCCCTGAGCATGGAGCGCCAGGGTTTGTATGCGCTGGGGTTTGCATCCCGTCTGGCGCTTCTGGCGGTGCTGGGGGGCCTGCTGCTGGCGGCCCTCACCACCCTGATTCGTCCCCTGCGGGTCGTTGAACTGATTTATGCCGGGGTGGCGTTTTACCTGACCCTGCTTTTCCTCCAGCAGACCCCGGTGCTGGCCGGAGGGCGCATTGGGCGGTACCTGCAAGGGGTGGTCTGGGCCCTCGTTTTGGGCAGCCTGGCTCGAGTGGTCTATGTACTGGGGGGTGCGCCCCCCGCGCACTGGTCTATTGTGGCCTATGACCTTCTGTGGATGCTGGCGATGAGCGTGCTGTGGCTGGGGGCCCGTCATACCCCGGCTCCCAGAAGTCCCTGACCTGCGCCCCTTGTAGCTGCTCGAGGGCGGTGGGCAGGGCATGGGCAACCTCGTGCGCCAGGAGGCCGGTTTTGCGGGCCAGGTCTCCGGCCAGCCCATGCAGGTACACCCCCAGCCGGGCGGCGTCCCAGGCCGATAAACCTGCGGCCAGCAGAGCAGCCATCACCCCGGCCAGCACATCGCCCATCCCGCCCGTGGCCATCTGGGGGTTGCCGGTGCTGTTGACGGCCAGCCGGGCCTCGGACGAGCCGGGGGGCCTCCAGGCCAGCACCGTGGGCCCCCCTTTGAGCACCACCACCAGCCCCGGATAGCGCTGCGCCAGGCTTTGGGCGGCCTCGAGGGGAAACCGGGCAATCTGCTCGCTTGGAACCCCCATCAGCCGGCTGGCCTCACCGGGATGAGGGGTGAGGATGGTGGGCCGCCCCGCCCGGGCGTAGGCTTGCAGCACCCGCTCATGCAGGGCATCCGCATCGAGCACGGTGGGAAGGGCCAGCCCCAGGGCCGCCAGGGCCGCCTCGACCCCGCCTTCCCCGGCCCCCATCCCGACCGCCACCGCTTCGGCCCGGGCCGTCTGGAGGTTGGCGGTGTTCCATTCGAACAGGGGCAGCCGCACTGCTTCCAGCGGGGGCTGCAGGTCGCAGTCGGCGGGGTAGGCCACCGTGACCAGTCCGGCTCCGCTTCGGTAGGCCCCCAGGGCCGCCAGGCTGGGCGCACCTGTATAGCTGTGGTACCCCCCCACCACCAGCACCCGCCCCACCGAGCCCTTGTGTGCGTTACCGGGACGAACCGGGAGCAGAGGGCTGAGGCTGTTGTGTGCCAACAGTTCCGGTAGCTGGGGGTTTTCCAGGGCCTGCGGCGGCATCCCAATCGAGTCGAGCAGGATGCGCCCGCACGCAGCCCGGTGCGGGTAAAACAGATGCTCGTGCTTGAGGCCCGCCAGCGCCACGGTCAGGTCGGCGCGTACGTGGGGTTGGTAGGGCAGCCCCGAAGGGAGATCCACCGCCACCACCGGCAGGCCCGATTGGTTGATGCGCTCGACCAGCTCTGCGTAAAAGCCTTCCAAGGGCCCCCGCAGCCCGGTGCCAAACAGTGCATCCAGCACCACGGTATGGGCCTCGGGCCTCCAGGCTGCAAGGGCCTCGAGGTTCAGGCCGTGGGCCCTCAGGGCTTGCCGGGCAATGGCCGCATCGCCCTCCTGGCCGTCGGCTGCATAGACCGAAACCTCGTGGCCCCAGTGGGCCAGCCAGCGGGCGGCCACCAGCCCGTCTCCTCCGTTGTTGCCCTTCCCGCACAGCACCACAATTTTGCGGCCCGGAAAGTGCTGCAACAGCCGCTTGGCCGTGCGCCTGCCGGCGGCATCCATCAACACCAGGCTGGGGTAGCCCAGGGCTACGGCCCGCTGGTCGGCCTCGCGCATAGCCTGGGCAGTAAAGAGTCGCATGGAGAACGTTCAAATCTCTGCGATTCGGGTTTCCAACTCAAACCGAATCCCGTCTATTCTATTGAGTTTGCAGCCAAGGCGCACACCAGACGCATGGGCCCGGCAAGCCCTGACCCAGCACCCCCGCGCCCAACGGCCCTTCCCCTCCGTTGCTTCGGGTCTTTGGCCTCCACCAATGGAACGGGCGGCGCCCTCACCCTAGGAAGGAAGTGAAAAACCGGGTCATACTAAAAGCACATGAGCCACCTGACCTCTGCTCAAGAACGCCTGGCCGGGGCTCGGCGGGTTGCGGTGCTGACCGGTGCGGGCATCTCCAAGCCCTCGGGCATTCCTACCTTCCGCGATGCGGCGGGCTTGTGGAAGGACTTCGACCTGGAGGAATACGCCACCCCTGGCGCCTACGCCCGCAATCCCCAAAAAGTCTGGGAGTGGTACGCCTGGCGCTACCAGAACGTGATGCAGGCCCAGCCCAACCGGGCCCACGCTCTATTGGCAGCGCTCGAAAAGCGGGTGGGGGAGGGCTTTTTGTTGGTAACCCAGAATGTGGACGGCCTGCACCGCCGGGCCGGCTCGAGCCAGCTGGTCGAGCTGCATGGGAACCTTGCCAGGGGCCGTTGCGAGGGCTGCGGACAGCGATTCTCCCTCCCCGACCCCGCCGAGTTCGTTCCCCCGCCCTACTGCCCCGGTTGTGGGGGTCGGGGCCGCCCGGATGTGGTCTGGTTTGGGGAGATGTTGCCCCTCGGGGCCTTCGAACAGGCCGAGCAGGCCTTTGTCCAGGCCGAGGTGGCGCTGGTCATAGGCACCAGCGCTGAGGTTGAACCTGCCGCCAGCCTGGGGCGCCTGGCCCGCCTGAGCGGAGCCTATCTGATAGAGATTAACCCCGACCCCACCCCACTCTCGAGCTGGGCCGACTGCATCCTCAGAATGGGCGCGGTGGAGGGAATGGAAGCCCTGATGGCTGGTTTGAACTGATGCCACCCTGAGGCATTCAGCCAGCGTTCAATCATGCAAACGTGCGGCTGTGCGGTCGGGGGAAGGTCTCCAGCCCCTGCTACACCCTGACCGGTGTTCATGCAAGGATGGAAGAACCCCGTAATCGGCTGAGCCGCTCTTTGACCGCCCGCTCCATTGCGCCCTTCGCAACGCGGCTGCCCCTCCAGGCCAAACCTTTCTCGAGGTCGCAAGGCACAAAATACACGAAGAGGCTCTAACTCCGAGTCATTCAGAGTACACCGGGGAGTCTGCTGCTGAAGAGGAGCGGTCAACACAAGGAGTTACAGACGTGCCAGACACCTCGAGCTGTTCGCACCGACACCGGGATTGGCTAACCCGACCCCTCGCTCTCGCCGGAGAGGGTCTTGCGACGCAAGCGGGACTGGTCGTAGAGAATCCAGCCGCCCAGCGCGGCAAGGCCCACCAGGGTGGCCACCAGTAGAAAGGGCCCCAGGCGGGAGAAATCGGCGCCCAGCCAGGCCACCACCACCGCCACCGGGGCTGCCCCCACCGAGGTGGCCAGCAGGAACTTGAGGGGGTGCATCCGCACCAGTCCGGCCACAAAGTTCACGCTGTCGGTGGGTACCACGAAAGACAAGCGCAGCGCGATGATGGCCCAGGGGCCGTAGCGTTCAACCTGTTCTTCCACCCTGCGTCGAATTTTCTCGCTCACAAAGCGGTCGACCAGCACCGGCCCCAGCATCCGGGCCAGGCTGTAGCCCAGCATGGCGGCAATAATGGCCCCCACCCAGCCCAGAATGCCGCCCATCACCGGCCCAAAAGCCAGCACCGAGATGAGCATGACCAGGGTCATCGGCACCACCGAGACCAGGGTCTGGGCAATCATCAGACCGATGATGCTCAAAGGGCCCCAGAAGCCCAGACCGGCGACCCAGGCCTGAAGAGCCTGGGGGTTGCCGCTGGAAAGCAAGCCATAGGCCGCATCTATGCGCGCTTTGAAGCCCGGAAACAAAAAATACGAGCCCACCAGGGCGCTGGCCAGCAGAAGCAAGAAAAGCAGTATGGGCAGGATGGGCAAAGACCTCAACGCAAGCAGTCGTTCCATTCCACAACCCAGGGTAGCGCACCGAGTGTGCATCACCCTTGCCATCGGTCACAGTTCCATCGTGGCCCCAGGCCCAGCCCAGTGACCAGGTCCAGAGAGCAGCAAGGCACCGGTTCACAGGGCAAATCGGGGTGTATCTCACGGAGACCTGACCCAAAAGAGCCTATTTTGATAGGGCCATGAGCCTGCGCGAACGGGTTTTCTCGCTCAAGACACCCGAGGATGTGGATGCCTTTCTGGAGCGCTACGAGCTAGCAGCCATTTTCAAGGCCAGCACCAGCGACAAGACCCTCGAGGCCATGCAGTACGTCCAGAAGTACCTGGAGCCCCGCCCGGACGTAGCCATCGGGATTATTCGCATCCCCGAAGACCGCCCGGCTTCCAACCATGTGGAGGCCCGCACCGGCATTCAGCACCAGAGCCCGCAGTTGATCGTCTTCCGGCAGGCCCGGCCCCTCTTCGACCTCGACAACTGGAAAATCAACCCCGAACACCTCGAGCCCCTTCTGCTTCAGGCGCTGCCGGTACAGGTTGGCCGTCCGGTGCACAACCCCGCCGTGGTGGGGCTTCACTTCTACCGAGATTTACTGGATCGCTTTATCGCCGGAGCCCTCAGCGAGGAGCGCTTCCAGTGGGGCTACCTGGATCGGCTCAAAAAGGAAGCAGACTGGCGCTCCGATGAAGATTTTTCCCTGCTCAACAGCCTGTTTCCCAACCCCGACGGACGGGCCTTTACCCCCGGTAAGGTGGTCGCACTGGAATTCCAGGCCCAGCTCGCCGGCAAAGCCGAGCCGCTTTTAGAGCGGGCCAGGCGCCTGAGAGACCGGCTCGAACAGGCCGGTCGGACTTCCGGCCTAGAAGCCATGCAGGGCGAGGTATAACCCACCAGGCCAGCAAAATCCAGGTGCCACGTATTTTTGGCAGTCAAGCTAACCCTGGCCCGCTTCATGCTCGACTGCCCGGAACATTACGGGCCCAGGCTTTTGAGGGACTCGAGGGTGAAACTTCGGAGCAGGTAGCTTCTGCCACCCCGCTCCACAAGGAGAGGCCAGGTGGGCCTTAGGGAGACTCCTGCCCAAGACCTGCCAGAGCCCGGCTGAGCGGCGTCTGCTGCTGAATCGGTGTTTTTCCGGGGCCAGCGCCGATTAGCTCATGGGCACCTGGCGCAACAGCCGCCCCTCGATGCGCTCCAGAATCTCCTCCAGGCTGTGGCCGGTGATGGTCAGGCCGTGGTTCTTGAGGCCCACCACCGCCCGGCTGGGGTCGGGGGCCTCGCGCACCTTTTCGGCCACGGCCTCGGCCAGCTGGTAGGTGCCGCAGGGGTAGTTGAACTGGGTCGAGCCGATGTTCTCCATCCAGGCGTGCACGTGCAGGATGGCCCCCACCTGGGGGTGTTCGCGGTAAATCATCCAGTGCTCGATGGCGTCCACACTCACCCGGCGGGGCTCCACGTGGGGGGGCACCGAGAGGCGCATGGCGTTTTGGGTGGGGTCGTAGTCGGTGACCAGCAGAATGTCGCGCCCCACCTCGCGCAGGTTGGCCTTGTCCACCCCGCTGGCCGACATCCAGAAGCGTCTTTCGTCCTTGCGCACTGAAAGGTTGCCATACGAGAGCCCCCCGATGCCATACAGCCGTTTGACGTGGCGCAGGTCCTCGGGCGGCAAAATTTCCTCGATGGGGAAGGCCGTGGGTAGCAGATCCCACTCGGCCAGCTTGCGCCCGGCGGCGCCCAGGCTCTGGGTCAGGGCGTCGCCTTGCCAGAGTTCGGGCTCGAGGTCAGGCTCGAAAAGGTTGTTGACCACCAGCACTGAAGAGGCAATGGGATGAATGCGCCCTGCCAGCCGTTCGGTAAAGCCAGGGCCCTCGGGCTCGTGGTACTGGCCGAGTTCCAGGGTGAGGAAGTAAGCCCCCTGGCCCGGCACATAGACCACCAGCATGTTGGAAAGCGCCCGGACCAGGTAGCCGTACAAGGCCGCGATGGGGTCGGCAGGCATCTTGGGCAGCTCAAGAAACGAGACCACCATGGTGCCCTGGGCCTTGCGTCGGTAGGGGACAGGGCGCTCGGGCTGGATGAAGTTGAGCACCGCCCGGGGGGCTTCCGCAGCCGGCTCAAAACGGTAGCCCTGGGACTCCAGAACCAGGGGAAGCTCCTGAGCGATACGCCGCAAACCCTGGGTGGGTTCGCCGAACAGGATAAAGCTGGGCGGGGTTTGTGCCTGAGCAAAGCGCGTGTCGCGGTGAGACTGCACCATAAAAAACCCTCCTGCAACGCTTCAGAGGGATTCTACACCATAGCCCCCCCTGCTAAACTTGTGGGGGATGAATCTCAAAGGCCTTATTCTCTCAGGCGGTAAAGGCACCCGCTTACGCCCGCTAACCCACACCCGCGCCAAGCAGCTCATTCCTATTGCAGGCAAGCCCAACCTGTTTTATGCCCTGGAAGACCTGGTGGCCGCCGGTATCCGCGAGATAGGGGTGATTTTGAGCCCCGAGACCGGCGACGAGGTACGCGCGGCCCTGGGCGATGGCTCGAGCTGGGGGGTGTGCCTCACCTACATCGTGCAGGAGGCCCCCCTGGGCATTGCCCATGCCGTCAAGACCGCCGAGCCCTTCCTGGGCGAGAGCCCCTTCGTGCTCTACCTGGGCGACAACCTGCTTTCAGGCGGCATCAAGCACCTGGTGGCCGAGTACCGCCAGACCCGCCCCGAGGCCATTGTGCTCTTGACCCCGGTCGAAGACCCCCGGGCCTTTGGGGTGGCGGTGCTGAACGAAGCCGGTCAGGTGGTTCGGCTGGTGGAGAAGCCGCAGAACCCC
>NZ_JANWVH010000029.1 GCF_025056915.1 Meiothermus sp. | reverse complement strand
TTGACCGAGCATTCTATCCTTTCAGCCTAAGTTTATGCCCTTTTTTCACTACTTTTCACTACAGTTCAATCTCTTGAGAATGCGTCTGGGCCGAGACGCATGTTTTCGAGTTTCAGGCGGCCACTGTTTTGTTCAGAACCAGGCTTTCTCGAACTCGAATGGCTCATCAGTGAAGAGCGCTCTAGGCTTGCAAGCGGGGGCGGCGCATCCGGGTCAGGAGCCAGACCCCGACCACCAGCAGCAATAGGGGCAACCCCCACTGGAGCAAGAACCCCAGCACGCCCGCCGCCACCCCCAGGGCACACCCCACCACCCACAGCACCAGGCCCAAAGCCAGCAACACCAGCAGCAGCGGGAGCAGCACCACCCCCAGCACCGCCAGAACCGGCAGGGCCGCAACCGCCAGCACCACCCCCAGAATGGGCCCCAGCCAACCCGTGAGCAGCAGAACCGCCAGAATGACCAGCGACCATCCGAGGAGTTCCATGCTTTGAGGGTAGCGCGTTTGGGGGTGGGGGTCGTGACCCCCCTTACACTTCAGAGCTCGTCGTCGCCTCCCAGCCCCTGTTTGCGGAAGCGGGCGATAAGCGCCGGAGCAAAGAGCGAGAGCGCGGCCAGCACCCAGAGCGCAATGGCGATGGGGCTGCTGAACAGATAGCCCACGTCCCCATTGCTGATGGTCATGGCCCGGCGCAGGTTAATTTCCATCAGGTAGCCCAGCACCAGACCCAGCAGCACCGGGGCCAGGGGGAACTCGAGCTTGCGCATCAAATAGCCCACCAGCCCAAACACCGCCATTAAAAGCAGGTCGAAGGGGTTGTTGTTGACCGCATAGACCCCAATGAAGCTGATGGCCAGCACCGCCGGAATCAAAAACCAACTCGGCACCGCCAAAAGCCGAACAAAAAGGCCCACCAGCGGCAGGTTCAAGAGCAGCAACACCGCATTGCCCACGTACATCGAGGCAATCAGGCCCCAGACCACCTCGGGGTTCTTCTGGAACATCTGCGGCCCCGGCGTCACCCCCAGGCTGATCAGGGCCCCCAGCATGATGGCGGTGGTGCCGCTGCCGGGCAGGCCCAGGGTCAGCAGGGGAATCATGGCCCCGCCCGCTGCCGCGTTGTTGGCCGACTCGGGGGCGGCCACCCCGCGCAGGTCGCCCTCGCCAAAGCGGGCTTTGGCACCCAGCAGACGTTTCTCGGTGGTGTAGGCCACGAAGCTGGCAATGGAAGCCCCGGCCCCCGGCAAGACCCCAATCAGAAAGCCCAGCACACTGCTGCGCAAGATGGTCAGGAGCGAGGCCATGAAGTCGCGCAAGGAAAGGTAGATGCGCCCCACCTGGGCCCTTACGGCGCCGGGGGTTTTCTCCTCCAAGAGCATCAGCACCTCGCTGACCGCAAAAAGCCCGATGGCCACCACCAGAAAGTCCATGCCGTCCTCGAGCTGCAAGAACCCAAAGGTGTAGCGCGAGATGCCCGACTGCGGGTCCTGGCCCACCGTGGCCAGCATCAGGCCAAAGCCGGTGGCGATCAGGGCCTTGAACAGGTTCTTGCCCGCCAGGGCCGAGAGGGTGGAGAAGCCGAAGACCATCAGGGCAAAGTATTCGGCAGGCCCGAAGCGGATGGCCCACTGGGCCAACAAGGGCCCCAGGGTCATGAGGCCCACCACCGAAAGGGTACCGGCTATAAACGAGCCCCAGGCCGCCATGGCCAGCGCGGGGCCGGCCTGGCCCTGCTTGGCCAGCTTGTGGCCGTCCAGGGCCGTGACCACCGAGGAGGTCTCGCCGGGGATGTTGAGCAGGATGCTGGTGGTGGAGCCGCCGTACATGGCCCCGTAGTAGATGCCGGCCAGCAGGATGATGGCCGACTCGGGCGGCATCTTGAGGGCAAAGGTGAGGGGCACCAGCAGGGCCACCCCGCTGATGGGGCCAATACCCGGCAGCACCCCAATCAGCGTGCCCACCAGACAGCCCAGCACCACCAGGAGCAGGTTGAGCGGCTCCAGGGCCACCCCAAAACCGTTCAGGAGCGCTTGCAGGATGTCCACAGTCTCACCCTACCCAAAAATCCGGCCCGCTGGCAGGCTCACACCCAGCCCCTGGGTGAACAACAGGTAAATGCCCAGCGTGAAGGCCAGCGCGCCCCCCAAGCCCTGCCACCAGCGCGCCCCAAACAGCACCGCCAGCAGGGTCATCTCGAGGGTGGTGGTGACGATGAACCCCAGCGGCACAATCAGGTAAGCGTAGGCCACCAGGCTGAGAAGCACCAGCCCCAAGACCGGCCAGAAGCGCCGTGGGGGCCAATCTGGCTCGGGGTCGGGCTTGAAGAGCAGCCACAAGGCCGAAAGGCCCACCAGAACCGCGATGATGTAGGGGAAAGGCCGCGGCCCCAGGGGGTCGGACAGGAAGCCCACCTGCATCCGGCTGGCCTCGAGGGCATAGCCCACCGCCAGCAAGAAAAACAGCGCACCCACGATACGATCGGTCATACCAAGGCTTTATAAGGCTTGGGGCCGATGGCCCAGTAGCCCCAGGGGCTTACCCTTGGCTATCGGCCTTCGGCTCCAAGGTCACGCGCTACCGGATGATGCCGAGCTCGCGGGAGAGGTTGCGGAACTGGTTGACCTGCCGGTCAATGAAGACCTGGAACTCGGCCCCCGCCATAAAGAACTGACCCAGTGCGTTTTGCTCCCGCACCCTGGCCCACTCCGGGCTGCGCTCAACTTCGCGCAGGGCCCGCACCCAGAACTCATAGGCCTGGGGGGGCATGTTCTTGGGCACATAAAAGCCACGCCAGACCACCCATTCCACGTTGTAACCCAGCTCCTTAAGGGTGGGCACGCTGGCATACACCCCTCCCAGGCGGCGGGGCGACATTACCCCCAGCACCCGCACCGTGCCAGACTGCACCTGGGCCCTCAGCTCCGAGGCGTCGCCTGCAAAAACCTGGACAAAGCCACCCAGAAGCGAGGTCAGGGCCTCACCGCCGCCATCAAAGGGCACATACTTGATGGCCCGGGGCTCGATACCTGCGGCCCGCCCCAGAAGCAGCACCTTCATGTGATCCTGACCGCCCACCGCGCTACCGCCGCCCACCGCAATTTTGGAGGGGTCGGCCTTCCAGGCCGCGACCAGTTCTTGCATGGTTTTCCAGGGGGCGTCGGCCTTCACCGCCACCAGGCCAAAGTCGGCGGCCACGGCACCCAGCCAGCGCACGTCGCGTTCGGTGAAACGGCTGTACTGGCCCTGGGCCAGGCGCACGGTGGTGGCCGGGCTGGCCGCCACAATCAGGTTGGCATCGTCGCTGCGCTGGGTGACCACGTTGGCGTAGGCCACCCCACCGCCGCCCCCGGTTACGTTGGTGGTCTTGATCGGCTGGGGCACCAGTCTCAAATCTTGCATGACCTGGGCCACGCTGCGGCAGGTGAAGTCCCAGCCACCGCCGGCCCCGGCTGGGGCGATGCACTCGGGGTTGCGCGGGGTGAACTGCGCCCAGGCAGCACCCAGCACAACCAGACAGACCGCAAAAAAAGCTCTTTTCATGCCTTGCCTCCGTTAATCGTCGGTTTTGATGACCCGATTGTACCGAGTCTTCTAGCGCCGTCAAGGGCGAGCCAGCAACGCCGAGCCCTCGAGGCTTTTCAGCAAAGCTTCGCGGGAGCGCTCGAGGTGCTGCTGCATGAAGGCCGCCGCCTCCTCACCCTGGCCCTGTTGCACCAGCTCAATCAGGGTCAGGTGGTCGGCGTGGGCCTGATCGGCCCCCTGGGGGCGGGTGATTTCCAGGTAGCGGGCCCGGTAGATGCGCTGCAACACCTGGGCCAGCGAGGCCACCACAAAGCGGTTGCCGGTGAGCTTGGCCAGGGCCAGGTGAAAGTCGGTGGCTTTTTCCAGCTCGACCTCGGGGTCGAGGTCGGCCTCCACCGAGGCCAGCAAGTCCTGAAGTTCGCGGGCCTTAGGCCGGCGGCCTGCTGCGGTGCGAACAATCTGGGTCTCGAGCCAGTTTCGAAAGGCGAAGGCCTCTTCGAGTTCGGCCAGATCCACCGGCGCTACGCTGTAAACCCGACCCTTGCGCTCCAGCAGGCCCTCCCGGAATAGCTGCTGGATGGCCGCCCGGATGGGCGTTCGGGAAACCGCCAGGCGCTCCTCGAGCCGACGCTCGACGAGCGGCTCGCCCGGGCGCAGCTCGAGCGAAAGAATCATTCGGCGCAGGCGACGGTAGGCTTCTTCGGTTTGGGGCGCAAGCATAAGCGTGAGGGATATGCTACCTTTTTTGGTATACCGCCTCAACTTCGGGCCAACGGCCTCAAGCGCCTGGTCAGTCCAGGGTCTGCGGGCCAGACCACAGGGGTCAAGCGTCCTCAGCCCTGACCCTGAAAGCCTGTCGAACCTTCAAGGGCCATAACGCCTTGCGAAGCCGGCGTCCCGGAAGGCTACCCACACCTACAAACCGCCGCCGCGCCACCTCGAGGCAGGGGCTACCGGGGCACCCTGGACTGCAGGACCTTCGCCAGGGCTTGCTCGAGGTCGGCCAGCAGGTCGTCGGGGTCTTCGATGCCCACCGAAAGGCGCACCAGGGTGTCGGTCACGCCATGCGCCTGCCGGATTTCGGGCGGCAGAAGCTGGTGGGTGGTGGAGGCCGGGTGGGTGGCCAGCGATTCCACATCGCCCAGGCTCACCGCCTGGGTAAAGAGCTTCAGGCTATCCAGGAAGAGGGCCGCGGCCTGTTTCGATTCCAGTTCAAGGGAGACCAACCCCCCAAAAGCCCGCATCTGCCGCCGGGCCACTGCATGGCCTGGATGGGAGGGCAGGCCAGGATAGTACACCCGCCGGACGGCGGGGTGCTTGGAAAGAAATTCCGCAACCTTTGCGGCACCCGCACAGTGGGCCTCCATGCGCAGGGGCAGGGTCTTGAGGCCCCGCAGCATCAGGTAGCCCTCGAAGGCCCCCAGGGTGCCGCCAATATGCCGCAGCCCCTCGGCCCGCACCGCCTCCATAAGTTCCTTGGGGCCGGCCAGCACCCCGGCCAGGCAGTCGCCGTGCCCCCCCAGGTACTTGGTGGCCGAGTGCAGCACCACATCCACGCCGTGCTCCAGGGGCCGGGTCAGGTAGGGCGTGGCGAAGGTATTGTCCACCACGGTCAGGACGCCTCTGGAGCGGGCCACCTGGGCCACTGCCGAGAGGTCGTAGATGCGCAGGGTGGGGTTGGTGGGGGTCTCGAGGTAGACCAGTTTGGTGAAAGGTGAAATCACCTTGGGCAGGTTTTCCACACTGCCCGCATCGGTCACGCGCACCCCAAACTTGCTCAGGGTCTCCAGAAAATAGCCTTCGGTTCCGCCGTAGAGCGGAGCCAGGTACACCACTTCGTCGCCGGGGGCCAGCAGCGTGGTGCAGAGGGCGCTGATGGCGGCCATCCCGCTGGCAAAGGCCACCGCGTCCTCGGCCCCCTCGAGGCTGGCCAGCTTTTCCTCGAAGGCCCGCACAGTGGGGTTGCCGATGCGCCCATAGATGTAGCCGGACTCCTCCCCGGCAAAAAGCCGCTCCCCTCGAGCAAACGAGCCGTAAGCAAAGGTAGAGGTGCTGTAGATGGGCACCACATGGGCGCCGGTGACGGGGTCGGGATGGTGTCCGGCGTGGACGGCGCGGGTTCGGATTTTCATAGGCAACCTCAGGAAGTGGGTTGGTTTCAAGATAGCACCCCAACCCCGGCAGGTGGGTGCAATAACGCCGATTCCAACCCCTAATAAAGCAACCTGATTTCAAAAAAAGATAAAATAATGCAATCTTATGGCATCCGTTGAACTGGACAAGAAAGACCGCAAAATTCTGAACATCCTGCAAAGCCGCGGCAACATCCCCAACAACGAGCTGGCCGAGCTGGTCAACCTCTCCCCTTCGACCTGCCTGCGCCGGGTGCGGCGGCTGGAGGCGCTGGGGGTAATTCGGGGCTATGTGGCCTTGCTGGACGCGGAAAAGGTGGGGCGCAGCCTGTGCGTGTTTGTGCGGGTCAAGCTCGACCACAAGAGCCGGGCCGATGTGGAGCGCTTCGAGCAGGAGGTGCTCAAATACCCCGAGGTCACCGAGTGCCATGTGGTGATGGGAGAGGACGATTTTCTGCTCAAGATTATGGTGGCCGACCTGCACGACTTTCAGAAGTTTTTGCTCGACCACCTCACGGCCATTCCCGGCCTGAGTGCGGTCATTTCCAGTGCGGTGCTGCGGCAGTCCAAGAGCACCACCGAGCTGCCGCTCTGAGGGAGGGACAAACGTTTGAAGGGCACAGGCTAAGCTTGAGTCCATGCTGGCACCTGCCAACGAACCCTGGTGTACGGCCCTGAGCGAGCTGGCCCAGACGGCGGCCCAGGGTACGCATGAAGACGGTCTGCTCCGGGCAGGCCTCGAGGTTTTGCGTAGACATCTGGAGGCCCGTTGTGGCGAGATCTACCGCGTGCGGCAGGGCCAGGCAGAACTCGAGCACCTGCAAAACTGCAAGTTGGACTGCCCCCTGGGCCAGGTCTCGAGGGGGCTGGCCCAGACCGCCGCCCAGACCCGCCAGCCCGCCTGGCAAGAACGGGTGGTGGCCCTGCCGCTGTGGAGCGGGGCCCAGGTGTACGGGGTGTATGTGCTTCACCTGCAAGACCATCCCCTGCCGCATGAAGAGGCTTTTTTGAGCCTGGGGGCTGCCGTGGTCGCACTGGGGCTGTCCCGCTCCCAGGAGGCCGCACATTTGCGGGGGCGCGAGGCCCAGCGCAACACCCTGATTCATCAGCTCCTTTTTGCCCAGGAGGAAGAGCGCCGCCGGGTGGGGCGCGAGCTGCACGACGAAGTGGGCAGCCAGCTTACCGCAGCGCTCCTGGCCTTGCAGATTACCGAAAAGCGGCCTGAGTATTTGGGCGAGGCCCGCAAGGCCGTGGTTCAGGCCCTGGAGGAGGTACGCCGCCTCTCCCGCGAGCTGCGCCCCGCCGTGCTCGACGACCTGGGGCTGGCCAGGGCCCTCGAGCGCTACCTGCATGAGTACCAGGAGCGCACCGGCCTGAAGGTCGAGAGCGAGATCGAGTGCCCCCAACTGCGGGAAAGCCAGCAGATTGCCATCTTCCGGGTTATCCAGGAGGCCCTGACCAACACCGCCCGCCATGCTAGGGCCCGCCGGGTGTACGTGGGCCTTTCGGCCTGGGACAAACGGGTGCGGGGGCTCATCACCGACGATGGGCAGGGGTTCGACCCCGCCCGCACCCCGACCTCGGTGGGCCTGGTGGGCATGCGCGAGCGGGTGGAACTGCTGGGGGGCAGCCTGAGCGTGGAGAGCAGCCCCGGCCAGGGCACCCGCATCGGTTTTGTGCTGCCGTTATGAAGATTGTTCTAGTTGAAGACCATGCCCTCATCCGCACCGGGCTGCGGCTCTTGCTGGAGTCCGTTGAACACACCGTAGTTGCCGAGTTTGGGCGGGCCGAGGAAGCCCTGGCCTGGTGCAAGAGCACCGCCCTTCAAGATTGGCCGGGGCTTTTCATTCTCGACCTCAACCTGGGGGGGATGCCCGGCCTCGAGGCCCTGCCCATCCTGAAAACCTACGGTAAGGTGCTGGTGCTTTCCATGCACGAGGAGCCCGAGTACATCGCCGAAGCTTTTGCGCGGGGGGCCAGTGGCTACCTGCCCAAGCGGGCCGTAGATCGGGACTTGCTGGATGCTGTAACGGCCATCGCCCGGGGGGAGCGCTTCTTGCATCCCCTGCTGGCCCCCCGTCTGGCCGAACACATCAGCCTGCCCAGCCTCGAGGCCCTTTCGGAGCGGGAGCGTGCCGTGGTCGGTCTGCTGGCCCAGGGCTACAACCTGAGCCAGGCCGCCGAAAAGCTGGGCATCTCGGTCAAGACCGTCGCTACCTACAAAGCCCGCGCCCTGGACAAACTGGGCCTGGCCTCCCAGCCCGAGCTGGTGCAGTGGGCGCGGGAGCATGGCTTGGTGTAGGAATTTTTCTGACGAAGCTGTCAGACCTTCCCTGACCCCGGCAGCAGCCCCTTCTTTTAGCCTGAGGCCAGGAGGTTAGAGATGAAAACCCACAAGCTCATGCTGGTCGTGCTTCTGGCCCTGGTTCCGGTGCTGGCTTCTTCCACCAACTTCTCGGCCCTGACCATCCGCGAGGTCGGCAACTTCCTTACCGCACTGCCCACCGACTTCTACGGGGTACAACCCCCGGCGGCCAAGGCCCAGATTGATGCCATCAAGCCCTTCCTGCTGGATGTGCGTGAGCCTAACGAATACAAGGAAGGCTTCCTTGCGGGCGCGGTGAACATTCCCATCCGCGACCTGCCCGCCAAAATCACCAGCCTGCCCAAGGACAAGCCCATCCTGGTCTACTGCGGCATCGGGCACCGGGGCGCCATGGCGGTGGTGTTCCTGCGGGGCCAGGGCTACAACGTCAAGAGCATCATGGGTGGCTACAAAGCCTGGGTGGCGGCCAACTTCCCTGTGGTCAAGGAATAGGCTTTTCCCAGCTTTCCACGACCCCCTCACCCGAGGGGGTTTTTGTAGGAAATCTTCCGACAACTGTGTAGGAGAGCCCCTGACCCAGGACATCCCGCCTGAACTTAGGGTAGGACTAGGAGGTAAATATGCAACTCTTGGGCTGGGTTACCGCCGCGGCCTTTGCACCCCCAAAGGCCGCCCTCGAGCAAGACCTACTCGCGGGCACATTGCAGGCCGCCCTGGACGAGATGGCCAAGACCTACGGCCTGGCACCCCCCAAACTACCCAAAACCGACTTGAGGGCGCTTCAAATAGCCCACACCTCACTGTTTGTGAGCAACCCCGCCGGGCTGCCCTGCCCTCCCTATGTCGGCATGGCGCTGGACGAGCGGCTCTTCGGCCTGGGCTTTGAACGCTTGATGGCACTGTACCGATTGGCGGGCCTCGAGGTCTCGCCCGACTGGCGCGACCTGCCCGACCACCTGGCCGCTGTTGGGGAGGCCATTGCGCTGCTCGGGGAAAAACCCGAGCTGGCCCGCACGCTGGCGCTGGAGTACCTGTATCCCTGGCTAAAGCGCTATGCCCCGGTGCTGCAAGAGGCCGACCCCACCGGCTTCTACAGCAGCATCGCGGTTTTTCTGAGCAAAGTTCTGGAGGAGGTCAACGGTGAAACTAGAGCGGCGCAGCTTCCTTAAACTCTCGGCAGCCGCCGTCGGGGCCGTGAGTGTGGGCGGAGCGGCCACCCTGGTCAGCCGCGCCAAGGCTGCCCCCTGGTACACCCAGGAGGTTCGGCAGGTTTTTAGCATCTGCGAAAACTGCTTCTGGCGCTGCGGCATTAAGGCCAGCGTGGTAGGCAACCGGGTCTACAAGGTCGAGGGTTACAAGGAAAACCCCAAAAGCCGGGGCATGCTCTGCCCCCGCGGGCAGGGCGCACCCGCCCAGACCTACGACCCCGACCGGCTCAAAAAGCCCCTGATCCGGGTGGAGGGCAGTGAGCGGGGTGCGGGCCAGTACCGCGAGGCCACCTGGGAAGAGGCCCTGGACTATATCGCCAAGAAGATGCTGAGCCTCAAAGAACAGTACGGCCCTGAGAGCATCGCTTTCTTCGGGCACGGCACCGGCGACGGCTGGTTTGTGGACTTTTTGCCCGCCGCCTGGGGCAGCCCCAACGCCGCCAAGCCCTCGGTCTCGCTGTGCACGGCCCCCCGCGAGGTGGCAGCCCAGTATACCTTTGGCCGGGCCATCGGCGGGCACGAGCCCATAGACTGGCCCAACACCCGCTACATCGTCCTGATCGGGCACCACATCGGCGAGGACACCCACAACACCCAGTTGCAGGATTGGAGTCAGGCTCGCAAAAACGGGGCCAAACTGGTGGTGGTGGATCCGCGCTTCTCCACTGCCGCCGCCAAGGCCGACCGCTGGCTGCCCATCAAGCCGGGCACCGACACCGCCCTGCTGCTGGCCTGGATGCACGTGCTCATTGCCGAAAACCTCTACGACAAGGCCTACGTTCAGAAGTACACGGTGGGCTTCGAGCAACTTGCGGCCCATGTCAAGCCCTACACCCCCGAGTGGGCCGAGAAGGAGACCGAGATTCCGGCCCAGGTCATCCGCGAGGTGGCCCGCGAAATGGCCCGCCACAAACCCAAAGCGGTGCTGCCCCCCACCCGACACACCGTCTGGTACGGCAACGACACCCAGCGGATGCGAGCTTTGTACATCCTGAACGCACTTCTGGGCAACTACGGGCGCGAGGGCGGTTTCTACATTGCCATGCCACCATACCTGGAGAAGTACCCCACCCCCCCGCTGCCGCTCGAGCCCAACGCCGGGGGCTGCTCGGGCCCGGCCAAGGCCGAGAGCGAGCCTGAGGGCTACAAACCCAGGGCCGACAAGGGCAAGTTCCTGGCTAAGTCCACTGCCATCCAGGAACTCATTGAGCCCATGATTACGGGCAAGCCTTACCCCATCCAGGGGCTTTTCGCCTACGGCATCAACCTGTTCCACGCCATCCCAAACGTGCCCCGCACCAAGGAGGCCCTGAGCAAGCTCGACTTGTACGTGGCAATTGACGTATTGCCTCAAGAGCACGTGATGTGGGCCGATGTGATCCTGCCCGAGGCCACCTACCTCGAGCGCTACGACGACCTGGTGGCGGTGGCACACAAAACCCCCTTCATAGAGCTTCGCATGCCCGCCCACGAACCCTTGTGGGACACCAAGCCCGGCTGGTGGATTGCCAAAGAGCTGGGCAAGCGGCTGGGCCTAGAACAGTTCTTCCCCTGGAAGGACATCGAGGAGTATCTCGATACCCGGTTGCAATCGGTGGGGCTCGACCTCGAGACCATGAAGCAGATGGGTACCATGGTGCAAAACGGCAAGCCCTGGCTCACCGACTGGGAGAAGGAAAACACCCTGCCCTTTGGCACCCTCTCCGGCAAGATTGAACTTTACTCCGAGGCTCTGGCCAAGGCCGGTTTCGACCCCCTACCGGTGTACGAGCCCCCCGAAGCAGCCCCAGAAGGCTTCTACCGCCTGCTCTATGGGCGCAGCCCGGTGCACACCTTCGCCCGTACCCAGAACAACCCGGTGCTCATGGAGATGGAGCCCTCCAACAGCGTCTGGCTCAACGCCGAAGAGGCCCAGCGGCTTGGCTTCAAGGCCGGCGATTATGCCTACCTGGTCAATCAGGACGGGGTACGCGAAGGGCCGGTGCGGGTCAAGGCAACCCAGCGCATCCGCAAGGACGCGGTCTACATCACCCACGGCTTCGGCCACAAAGCCAAAGGCATGAGCCTGGCCAACGGGCGCGGGGCCTCGGACAGCTACCTCCAGACCCGCTACACGCTGGACCCCATCTCGGGTGGGGCGGGCCTCCGCAACAACTACGTGAAGCTGGAAAAAGCCCCCGCCCCCAGGCTCAAGAGCGTGGTGCAGATCCTGAAGGAAAGGAGGGCCTAGATGGCACGTCTGGGAATGCTGATTGACCTTTCAGCCTGTGTGGGCTGTGCAGCGTGTGCCGTGGCCTGCAAGATGGAAAACCAGGTGCCCGCTGGGGCCAGCCGGCTCTGGATTCGCGAACGCGAGGTGGGCACCTTCCCCAACCTTACCGTGGAGTTTCGGCCCGAGCAGTGCAACCACTGCGAGAACCCCCCCTGCGTACCGGTCTGCCCTACGGGGGCCAGCTACCAGACCCCAGATGGGTTGGTACAGGTGGACTACAACAAGTGCATTGCCTGCGGGGCCTGTGTGGCGGCCTGCCCTTACGATGCCCGCTACATCAACAAAAAAGGTTACGCCGATAAGTGCACCTTCTGCAGCCACCGCATCGCCAAGGGCCAACAACCCGCCTGCGTGGAGACCTGCCCCACCTATGCGCGGGTCTTCGGCGACCTCGACGACCCCAACAGCGAAATCTCCAAAACCCTGAAGGCTGCCGGTCGCCAGGACGTACTGCGGCCCGAGATGGGCACCCGGCCCAAAGTAATCTATCTGAACGCCCCCAGCAAAAAAGGGCTCACCCAGGAGGTGACCCGCCATGACTGAGTTTTACAGCTTGCCCAACACCGGCGAGTTCTGGCACTGGACCAATGCCCTGCACTTTGTGCTGGTGGGACTGGCGGGCGGGATGGCCCTGCTGGCAGCCATCCTGACCCTGCGGCAGCACCCGGAGCGCAACCGCTACTTGTGGCTGGCAGCGTTGCTGATTGTGCTCGACCTGTTCGTGCTCTGGGCCGAGTCGCCCGCCCGCTGGCGCTTTAGCCATGTCTGGCTCTTTTTGGGCCTGCACCCCAGCGCACCCATCTGGTGGGGAGCCTGGGGGCTGGCCCTTTCTCTGGTGGCCACACTGGCTGTTGTGCTGAAGCCCTGGGTGGGCTTCCTGCGGCGCATTCCTGAGCAACTACCCGGCCTGCTCCTCCTGCTGGGCAGCCTGGTGGCCCTGGCCTACCCCGGCTTTGCGCTGGCCGTCAACACCACCCGGCCCCTGTGGAACAGCATGATGCTCTTCCTCTTCCCCATCACCGCCCTTTTGATGGTGCTGGCGGTGGCGTTGCTCCTGGGCAGCGAATGGGCCAGGCGCTGGGAAAGCTGGGCCGCCGTGCTCAGTCTGGGCTTGCTGGTGGCCTATCCCTTCACGCTACCCGAAGCCGCCCGTACGCACCTGTTGCACGAAGGCTTGCTGGGATACGCCCTGGCAGGATTGCTCATCGCGGTAGCCGCCCTGCTCTTCCGCAACCCCCGCTGGGCAGCGGCCCTGGGCCTGGCCGGAGCGGTGGGGCTGCGCTGGGTACTGGTAATGGTGGGGCAGTTCCAGTCACCGGGGCTTTGAAATCCTGCGGGAGAGGCACTCTCTGGCGGGAGGGCCTCTCTTCACTACCGCGAAGATACTTCTTCCAATCGCCCCTCCACCGCGAGCCAGCGGATGCCTTTTTCCAGGGCATACTCCCTTAACTCCCGCAGGCTATTTGTCCAGGCCAGCTCGACCCGCTTACCCTCTTCCCGCAGCTTACGGGCCAGGGCCCGGTCGAGGGCCAGCACCTCGGGAGGGGTCTCAGCAAGGGGCAGGCGCAGGGCCTCCATCACCCGCTCGAGGCCCAGGGCAAAGCCCGCCGCGTAGGGCAACAGGGCCCCATCGTAACGCCCCCCACCCAGCAGGGGCAGGCCAAAGTCCGGGGTGTAGGCCTGGAAGTTGAGGCCGGTGTAGAAGCCAAGCAGGCGGGCCCGGCCCAGGTCGAGCAGAAGCGGCACCTCGGGCAGCAGGGCTAAAACGGCCTCGAGCCAGTCCAGGTCGGCCTGGGCCCGAGCCGAGAGGGCCAGCCTGCGGGCCTCCGCCAGCACCTCGCGCCCGCCGTACAGGTCGGGCAAAGCCCGCAGGGCTTCGTGCAGGCCGGGGTGCACCTGGTAGTGGCCCAGCAGAAACTCCAGCTCGGGGCTGTTCTTGCGGTGGATGGCCTGCCGTAGGTGTTCTTTTTGCGCTGCGGAGAGGCCCGTGGCCTCCAGCAAGTCCCGCACCAGCGCGGGCAGCCCCACCTCGATTTTGGCCTCCGGGAAGCCGATAAGCTGAAGGGCCTCCCAGGCCAGCTCGAGTACCTCGGCATCGGCCTGGGGGCTGCTGACGCCGACCAGCTCGGCCCCCACCTGCCGAAACTCGCGGCTGCGCCCCAGCTCGGCGTTGGCCTCCCTGAGCCAGAGGGTTCCGGCGTACTGCACGCGCACCGGCTGGCCGGGGGTGCTCAGGCCGTGGCTTTGCAACAGCCCGGCCACGGCGGTGGTGAACTCCGAGCGCAAGGCCAGCACCTCGCCGGTCTTGTCCACCAGCTTGAAGGCCCGCTCGGCCAGGGTGTGCTGGGGGTCGTAAAGCTCCAGGGCCGGCAGCTCCACCGGCTCGTAGCCCCAGCCGAACAAAAGCCGAAACAGCCGCTCCTCCATCTCGCGACGCAGACGGGCCTCGGGCGGCAGAAAGTAGCGGGTGCCTTCGGGAATCATGCAGGCCGGAAGCTATCGGCGATGGACGGTGGGCCTATTTGCTTCTGGCAAATATCTTCACCGACAGAATCTTGTCGCGCTCCGGTTTGGCCATGGGGCCTTCAGTGGGGTTGATTTTCTCCACCACCTCCATGCCCTGGGTCACCTGGCCGAAAATGGTGTACTGCTGATTGAGGTTGGGGGTGGGGCCGTAGGTGATGAAGAACTGGCTGCCGTTGGAATTGGGGTCCATGGTGCGGGCCATGCCCAGCACACCTTTTCTGTCGTAGTTGAGCCTGGGGGTCACCTCGAGGCCAAACTGGTAGCCTGGGCCGCCCATGCCGGTGCCGGTGGGGTCGCCGGTCTGGGCCACAAACCCCGGAATCACCCGGTGAAACACGATGCCCTCGAAGTAGCGGTGCAGGGCCAGAAACACGAACGAGTTCACCGTGTTGGGGGCCTCGGTCTCGTACAGGTCTATGCCGATTTTCCCCTTGCTGGTCTCGATTTCGGCGAAGTAGTCGAACCGGGCCGCATCAATCACCTGCTCGGGTTTGGCAAACTTGGTCACGGGCTTGTCGGACTTGTAGGGCAGGGCTTCCATGTTTCCTCCAAAACCAGGCTCCGGGCTGCCTCCCTGCCACAGCACGTAAGCAGCAGCAGCCAGCGCCAGCAAGATGGCCACCATCAGCGCAACCCGCATCGGCCCCAGTTTACCGGCCCGGATGAGAACATACCAGCAGGCTCGAGCGTTGAGCGCAGCGGCCAGTGATTTCTGGCTTTGGGCCCTGGGCCTTCGGCCTGCCTTATATTCTCGGCAGGGTAATGCCCCGCTGGCCCTGGTACTTACCCTTGCGGTCGCTGTAGGTCACCTCGGGGCGCTCGCCCTCGAAGAAGACCAGCTGCACCACACCCTCCCCGGCGTACATCTTGGCCGGCAGGGGGGTGGTGTTGGAGAACTCGAGGGTCACGTGCCCCTCCCAGCCCGGCTCCAGCGGGGTGATGTTGGCCACAATGCCCACCCGCGCATAGGTGCTCTTGCCGATGGCAATGGCCAGCACGTTATCGGGCATGCGGATATACTCCATGCTGCGGGCCAGCACGAAGGAGTTGGGGGGGATGATGACCTCGTCGCCCTCGTAGTCCACAAAGCTCTTGGGGTCCAGGCCCTTGGGGTCGGCAATGGTGTGAAATACATTGGCGAAAATTTTCCACTCGCGGGCTGCGCGCAGGTCGTAGCCGAAGCTCGAGAGCCCATAGCTAATCACCCCCTCACGCACCAGGCGTTCCTCAAACGGCTCAATCATGCCTTGCTTGGCTTTTTCCCGTATCCACCAGTCGGGCTTGACGCTCATGCCCCCCACTATACAAGGGATGAGGAAAGCCTGAGCCGCCCGTGCAGGCGAGCCAAAGTCGCGGTTGGAGTCTGCACGCCAGGCCATTTCTGGACCTCAGGGTCGGGATGAGCGGGGCCCATAGACCGGGCGCTGCGCACCCTGGGGTCAAAGGCACCAGGGCCATTTTCACAACGAAGCTTCATCTTGGCGCCTAAACTGAAGGTATGCCCAGGTTTGTCGCGTGGGGAGTGGTCTGGCCGGGTTTGCTCCTGGCCGCCAGCCTTCTGCTTGCATCTTGTGGTTCCGATAACCAAACCAATCAAAGCCGACAACCCCTGCGCCTTACGCTGCGATTCGACCCAGGGTATGTAGACGAACCCTACAACGTCACCCTCACCGCCGACGGCGGCATCCGGCCCTACCGGTTCAGCCTCGAGGGCAACCTGCCCAAAGGGCTCAGCTACAGCAGCGGGCGCATCAGCGGCACCCCCCAGGAGAAGGGCACATTCGAGCTGACCGTAAGCGTGGAGGACGCCAACCTGTCCAGCCGCACCCAGAAGGTGACCCTGAGCATTGGCGAAACCCCGCCCCCCCGGCTCGATCAGGTCTTTCCCCTGGCCGAGGTCACCGACCCCTTCCCCTACCTGTTCCGGGTACGCGACCGCGAGGCCCGGGGCTTCCACGCCCAGATTGCCCTCAAGGACCTGAAAGCCGCCCTGGACAGCTTCAAGGCCGATTCCGGCGTGCTCTATGTGCTTCGCTACGACGAGGAAAAGGGCGTGGTGGACATAGACGCGGCCTTTACCGGCCCCCGCAAGGACTTTGAGGTCTTCCGCTTTACCGCCACCCCCCTGCCCGAGAAAAAAGTCCGGCCCGAGGCGAGCTTCCGCGAGACCAGGGTGGCCTTCTACGACAAGAACAGCAAGCTGGCCGGCAATGCCCAGCCCATCGAACGGCTGAGCACCCAGGGGCGTTACAAGTACAGCGACCTCGAGGCCCTTGCCCGCAACTGGGGCCGCCGCTTAGCCCAGGCCCCTGCCAACAACCCCACCCCCGCCCCGGCAGCCCCCGCCGAAAGCCAGGCAGCCACAACCCCTGCCAGCGCACCCCAAAGCCCTGCCCAGCCCACACAACCTGAACAAGCCCCGCCACCGCAACCTGAACAAGCGCAGCCCACACAACCTGAACAAGCGCAGCCACCCCAACCTGGCCAAGCCCCGCCACCCCAACCGGAGCAAGCACAGGCTTCACAACCCGAGCCGACGCAACCCACCCCGCCGTCAACCCAACCCGGCCCAACCCCCACCCAGGGCCAGCCTGCGCCCACCCCCCCGGCCCCCAAACTGGAAGGCGACCTCAACGGCGATGGCGTGGTGGATCAGAAAGACCTGGATTTGCTGCGCTCTTCCTACGCCTGGGCCAGCGTGAACGCCGGACAAGCCCCCAACCCGCGAAGCGGAATCCCTGGCTCAGGCACCAGCTCGGATTCGGGCGAGGGGGGTCGGTAAAAAAGCACCCGCCAAACAGCAACGGCCCAGAGCGGCCTCTAGCGAGGCTATTGCAGCAGGCTGGCCAAAAGGTGGAAACCTTGCAGTTTTGAACCGGGGCCAGCTGCTACCCTTAAGACGGTGTGGGTAGAGCGCTGGTTGTCCTGGCTTTTTTGTGGGCGATTGCCCTGGCAGGCTTTTTGTGGCTGCGCCAGACCCCCAAAACCTCGCCGCTGTGGGGCCTGCGCGAGTTTTTCTGGCTGTTTTTGCAGGCTCTGAGCCTGGTCAGCCTGCTGGCCCTGGTGGCCCTTGCGACCGGCATCGTCTCCCTTCAAGGCAGCCCCTTCCTGCCCGGAAACTAGTATGCGTGTAGCCATCCTGTCGGATATCCACGGCAACCTTCCGGCCCTCGAGGCCGTCCTGAGCGACCTGCAAGAGGTGCGGGCCGATTTGGTCGTGGTCAACGGCGACATGGTCAATCGGGGGCCTTCCAACCGCGAGGTACTGGAGCGCCTGCTGGACTTATCTGCTTCCAAGCAGCGCACCCTGGCCCCCCAGGGCTTCTGGTTCACCCTGGGCAACCACGACGACCTGCTGGTGAAGTGGGCCCGGCGCGACCCCTCGCTGGCCAACCTCTACCACGACCCCTTGTTCGAGCCCACCGCCTGGTCGGTCGCCCGGCTCCCCCAGGCCCACCTGGACTGGCTGAGCACCCTGCCCTTCCAGGTAGCCATCGCGGAGCTGCCCCAGCGGGTGTTTGGGCTGGATAAAGCCGAAGGACTGGGCGAAAGCGTGCTTATACGGGTTACCCACGGCTCGCCCCGCCACTACCGGGAGGGCTACGACGAGCACCAGGCCCCCGACACCCTCACCCAAATTTGCGAGGACTACCCGGCCCGCCTCCTGGTCGGCTCGCACACCCACCGCCCCTTCATGTACCCGCTGGGCGAGGCCCTGGTCATCAACAGCGGGGCGGTGGGGGCCCCCTTCAACGGGGACGTGCGGGCCCAGTACGTGGTGGTGGAGGTCGGCGAGAACCACGTCCAGGTGGACTTCCGCCAGATACCCTACAACCTGCAGGCGGCGCTGCAAGCCTACTACGACTCGGGCCTGATGGAAGAGGGGGGCTTGGGGGCCGACATCTTCTACCACGAGACCCGCACCGCCCGCTCGATGCTGATGAACTTCTGGAGCTGGGCGGAGGGCCGGAATCTGCCGCGGGACTGGGATACCTGGCGGCTCTACCAGGCCACCCACCCCGAGCGCTTTCTGCGGTAGGCTTAGGGTATGCCCACCCCCGAACGCATCCGCGCGTTTGTGATGGCCGCCCACGGCGATTTGAACGAGGTGCAGGCTTTGCTCAGGGAAACCCCCGAGCTTTTGAACCTGGCCGCCGAGTGGCGGCCCGGCGACCTCGAGACCGCCATCCAAGCAGCGGCCCACACCGGACAGCGGGCCATCGCAGAGTACCTGCTGGCCCAGGGAGCGCCCCTGGAAATCACAACCGCCGCCATGCTGGGCGACCTGGCCCGCGTGCGGGGGATGCTTCAGCAAAACCCGGCCCTAGCCCAGTACAAAGGCGCCCACGGCATCCCCCTGCTGCCCCACGCGGCGCTCTCGGGGCTGCCAAAGATGCTCGAGCTGGTCTGGGGGCAGGGGGCCCGGGCAGGGGTGCAGCAGGCTTTGAGCCTGGCGGTTCGGCGGGGCCACACCGAGGTGGTGCGCTGGCTATTGGAGCACGCCCACCCCGACCTGAACAAGCCCGACTTCCAGGGCAAAACCCCCCTGCAAGTCGCCGAGGAGGCCGGGTTTGGCGAGATAATCGCGCTTTTAGGAGGCCAGGGTGGACAACCTGCGTGAGTTCTTGCTTCAGGCCCGCACCGTGGCCGTTCTGGGTGCCCACCCCAACCCCAGCAAACCGGCTTTCTACGTGCCCGACTACCTCAGGCAGCGGGGCTATACCCTGCTTCCGGTCAACCCCGCCTATGCCGGGCAGGAGCTGTGGGGCCGCAAAATCGTGGCCCGGCTGACCGACCTGGGCGAAGCCCCGGACATCCTGGACGTGTTCCGCCGCAGCGATGCCTTGCCCGAGCACCTGGAAGAGATTCTGGCCGCCCGGCCCCGGCTGGTCTGGCTGCAATCGGGAATCGTGAACCACGCCTTCGCCGAAACCCTGCAGCAGGCCGGGATTAGGGTGGTGCAGGATCGGTGCTTGATGGTGGTGCACCGGCAACTGGTTTCGCAAGGCTAGGCCCCAAGGAGAGGCCCCACCCCAAATGCCCGGCGACCTGCACCGCCTCTTGCTGACCTGGTACCGGCGCCACCAGCGCAAGCTGCCCTGGCGAGGCGAGGCCGACCCCTACCGGATCCTGCTCTCGGAGGTGCTGTTGCAGCAAACCCAGGTTGAGCAGGCCATCCCCTACTACCGGCGTTTTTTACAGCAGTTTCCCACCCTGGCTGCGCTGGCCCAGGCCGACCTCGAGGCCGTTTTGAGGGCCTGGCAGGGCTGTGGCTACTACGCCCGGGCCCGCCACCTGCACCGGCTGGCCCAGCAGGTCACGGCCTTGCCCCGGTCGTATGCAGAGCTGCGGGCCCTGCCCGGCATTGGCCCCTACACCGCCGCAGCGGTGGCTTCCATTGCCTTTGGCGAGCCAGTGGCAGCCGTGGATGGCAATGTGCGGCGGGTGCTGTCGCGCCTGTATGCCTGGGAAAACCCGACCCCCAAAGCGCTTCAGGCCGCTGCCGATGCCCTGATGGCGGGGCTATTGGGCAGCGGAGCCCGGCCCGGCGACTGGAACCAGGCTCTGATGGAGCTGGGGGCCACGGTCTGCACCCCCCAGAACCCAGGCTGCGGAGGCTGCCCGCTGGCCGGCTTTTGCCGGGGGAAAGCCCACCCCGAGCGCTACCCTGCCCCCAGGAGGCGCCAGCAGAAGAACCTCGAGGTCGCCGCCCTGGTCTTGCAGGGGCCTGGGGGCATCTTCCTGGAGCAGCGCCGGGGCCGGGTGCTGGGCGGGCTGTGGGGGGTTCCCATGGAGGAAGGCCCGGGGGCTTTGGAGCGTCTTCTGGCCCGTTTCGGGCTGGAAACAGCCGAGCCGGTGGGCGCCCTGCGCCACGACTTCACCCACCGCAAGCTCAGCATCCGGGTCTACCGGGCCCCCTGGGCGGCCCAGGAAAACCCCGCACACCGCCCCTTGTCGCGGCTGGACAGAAAAATACTCGAGTTGGTTGAAGCCAAATCCCAACGGCTTCTGTAGCCGCAGGTGGCGCCCCTCGGCCCGCAAACATCCCCCCCACAGTCCACTTTCGACTTTCCACCAGGGAGTGTTGACTGTGGACTTACGACCTACCCCTCTTCTTGCGTCAGCTCTCAGCCCCTGGCCGGAGGCTTTCCGCCAGCCGCATCCCTTCCTCGGCCATCCGAGCATAACTCCCCTGCCCCAGCACGCACAGGCCCACCGCGTACAGCCCCTCCAAGCGCCAAAGCCGGAAGGTGGCCCGATCCCACTCGCCCTCGGCGAAAACCCGGTACTCCACCCGGTAGCCGGGGGTTCCGCCCTGCTCGGCCACCTGGGCCTCCTGGGTGGTGAAGGCAAAACCAAGCTGCTGAAGGTGCTCGTACAGGTCGGGGTAGGCCACCTCCGAGAGCCGCCCGGCCTCCTCGGCCACGCTGCCTATATAGAGCCTGGGCGAAAGAAAGCTCCCCACCGCCAGAACCACCTTGGGCGCAGTCTTGCGCGGGCCTTCCCAGCTCTGGATGCCCACCACCCCCGGCCCTTCCAGCAGCAAACGGGTGACCGAGAGTTGCAGGAGGTGCAGGTTGGGCTGGTTTTCCAGGCGATACTTGGCCCGGCTGTGCAACTCCCAGCCCCTAAGCCCGTCCTGGCCCACCTCGGCCAGCAGCGAACCCTGGGGGAAGGGAGGCTGGATGGGGGTGAAGGGCAGGAAGACCGAGTCCAGGCTGGTGGTCACCAGCCCCACCCGCACCCCTCGCTTAGCCAGGGCATACGCAGCTTCGGAACCGGCAAACCCCGCACCCACGATGAGTACCTCGTAGTCCACGGAAAAATCATACGCAGACCGAACCGGGCCTGAAATGGGTCACGCCAGCTTTGGGCAGACCAGCACCTTTTGGGGCGCGTGGGTGGAAACTCCCTCTGGCCGGTTTGCCCGAAGCACTTCGGGGCAGTATTTTTTGCACGGACAACCACGGCAGGGCTGGCTTCTGCCTCACAAACCAAGCGAATCTGGTTTATCGTTGCACACAGACACACAGCTCCGGTCACTCCTGCCGTTCTCGATACTGCCGCAGGTTCTGGATGTCCTCCCGAACGAGGTCGTCCCGCCAGGCCAGCGACTCTAGGTGGTGGCGAAGCTCGTGCAGCAGGGTTTCCCAGATTTCCCCCTCCCAGTCGAAATCGGGGTCATGGGCGGCCAGGGCCGCGAACGAGCCGTAGTAAAGGACGATGTGCCGGCCTATGCCCTCGTAGCCCCCCAGCACCGAAGGGTAGCCGGGGTCGTGGTACTCGCCCAGGCGCAGCAGTTCGGGTTCGTCGGGGTCGGGTTTGAGCTGTTCCAGTATATGAATGCCGTGAAGCCCGCGCTTGTACTCGGCGGGGATTTCCTCCCACAATCGCTCGGCGGTCTCGACAAAGGCCTCGTAGGTCATCGAGCCCAGTGTGGCACAGATGGATGAAGGCAACCGTGAGGGCGGCTCCTGGGCTTACAGCCTCTCTGCGGAGATGCGGCTCCAAGGGCACGTTTCAACTCCAATGGTCAAAGCTGGGAGCGCCTTGCGGTGGTGGAGCAGCCTGTGACGATTGACCCGGCTTTCCTGGGGGTGGTAGGCTGGGGGCCGGTTATGGTCGGGAGGTGGTTTTTTAGGTAGGCCCGCGGGAGATGCAACACTCTCTCGTGGGCGGCCTGTGTGCCGCCCATCGCTTTTGGGTAGACTGGGCGGGGTTTTTTGGGAGGCTGGATGAACCTTGAAGCAGCACTGGAGGAGATTGGCAAGGCCCCCACGCTGGAGAGCCTGCAGGGCCTGAAGGTACAGTATCTGGGCAAGAATGGCCTGCTCACCCAGGAGATGAAAACCCTGGGTCGGCTCGCGCCCGAAGAACGCAGGGAAAAGGGCCGGGTTTTGAACGAGTGGAAGGAGGCCCTGGAAAAAGCCCTCGAGGCCCGCGAGGCCTGGCTCAGGGAACAGGCCCTGCAAGAGCGGCTTTTGCAGGAGTCCCTGGACGTTTCGCTCCCCGGCTATGCCTTTCCCTCGGGCGGGCTGCACATCACCAGCCTGATTCTGCAAGAGCTGGTGGGCATCTTTCGCAAGCAGGGCTTTAGCGTGGTGGAGGGGCCGGAGGTGGAGAGCGAGTTCTTCAACTTCGACGCCATCAACATGCCCGAGTGGCACCCCGCGCGGGACATGCAGGATACCTTCTGGGTGACGTTCGACCCAGGGCCCGGCTTCACCATCCGGGGCCCCTTCGGCGAGAGCGTGAACAGCCTGGGGGGGGCGGTGCTGCGCACCCACACCTCGGGGATGCAGATTCGCTACATGATCCAGCACACCCCGCCCTTTCGGATTGTGGTGCCGGGGCGGGTGTTCCGCTACGAGCAGACCGACGCCTCGCACGAGGCCATGTTCCATCAGCTCGAGGGCCTGGTGGTGGGGCCCGACATCACCATGGCCGACCTCAAAGGAGCCATCAGCGAGCTGGCCCGGGGGCTATTTGGCGAGGAGGGCAAGGCCCGCTTCCAGCCGACCTACTTCCCCTTTGTGGAGCCGGGGGTACAGTTTGCCATGTGGTGGCCCGAGCGGCAGAAGTGGCTCGAGCTCGGCGGGGCGGGCATGGTGCACCCCTACCTGTTCAAGGCCGTGGACGACTACCGCGAGCAGCAGGGCCTGCCCAGGGCCTACGAGGGCATGACCGGCTGGGCTTTTGGAATGGGGGTCGAGCGGCTGGCCTTGCTGCGCTACGGCATCCCGGATATTCGCTACTTCTACCAGAACCGCCTGAGCTTTTTGCGGCAGTTCAGAGGTTAGCTATGGCGCCTGCCCGCAGCCAACCATCAAAGACCTGCGACATGTGACGCCTTGAAAGAATCCGGGCCGACAGAACCAGATGTAAGTTGCCTTTGCCTAAAACGAGGTTTCCATGAAAATCGTCTATAGCTGGCTCAAGGAATTCCTGCCCGATGCGCCCGGCAGCGCGCGATTGGAAGAGCTTTTGGCCGGGCTGGGCCTCGAGACCGAGTCCATCACTGGCCTGACCGCTCCACACAGCCGCATCGTGTTTGCCCGGGTGCTGGCCGCCGACAACCTGGAAGGCAAGGAGGTGCGCCGGCTGGTGCTGGACATCGGGCGGGAGGTGCAGGTGGTCTCCGGCGCGCCCAACGCCAGGGCCGGGATGGGGGTGGCGCTGGCCCTGCCGGGGGCAGTGTTGCCCGACGGAACCGAGCTGGGGGTGCGGAAAATTGCCGGACTCGAGTCTTATGGCATGGCCCTTTCGGCCAAGGAGCTGGGCTTGGGGGAGTATGCCGGCGGCCTCCTGGAGTTCGCCCCCGAGGCCCTGCCCCCCGGCACCCCCCTGGCCGAGGTCTGGGGCCCCGACGAGGTGATCGAAATCGAGATTACCCCCAACCGCCCGGACTGGCTCTCGGTGTACGGGGTGGCCCGCGACCTGGCCGCCCTGGGCCTGAGCCTGGTCAGGCCCCACCCCAAGCCCAAAACCACCCCCCTGGCCCTGCCCTTTGGGGTCTGGATTGAAGACACCGAGGGCTGCGACCGCTTCACCCTCTCCTATGCGCGGGGGGTGCGGGTAGGCCCCAGCCCGCTCCTGGTGCAGCGCCGCCTGTACGCTGCCGGGATGCGCCCCATCTCCAACGTGGTGGACGCCACCAACTACGCCATGCTCGAGCTTGGCAACCCCATGCACGCCTACGACGCCGCATTCATCGGCGAAGGGCTGGTCGTGCGCCGGGCCCGCCCCGGCGAGAAGCTGGTCACGCTGGACGGGGTGGAGCGCACCCTGGACGAGCGCGACCTGCTCATTGCGGTCAAGGAAGGCTCCCAGACCCGCCCCGCCGGGCTGGCCGGGGTGATGGGCGGGGCCGAGGACGAGATCCGCGAGGGCACCACCGAGGTGGCCCTCGAGGTCGCCCACTTCGACCCCGTGCGGGTGCGCCGCACCGCCAAGCGCCAGGGCCTCAAGACCGAGGCTTCTTACCGCTTCGAACGCGGGGTGGACCCCGAGGGGCCGCCGCGGGCCGCCGACCGCTTCATGGAGCTTTTGCAGTCCTGGAGCGAGGGGGTCGAGGTGGCCCAGGAACGCCTCGACCTGAACCACACCCGGCCCCCTCAGCCCATTTCCTTCCGTCCCAGCTACGCCTCGAGGCTGGTGGGCATGGACTACCCCGAGGCCACCCAGCGCGAGGTGCTAGAGCGCCTGGGTTGCAGCGTGCAGCCTTCCGTCCAGTCAGGGGTCTGGGAGGTCACGCCGCCCAGCCACCGGGTAGACCTCGGCCTCGAGGAAGACCTGATCGAGGAGATAGCCCGCATCGTGGGCTACGACCAGATTCCCACCACCCTGCCCAGCTTCTTCCCTCACCCCGACAACCTGGGCGTGGACGCACCCTACGAGGCCACCGAGCGGCTTAAGCAGGTGATGGCCGGGCTGGGTTTCCAGGAGGTGTTGAACTACGCCTGGTCGTCGCCCCAGGAGTGCGAGCTGATGCGGGCGCCAGCCCCCAGCGTCTATATGCAAAACCCCCAGACCCCCGAGCGCACCGCCCTTCGCACCGCGCTCTACCCCGGCCTGCTCAAGAACCTGCAAACCGCCCTGGCCCAGGGCGAAGAGGGGCCTTTCCTCCTTTTTGAGGTCGGCAATGTCTTCAACCAGGCCGAAACCCCCCGCCTCTCGGCTTTGCTTCTGGGCGATGCGGTGCCGGGGCTTTGGCAGAAGGGCCTGGGCGGGGGTTTCTTCGCCCTCAAGGGGCTGCTCGAGGCCGCCGCGCGGAACCTGGGCAGCCGGGTGCGGGTCGAGCAGGAGGTCGCGCCCTACCTGCACCCCGGCATCAGCGGGGCCGTTTACTGGAACGACCAGAAAGCAGGCCACATCGGGGCTTTGCACCCGGCCATCGCCGCCGCTTTGGAACTGCCGACGGTGTTCTTGCTCGAGCTCGCATTGCCTCTGCGCAAAGGCCCCGGCACCTTCACCGACATCGCCAAATACCCGGCCTCCATGCGCGACCTGGCCGTGGTCGCCCCCGAGCGCACCCCCTATGCCGAAATTGAGCGCATCATCCGCAGCAGCGCCGGCGAACGGCTGGAGAAGCTGGAAATCTTCGATGTGTACCGGGGCAAACCGCTCCGGGAGGGCGAAAAGAGCCTGGCTTTTCACCTCACCTTCCGCCACCCCGAGCGCACCCTGACCGACCTCGAGACCGACGCCTTCATGCAAAGCATCATCACTGCTCTGGAGCAGCAGGGCTTCGCCATTCGGCGCTGACGCCCGCAGCCCCCCACAGCGACGCCTCCGAAGGGCCTAGCCGGCGGATGGCCTGCCACATCTGCCACTTTAGGCGCAAACGCTGAAAGCCACGCGCCTGCGCCAGCCGGGGGGCGTACTCGGCCTTGATGGCTTCCACACGGGCTTTCCGCTCGGCCTGGTAGTCCGGGTGGGCCTCGAGGCGGCTCCGTCCATCCTCGCAAAAGCGCTCCTTCATAAGCGTTATAGTAGCGCAGTTTGGCCAGGTCTGGGTCAAAAACGCGCTGCGGGGGGGTGCGCCTCGGGTATACTGCAAATCAATGTTGAGCTGGCTCGATCTGATGGCCCTCTTTGTTCTCGCGGCAGCCCTGGCGGTGGGCATCCGCCAGGGGGCTCCCTTTACCCTGGCGGTGCTCCCGGCGCTGGTGCTGTATGTGTTGCTGGCTCCGGTGGTCACCCCCTGGGTGCCCAATTTTGTCCTGCCGCTGCTGGCACTGGTTCTGGGCCTGGGCATGGCCTACGTCACCCACCTCATTCCGCTCGCCCGTTTGACCCCCACCGCCGAGGCCGTTGTGGGCGGTTTTGGCGGGCTGTTGTGGGGTCTGTTCCTGGCCATCACCATCTGGGTCAGCTTCCCCAGCGAGTTTGTGGCCTCCACCGGGGCCTTGCGCTACCCCTCCGAACAGATGCCCACTGGCATCAAAGATGGCATCGTGAGCAGTCCCTTCGCCCGCCCCCTGTTCGACTGGGCCTCGGCGAACCCCATCCTCAGGGCAGCCTTGTTGCCATCCGTCAACCACCCCTAGGCCCCAATCGCATTCTTCACCGGCGTGGCCGCCTACGAAAATGGGCAGGCGTCTAATCCGAGGCGCATATTTTCGCGGCCCTCGTTCTGTTCAGGACAGAGCTTTCTGGAAAAAACATGCGAAGAGCGCTCTACTTGCGGCCAAAATCGGCGGGGTTTTCTCCCCAGCTTTCGGTCTGCCATTTGAGCACCGGGTTGGGGTAGCGGTGGGAGCGCAGCCAGGCCTCGGCCTGAGCTATCCGCTCGAACAGTTCGGCATTCTCAGGGGTGCGCCTCAGGTGGGTGCGGGCTTGCTTGGCTTTGACCCAGGCTATCGCATTCACCGAGTCCGAATAGATGGGCCATGCATAGCCCTTCTGCTGGCACCACATCAGGGCCTCCACCAGGGCCAAAAACTCCCCCACGTTGTTGGTGCCCTGGGCAAAGGGCCCCCGGCGAAAGATTTCCTTGCGCGTCTGGGTGTCCACGCAGCGGTACTCGAGCCAACCCGGATTGCCGCTACAGGCTGCATCCACACAGTAGCTGGGGGTGAGCGGGGGTGGCACCTCTAAAAGCCTCTCCTGACTGGCTTTCTGGCCCCTGTAATCCTCGAACTTTCCAGCGAAGGCCCGCCGGGCCTCATCCGGGCTGCCAAAAGCCTTGTATTGGGCCCCCACAAAACCCTTGACCTGCGCCTCGGCTTCGGGCCAGGAAGAGAAGATGCCGGTTTGGCGGCCCTTCCAGACCACGTAATACTTGCTTTTGCTCTGCCCCTGGGCCATGTCAGGAGTGTACCGCAGAATGCAGATAAAACCCTACCGGCGCACCGAACCCCATCAGGCCCAAGCGCTCTTCAGCCGGTCAGAATATTGCTTGCGAAACTTGGTCACCTTGGGGCCGACCACAAATACGCAGTAGGGCTGGTCGGGGTTGCGCTTGAAGTATTGCTGGTGGTAGCCCTCGGCAGGATAAAACCGCTCAAAAGCCACCAGCTCGGTCACGATGGGGTTTTCCCACACCTCCTGCTGGGCTTTCATCACCTCTTCGGCCACGGCCTTCTGCTCGGCTGAGTGGTAGAAAATGACCGAGCGGTACTGCGGCCCCACATCGTTGCCCTGGCGGTTGGGGGTGGTGGGGTCGTGAATGGTGAAAAACACCTCTAAAATCTCGCGGTACGAAACCACACGGGGGTCAAAGGTCACCTGAACCACCTCGGCATGGCCGGTTTGCTGGCCGCAGACCTGCTCGTAGCTGGGGTTGGGGACGTGCCCCCCCGAGTACCCCGACACCACCTTGGCTACGCCTTTCAGCTCGTTGTAAACGGCCTCCAAGCACCAAAAACACCCACCTCCCAGGGTAGCGACCTCGAGATCTTTCATGTCCCCATGATGCCACCTCGGCCCCAAGTAGTTGTGGCGCAGGCTAAAACCCAAGGCTCGGTTCTTCAACCCCTAAACAGGTCGGGTCGGCTTGGCTTATCCCAAAGTAACGCAAACATAACGCTGAAGCTTGTAGGGTTTGGACGCCTTGATTGGTTTTCGTGTTTTGGGCAGGGAGATTTCTTGGTTTCCACAACAAACTCAACCAAAGCCATCGAACAGAAAACCACTGGGCAAGGAGGTTTGAATGCCAGCAAAAAGGCTCTTTCTGTATGGTTCCCTGAGTGCAATTTTAGCCGCCTGTGGAGGGGGTGGCCCCTCAGGCACAATCGTCGAGATCAGCGTAATAGACCTGGCCAACAATCCCATTAATCCTCTGGCCGCTGCCGCTCAGACTGGCAATGGGGCGTGGCAGCCTCTGTTGCCTAGCGCCACAGGGCAGCTCAAACTTACCGTGCCCTCCGGAGAAACCCGTTACGGGGTTGCTATCTCGTGCCCCTTCACACTGGGCCTGGGTCTGGGTGCGGTTCAACTTGCCCGCATTTACCAGCTCTCCATTGCGGAAACCACCAAGATCAGCGTGATGTGTGGGTCTCTGAACGGAAATCTGTCGCGGGTGGAGGGCACGGTGAACACCGGCCTGGGGGCCGGGAGTGCTTACCGTGTCAGCGCCTTCATTTCGGAAGGCACCGATATCGCCAACGGCGGCTCCTACAGCATCAATATCCCCTCGAGCTCCGGCCAGGATCTCCTTGTGCTGGGCTTCAACAGCAGCTCCACCTTGCAACGGGCCCGCATCGTTCACAATCTCAATGCCAGCAGCAACCTGACGGGCCAGAATTTCACCCTGACGGCCTCCGATGCTGTAACCAGCCAAACGGTCAACGCCTTCACACCACCCGCCGGTTTTACGGGCAGTTACTCGGTTCGGTTCCGTAGCAAGAACAATGCATACGCACGCGTGGGCAGCGGTACATCCGCTGGTGGCAGCTATGCAGCGCTTCCCGGCGCGGGCGCCGAAGACCTTTACTTTGCACTTGGCTGGGCCAGCAGTTTGGGTCGTGAGGTAGCCCACATTCGAAGCTTTTCGACCCCAGCGGCCCTGAGCTTTAGCCTGCCTGCAGAATGGCCCGGCGGATACAGCGTGAACCCCGCAGCCCTTCCAACCTTCAACAACCTGACGCACCTGGCCAGCGACCCTCAGTTCAGGGCCTACCAAATGTTGATTGCCTGGAGCCCAGTTGGGTTTTTAGCCGCCACTGTCAGCAAAGGCTGGTTGGGTAGCAGCACCAGCTACAGCTTTCCCGACCTTACGGCCCTTGGCGGCTTTTCGGCCAAACCCTTTAGCGGGGAGAGCGTGGAATGGCTGGTTCGGGCCGTCACTTCAAACAAAACCCTGAGCGAACTGCTCTCCACGGCCCCCGCGCTCTTGAGCGAGGAAGCTATTTTCGGTCTTGGATTTGCCGCAGTCGGGGGCCTCGAGTACAAAACCGCCAGCACATCCGGTGATTTCGTCGTCCCATAAGTTTTTTCCCATATCCAGAGGGAGCCCCGGAAAGGGACTCCCTTTTCTATCGCGCTCTTCACAGACGTGGCCGCCCATCCAGGCGGCCCCTGTTCTGTTCAGAACCAGGCTTTCTCTAACTCGAATGGCGCATGAGGTGTGAAGAGGGCTCTACAGGGCCAGTACGCTGGCTAGCTCGTGCTTCTTGCGCTCGATGTCCTTGCGCTTTTCAATGGCCTCTTTGAAGGGCGTGAGGCGAATTTCACCGTTGACCTCGCCGATGGCCACCCCGCTGGCCCCGCTCAAAAGCGCCTCCACCGCCGCGGCCCCCAGGCGGCTGGCGAGCACCCGGTCTTTGGCGGTGGGGCTGCCGCCGCGCTGGATGTGGCCTAGCACCGTCACCCGGCCCTCAAAACCGGAGAACTGCCGCACATCCCTGGCCAGCTGTTCAGCCCCGCCCTCATAGCCGCCCTCCGCCACCACCACAATGGAGGAACGCTTGCCCTTCTCTGCCGATTTGTTGATGATTTCTGCACATTCCTGGGCACTGGTGGGGATTTCAGGAATGACGATCACCTCGGCTCCACCTGCAATACCTACCTCGAGGGCAATGAAGCCCGCATGCCGCCCCATCACCTCGATGAAAAAGACCCTCGAGTGGCTGGCCGCCGTGTCGCGGATCCGGTCTATGGCGTCCAAAGCCGTGTTCACCGCCGTGTCAAAACCAATGGTGTAGTCGGTGCCGTACAGGTCGTTGTCAATGGTGCCCGGCACCCCCACCACCGGAAAGTGGTGCTCGGCGATGAGCTTGGAAGCGCCGGTGTAGGTTCCATTGCCGCCAATCGCAATTACCCCGTCTATTCCTGCTTTCTTCAGGTTTTCCGCCGCCCTTGCCCGCCCTTCAGGGGTCATGAACTCCTTGCTGCGGGCGGTCAGCAAAATCGTGCCGCCACGCTGCAGGGTGTTGGCCACGTCCCGGGGCCCCATCGGGACGAAGTCGCCCTCGATCATGCCCTGGTAGCCGCCGCGTATGCCTATCACTTCCAGGCCGTGGGCCACACCGGTACGCACCACCGCGCGAATGGCCGCATTCATGCCAGGGGCATCGCCTCCACTGGTAAAAACCGCAATTCGTTTCATCCCAAAAACTCCACGTGCAGAACCCCCTCACCAAAACCTTAGGGCCGCCAGCCAAAAACTGCCTGTTAGTTTACTCAGAATGGTCTGTTTTGTGTCATTCCTGGTAATGCCCAAAGCCCAAGGCTGAAGGCCGAAAGCACGCTGGCTTGCGACATGCCTCAAAACGAGGTTCAAGACACCCGACCCACCATCTCATCGGTTTTTCGGTGCCTCCGGCAGGTGGGCCAGTGCATAGGCCTGGTTGCGGGGAACCCCCGCCTCGGTCAAGGCTTTGACCAGCTCCTTGCCTTTGAGTCCCCGCTCCTTGAGCAGCGCCAGCAAATCTTCGGCTCTGGGCTTTGGGCCTTCGGCCTGCGGCATCTTTGGCCCCAACACCAGCACGAACTCGCCCCGGGGCTCTTTGAAATGCTCCCGCGCATCGCCCAGGCGACCCCGCCAGAATTCCTCGTGCAGCTTTGAAATTTCGCGGGCAATGGCCACCGGGTGTTCGGGGCCGTAGACCTGGAGGAGGTCAAGCAGGGTTTCCTGCAAGCGGTGGGGGGCCTCGTAGAGCACCACGGTGCGGCCCACCGCAACCTGTTCCAGCCGCTCTCGGCGCTCCGAGCGCTTCTGGGGCAGGAATCCCTCAAAGGTAAAGCGCGCGGTGGGCAGGCCCGAGGCCACCAGGGCCGGAATCAGGGCCGTGGGGCCGGGCAACACCTCCACCTGCCAGCCTTCCTTCAAGGCCAGGGCCACCAGCTCGGCGCCCGGGTCGGAGATACCCGGCGTGCCGGCATCGGTCACGTAAGCCACCTGCTCGTAGCCCTCCAACAGCCGCTTGGCGTTGCCCACGGTGTGCTGGTCGAGCCGCACCAGGGGTTTGGAGAGGCCCAGGTGCTTGAGCAAAACACCGGTGCGCCGGGTGTCCTCGCAGGCCACTACCTCGGCCTCCCGAAGTGTGCGGATAGCCCGCAAGGTGATGTCCTCGAGGTTGCCTATGGGCGTTGGAACCAGCACCAGCCGCATCCTCTCAGTCTAGAACACCCTTCACAGTCTTAGAGCGCTCTTCACATATTATGAGCCACTCGAGTTCGAAAAAGCCTGGTTCTGAACAAAACAGTAACGGCCTGGATGGGTGGCCACGTCTGCGAAGAGCGCGATATGGCCATCTGACTTCAAGAAAGCTTTGTCTCGAACAGAACCGGGGCCACAAAAACATGGGTCTCGTCCCAGAGATGGGCTCGTTTTCGCGGGCGGCAGGCCTGTCCCCTAAGCGCTACTATGGGAAATATGTTCTCGCGTGGAATCCGACTTCCCTTTTCAGTGCTGGGCATCCCGGTCTCGCTCGACCTGAGCTTCCTGATCGTGCTCCCTTTGTTTGCCTTCCTGATTGGCAGCCAGCTTCCGGTCTACCTGCGGCTGCTGCAAATCAGCGCGCCGCCGGAACTGTTACAAGGCCCCACCCCCTACCTGCTGGGCCTGCTGGCAGCCTTGGGCCTTTTCCTGAGCGTGCTCGTTCACGAGCTCGGGCATGCCCTCACCGCGCGGGCCTACGGGGTTCAGACCCGCGAGATTACCCTGTGGCTTCTGGGAGGGGTGGCGCAGCTCGAGCAAATACCCCGCGCCCGTGGCGCCGAAGCGGTGATTGCCATTGCCGGCCCCATCGTAAGCGTGCTGCTTTCGGGGCTATTTGGTCTGCTGCGCAGCCTACTTCCCGCTGCCGCCGCCGAAGGGCAGTTCTTGCTGGGCTATTTGAGCTTCATCAACCTCAGCCTGGCCCTGTTCAACTTGCTCCCGGCCCTGCCCTTGGACGGCGGGCGCATTCTGCGCAGCCTGCTGGCGCTTTACCAGCCCTACCTCGTCGCTACCCGCACCGCCGTGACCACCAGCAAAGTGCTGGCTTTTGGGCTGGGCTTGCTGGGTTTGCTGGTGGGCAACCTCTTCATGCTCCTGATAGCGTTTTTTGTCTTCATGGCCGCCAGCGCCGAGGCCGAACAAGCCGTGCTGAACCGCACCCTCGAGGGTCTGCGGGTGCAAGACCTGATGACCCGCCAGGTCAGCACCGTGCCACCCGGTCTGAGCGTGGCCGAGCTCCTGGAAAAGATGATGCAGGAGCGGCACGTGGGCTACCCGGTGGTGGAAGAGGGGCGGCTCCTGGGCCTGATCAGCCTGGAAGACCTGCAAGGAGCCTCGCCGCAAACCCGGGTGATGGAGCGCATGCGCCCTCCTCTACAGGTCAACGAAACCGCCGAGGCCCTCGAGGCTTTGCAACGTATGGCCGAACAGGGGTTCTCGAGGCTGCTCATCACCGACGCCGAGGGCAACCTGGTGGGCATCCTGAGCAAAACCGACCTGCTGCGGGCCCTGCAACTCCGGGCCGCACAGATGAGCTTATTCGACCGCCCCAGCCCCCCCGCCAGGTAGGGCTTGACAGCTTGGGGGGTAGTCGGTACACTTCTCGTTGCGCTGCCGCGAGGTAGCCAAGCACCTTGACAAAGAAAGATCAGCAGAAACACGTACCAAACGTCGTTTTCCCGGACGCTTTAAACGGGAAAGACCTTCGACACAGGTCTACTCAGATTCGCCTTTTGCGGCGAATGCTTTTGGAGAGTTTGATCCTGGCTCAGGGTGAACGCTGGCGGTATGCCTAAGACATGCAAGTCGCACGGACTGTTTCGGCAGTTAGTGGCGGACGGGTGAGTAACACGTAGGTGACCTGCCCCAAAGTCGGGGACAACTAGGAGAAATCTTAGCTAATCCCCGATGTGAACCTCGGCCCTGGCCGATGTTCAAAGCCTCGGCGCTTTGGGATGGGCCTGCGGCG